>JBJXEY010000388.1:0-75085 GCA_046153355.1 Burkholderiales bacterium
GTCTGGCTTTTTCCGAGCTGGAGACTTTACTGCGGCAGAACGATTGGACATTCGATCACCAAACCGGCAGTCATCGGATCTGGCGCTCGTCCAGTGGGGTTGTTATTTCATTGCAAAAAGCTCGCAATGGCAAAGCGAAAGGCTACCAAGTGGAACAGTTTTTGAAACACGTGGAGTAACGCATGGCACAACGCAAAAATGACCGTTTTGATGGCTATACCATCAACGTCTACTTGGATGAGGATGACGATTGGCTCGCGCATTTTGTCGAAATGCCGGAGGTTTCAGCGTTCTCATCAACACCTGAACTCGCACTCGATGAACTTGCACAAGCATGGCGTGGCGTGCGCCTTAGCTATGAAAAGCGTGGCGAAACAGCGCCCATCGCACCTTCGCGCAAGCGTTACAGTGGCCAGTTCAATGTGCGTATCGACAAACGCCTGCATCGCACGCTTGCGGTGGAGGCGGCCAAAGCAGGAGTATCACTCAACGCAATGGTGGCGCAAAAACTCACCCTTGGCGCCACTATCAAATCGACGTAATGACGAAACTTGCGAAAAACGAAGAATTTCCGTTCGCCGCGCGCATTCGATGCTCGAGACCGTTTCCGGCAAAACTCCAAGGTCCGGTGGGCGGGCCGGTGATCACGCGACAATAGTCTCTTCGATTGCGTGTCCTCGAATCAGAAGGCCAATCGAACCCCAGCAACCGCAGTCTCCCGTCCCGTTTGATTGACCAACGGCGCAAACCAAACATCCACCGATCTGCCTAGGCCATAGCTCACGCGCGGCCCCCAGCCACCGTCCGTGAGCGGGCGGCCATGATAATATGACCACAAATATGGTCATATCGGGGTGAAGCATGGAAACAGTCAAAGCGGCGGATTTCAAAGCCAGATGCCTGGCGTTGATGGACGAGGTGGCGCGCACCGGCCGGCCGATTACGATTACCAAACATGGCAAACCGGTGGCTGAGTTGGTGCCCTGCGGGGGCGAACGGCCTAAATCGCCTTTTGGCATGCACCAGATCAAAATCAATGGCGACATCATCGCGCCCGTCGGCGTGGACTGGGATGCTTTGAAATGATCCTTTTGGATACCCATGTCCTCATCTGGATGAACACCAATGACCGATCGCTGGGCGGCAAATGCAGGCGCGAGATCGAGCGCGAGTGGGTGCGGCAGGAAGTCGCGGTGAGCGCGATTAGTTTCTGGGAATGTGCGATGTTGCATTTACGCGGAAGAATCACGCTACCCATTGAACCGCTCGACTGGCGACGTAGCCTGATCGTCGCTGGATTGCAGGAATTCCCCGTCACCGGCGAGATCGGCATTCTCGCCGCCGACTTGACGTCGCTGCATAACGATCCGGCTGACCGGATCATCGCAGCCACGGCTATTGCATCGCATGCAAAATTGCTCACTGCGGACCGGCAACTGTTGAATTGGAAGCACGAGTTGCGCAGGGTGGACGCCTCTCGCTAAAGTGGGTAACGCGCCGTCAAAAAAAAAACCCAAGTGTATGGGCCAAAGCCCTGACGCCGGCTTTGACAATTCGGCCCTAAGCGCCGATAAAAGGCACGGCGGCTTTGTTAGCCGTCCCATCTAGCCCCATTTAAAATCAAGGGCACCACGGCGACAATCCGAAAATAAAAGGACCAGAATGTGTCTGGCGACCGACGTGGCCTACCTGCGTTAAATCGCCAACAGAATTTGCTTAGCGACTGCGCGAACCTCTTTTTTCCTGCCATGCCCTGGGTGAGGGAGGTCCTCCACTTCAATCAATCCAGCCTTCTCCAATTCATCAATATCGCGTTTTACCGCGCTGCGGTCCCTATGCAGTCTCTCGGAAAGCTCCGTGATTGAACCAGGACGTTGCCGTACTTCCCGAAACAACGCGAGCTTCGCCGATGTAATCAGCCGCGCCATGTCGTCTGGATCGGAGAAAGCAATCACTCGCTCCCGAGGAATCAGCTTTCCTTGATCGGCGAGTCTTGCGAGCGCCTTTCCCCGCGCAAAAAATTCTTTCGGAGTTTGCACTTTGACTATGGTCTTCATTTCTGAACCTTTCTCCAAAACACCAACCAAGCCTCTTCAAAACGTGTCTCGATGTCTTCGAACGAGGTAAAGTCGACGTCACTCACCTTTCCGAGGTGGTGACGATGATGCACGCCGTGCGCGTTGTCATACCCCACAACGCGGCCATTGTCGCCTTGATATATGTCGTGATTGATATAAGCGAGGTTGTACCGCACGACATTTCCATTTTGATCAACCCAAATCTCGCGTCGCAATATACCGTTTCCGTTTTTCCTCGGAAGCTGATTCGATTCGTCCTGAACCTTAATGCCAGCCATGACTTATTATATCCGGGCTGAAACATCAAGAATCTCCATCAACATGCGTTCTGAACGTAGGCCAAATCGACTACAAATTCTGCGCCCTGGGGCGGAAAGTTTTCGATATTTCAGCATATTCAACCGTACGCCTTCTTCCCTGCGATCCCCGCCTCCATCATCCTTGCCCACTCGCGGTAAGGCGCTTCCATGGCCACTTCCTGCTGCATCTCTATCGTGCCGATGATGTTCTGCAAGGGCGTGATACCGATTTCTTTCGCCACTTCGTTGGGTACTGGTGCTAAGGCTTCCAAACCGCGCTCGTAGCCTTGCAGCCAATCGATTTCACCCGAGGCAAAACCACGCTGGCAGTCTTCGTAAGTCACCGTGTCATCGGGCGTGGCCATGCCGCTGGGGTTGAAGAAATCTTCGAATTGCCGCAGACGCCACGCACGCAGATCGGGGCGTTCGTCGACCGGCGCGAGACAATAGGTATTCATTTCGGTGAGATCCACCGAAATCGGGCGGAACACCCGCAGCATGGTGGTCACCGAATCGTTGAATTGCATGTTGGGGAAGAATTGGTAGTTGCGCGCTTTTAAGGCCCACTCGGTGCGTAGTTCGCCAATACGCGCGCGCACCTCGTCGACCACCGGGTAAAAAGGACGCTTGCCGGGCTCCACTTGATCGAGCCAAAGCACCGTATGACCATGCGGGAAGGCAAACATGCCATTGCGCATTTTGGCGCGCTGCTTCCAGTCGAACTGACGCGCCTCGACATGGCCCTCGCCCACACGCCTTCGCGCCTGTAGGTCCATGAAGCTTTGATGTGTCGATGTCAGGTGATAGCCATCCTGGCCGTTGTCCATCTGTAGCTTCCAGTTGCCTCGGAAGGTATAGCTCGCGCGCCCCGGCACAAACTCCATGCCTTTCGCGCCTTGATCCATGACGATATCGACGAAGAATTTGGTGTCGCCAAGAAACTCTTCCAACGGCAGAACATCGGCGGAGAGGCTACCGAAAATCATACCTTTGTAGCTGGCGACCTTGGCGATCGGCAATAGGTCGTGGTTCTCTTTATCGAAGACTTCGGCATAACAACCCGATTTGCGATCTTTGATATCGACGTTTTTCCCCGAGGAATCGTAGGCCCAGCCGTGGTACGGGCAGACGTGATACTTCGCGTTCCCCTGGCTCATGCGGCACACGGTGGCGCCTTTGTGGCGGCAGGCGTTGATGAACGCGCCGATCTCGCCCCTCGCGCCGCGGCTCACAATCACAGGCGTGCGCGCGATGGTCGATGTCACGAAGTCATTGGGTTTGGGGATCTGCGACTCAAGGCCTAAAAAGTTCCAAGTGCGCTCGAAGATGTATTTCATTTCCATCTCGAAAATCGCCGGATCGACAAACACATTGCGATGCACGCGAAAGATTTTGTCCTCGGGACGGTCATCGACGTAGAGCTTAATTTGTTTCTGATCCATGGTTCGCCTTTCCTTGCCTTGATCGGAGCGATTATCGTTCAGGGAAAATATTGTGTCCTGCCATGGGTCACCGCGTAGCGATCACGCCCCATCGCGAGAGAGTCAGATTCGCTCGAATACGCTACAACTCGAAAATCCGCTCCTCAGTAGCGTGCAAACGCTCCGGCCCGCCCCCTGCACGCAACAGATAATTGTCGGTGATGGTGACAAATACCCTCGGGTTTGCGACGGTGGGGTGCACCGCTAAAAGCATATTGGCCTCGAGCGCCATGGTTTCATCCTGGCGCAGCAACGGGCGCTCGGCCAAATCGTAGCCCTGGCTGTGGCCATACAGCCGCCGCTCCTCGGGCAAACCGCGCTCGCGCATATAGGTGTTGTGCGCCTCGAATATCGCGCGGCAATCGGCGCCCGGCAACAAACGATCAACGGTGTGTTGACGCGCTTCCACCACTTGGCGATGGGTTTCGATGAGTTCGCTGGAAGCCTTGCCCAGAACAAAAGTGCGCGATAGCTCCGCGTAATATCCGCCGGGACCACTGTTTTCGATTAGCAAGGTGAAAGTATCGCCCTGGCGAATCTCGCGCCCCCATTGTGAGCGCGGTCGAAACATCGCCGCCCGACCTTCGGGCGCGGTAGAGCCTAAAAATATACCGCCTTCGCTCCCCAGTAATTGCCCCAGATATTGCGCGTAGGCCATCACCTCGTGCTCTTTTATTCCCGGGCGAATAAAAGCGCAGGTCTTGGCGAACACTTGATCTTGCATCACCGCCGTGCGACGTATGAAGGCAATCTCCTCAGGACTTTTGATTGCTTTGTAGCGCTCGATCATGTCGGTTGAGTCAATCCACTCCACGCCACCTGCGGCGTTTTGCAGCGCCGCCATAAACCCATGCGACATGGATGCACCACACACCAGCCCCACGCGCCTGAATCCGGCGGCGGTAATTTCCCGCGCACAGACCTCGGCATCGTAGCCCCCGGTGTAGGCAACCGAACTCACGCTGGTGGCAAACGCTCGCCTGCCAATTCCCCGGTTCATCGGGTCCGTGGGATCGACAACGGTACTGCCACCTAATGGACCGTTGTCTACCGCGATCATCGGGCCATCGAGCGGGAACAACACGGTGCGCGGATAAACGTTACTCGCTTGTTGACCGGTGAACCAGCGAAAAAACCCGCCCACGGAAAAATCATTTAAACCCTGCACCAGAAGCGCGTCCACGCCCAGATCGCGCATCCCCTGGCGCGCCAGCGACCAGCGGCGTTCCATCTCCGTTGTGGAGAGCGGCGAACACAGACGTTCGTCGGCGTCATTCAATACTGCGGACATGGGATTTCCTTTGTAGCTTGAGCCGATTGGCAAATTGCCCTCGCCGACATACAGGTCGACAACAACATCAATGCGGCACCACGTTGATCATGTCCTGCATCCGGCCTTCCATGAAGCAAGCCAGATTCTGACGAATGGTGGGCACGGTCAGCGTGTGGTAATCGTCGCTCCCACCCGAGATACGCGGCGTGATCATGACGCGCTCCTCTTTCCAGAAAGGGTGATCGGGTGGCAGCGGCTCAACCCGGAACACATCCAATCCAGCGCCACCAATGCGCTTCTCGCGCACCGCGGCGAGGATCGCGTCTTCATCACACACGCCGCCACGCGCGATATTGACCAAAATTCCGGTGGGCTTCATGGCATCGATCACCGCCTTACTCACCAGTTTGTCGTTCTCCGGTGTATAGGGCGCGAGCACAATTAAAAAATCGGCGATACGCGCGGCCTCAACCAGGTCTTCGCGCCGCATCATGCGATCAAAGCCTGGCACATCACGCGGCGCGCTGGTGACACCGATCACATTCATGCCAAAGGCTTTGCAACGTGGCGCGAGTTCGGTCGAAATCAAACCCACACCGACGATCACCACCGTTTTGCCGCACAACCGCGGCTGCGGTACCCGCGCATATACGGCGTTTTCCTGGTTCTTCAAAATCTGCCTGTAATTGCGCGACAGATTAAGCATATGCATGAATGCCATCTCGGATAATTGCGGGCCATGAATGCCGCGCATCGAAGTCACCAGCACTTCTGGGCGCAGCGATTTCAATAGCACGATCTGATCCACGCCGGTGGTGAAGGCCTGAATCCATTTGAGCTGGGTTGCTTTCGCAATCAGCTCCTCGTGAAAGTGATGCCCCATGGCGAGAATGGCGTCGGCCTGGGCCACTAGCTCGTGCGCCTCGCTTGCCTCGGCAACCACATGCACGTCAAGGCCAGGAAATTGGCCCACGAATTGCGAGCGATACCACTCGACCTTCGGATCGATGATGATCGCCATTTTATTTTTCGACATGCGGTTTGACTCCGATAAAAAGTGAATGCGGCGGCCCGCGAAAACGCAGTGATACACTAATCATCGAGTTTTACGCAAGCACGCGCCGCGATCAAATTTTCGCATTCGCCGCATCCTACTTTTCCGCCCCAGAGCAATACGTCATCGCCACCCCCGAAAATAGTTCCACCGACGCGCCTAGCGCCGCCGCAAGTACCAGCGATTCCGCCGACGCGCTGCGCGCGCGCCACGGCGAACGCTACAAATGGCTGCTACTCATCACCGTGATGGCGGGCAGCATGGGCTCGTTCATGGCCTCCACCATTGCGAGTGTCGCGGTGCCCAATATCAGCCTGGATTTTCATATTGGCCAGGATCGCACGCAGTGGGTGGCCTCGGCTTTCATGGTGTCGATGCTGCCCGCGCACCTGCTCGCGCCATGGTTGCTCGCGCGATTTGGCCTGCGGCACACGTTCGTCGCCGCCATTTTGATCATGATGGCAGCCGGTATCGGCGCGGCTTTTTCGGGCAGCTTCACGCTGCTGATTGCCATGCGCGTCATCGAAGGCGCCGCCGCCGGCATCCTGCAACCGCTGCCCAATATCGTTATCGCGCGCGCCTTCGCCCCCGGGGAACAGGGGCGCGCCATGGGTATGTATGGCTTTGGCGCGGTGCTCGCGCCGACCTCGGCGCCAACCCTGGGCGGCTACATGATCGAATGGTTTAGCTGGCGATCAATTTTTCTCGCCTCAACGCCGTTCGTTCTAATCGCATGGTTCCTGGCGCGACGCTATTTGCCAGTGACCTCAGGTTTCATGCAAGCCAAACCCCTGGATTGGCTGGGCCTGTCATGGATCGCGCTTGCCATCGTTTGTTTGTTGAATGGCCTTGCGGCGTTTGCCCACGGTGGCGAAACAATATCAGCATGGTTGTTGGTAGGCACAGCTCTGGCCGGTTTCGCCGGCTTTGCCCATTACCAGTTGCGCAAAACCGACCCGCTTTTGCAGATTCGCCTATTCACGCGAACACAGTTCCTCTTTGGCGCAGTGGTGTCGTTTCTATTTGGCTTTTCTATTTTCGCCGTCACTTATTTGCTGCCGGTATTTCTGCAGCTCGCGCTCAACTACACGCCATCGAATGCGGGCCTGGTGATACTGCCCGCCGGTATCGCCCTGGCTCTATGCATGCCAATTGGCGGGCGCATGGCCGATTCGATGGCATCGCGCCCCTTGGTCATCGCTGGCAGCCTTTTGTTCGCGCTATCGACGTTTTTAACCGCGCTCGTTGATCGCGAGTCTTCTTACTGGGCCATCGTCGCCTGGGCCATTATTGGACGCGTGGGCTTTTCCATTCTGCATCCTGCGCTGCTGCTGGGCAGCACACAAGGCCTGCCGCGTCCCGAGATGCCGCAGGCCCTGACCCTGGCAATATTCTTGCGCCACCTGGGCGGCGCCGTGGGGGTGAGCGCGGCGGGTATTCTTCTGGATTGGCGCTTGAGTGTCTACGGCGTCTCGAAAACCGTCGTCGGCGGAAACCCAGACGCGATTCTCGCGGCGTTCGAGGAATGCTTTTTGTTTTTTGCCGCGGTGACGCTGGCTTCGGTGTTCGTGGCGTGGTTTATGAAACCTCCGCAAGTAAAATCGACACCTGCCCCGCGTACAGCGTAAATTATCGAAATTACCCTTATCGAAATTACCCCCAAGGAGAAAAATCCATGAGTGCCAACGCCACCATGCCATTTCGTGCCGACCATGTCGGCAGCCTGCTGCGCCCCGCCGTGCTTGCCGAGGCGCGCGCCAAGGCCAAGCGCGGCGAAATTAGCGCCAATGCGCTGAGAGAGGTTCAGGATCGCTGCATTCGCGAGGCAGTAGCAAAACAGGAGGCTACTGGCATGCAGGCCATCACCGATGGCGAATTCCGCCGCGACTGGTGGCATGTGGATTTTTTATCGGGGATGGACGGCGTCGATACCAAGCCCGATCCGGGAGTGGCTGCTTTCCAAGGAATCGCCAACGAAGATATGCCGCCCATCATGTTCGTGGCGAGGAAACTTAAACGTGGCAAACCGATATTCGTCGAGCACTTCAAGTTCTTGAAGTCGATCGCCAAGCACACACCCAAGATGACCATCCCCGCGCCCGCCATGCTGCATCACCGTGGCGGCCGCAATTCGGTGAGCACCGAGGCCTATCCCGACATCGAGGAGCTATGGGTGGACGTGGGCCGCGCCTATGCCGAGGAAATTCGCGAGCTGCATGCTGCAGGCTGCCAATATCTGCAGATCGACGACACCAGCTATTCGATGCTGTGCGACAGCGGGTTTCAGGAGATGACCCGAAAGCGCGGCGACGATCCCGCCAAGCTGGTGCACACCTATGCCGCCGCCATCAACCGCGCCATTGCTGATCGGCCAGCGGGTATGGCCATCACCATGCACACCTGCCGCGGCAACTTCATGAGTTCATGGGTCGCCTCGGGCGGCTACGACTCGGTGGCCGAGGCGGTATTCAATGAAATCAAGGTAGATGGATTTTTCCTTGAGTACGACTCCGACCGCGCCGGCGGCTTCGAGCCCTTGAGGTTCATGCCGAAGAACAAGCGCGTCGTCCTGGGCCTGGTGAGCAGCAAACTTCCTCAATTGGAATCCAAGGATGCGCTTAAACGCCGCATTGACGAAGCCGCTAAGTTCGTACCATTGGAAAACCTATGCCTGTCGCCACAGTGCGGCTTTGCCTCGACGCATCACGGCAACAAGCTCACCGCCGATGAGCAGTGGGCGAAACTCAAACTCGTGGTCGAGGTAGCACACGAGGTTTGGGGCGACAAGTAACATCGACTCTAATCAAATTTTTTTGACTTGCGAAGGAAACACCCATGATCAAATCTGTCATCACCGCAATGTTGGGCGTCGCATTACTCGCGGCGGGAACAACGCCGTCATTGGCGCAAAGCTACCCCTCCAAACCCGTTCGGCTGGTAGTGCCGTTTCTCGCCGGCGGCAACACCGACCGCATCACCCGCGCAGTGGCCGACTCCTTCTCCAAAACCTTCAATCAGCAGTTCATCGTCGATAACCGTCCCGGCGCGGGCGGTGCGATTGGCGCCGAGGCCGTCGCCAAATCGCCTGCCGATGGCTTGACGCTTTTGGTATGCGCGGTGGGGTTCGTCATCACGCCGCACCTGCAGAAAGTGGGGTACGACCCCTTTAAGGAGTTCTCGCCTATATCAAATGTGGCTAGCAATTCTTCGGTGTTGAGCGTGCATTCTTCTGTTCCGGTTAAAAATCTTAAAGATTTTATCGATTACGCCAAAGCCAATCCCGGCAAGATCACCTACGGCTCGGCGGGCAACGGTTCGTTCTCGCACATCACCACCGAGCTCTTTGCCATGCGCGCGGGACTGAAGCTCACGCATGTGCCCTACAAAGGCGGCCCGCAGGCCACCGCGGATTTGGTGAGCGGCCAATTGAATTCCTATTTTGGCAACGCGCCCGATGTAGTGCCACATTCGAAAACCGGCCGCGTCTTATTGCTGGCGGTATCCAGCGCCAGGCGCGACAAAGCGCTACCCGACCTGCCCGCCATCAGCGAAAGTTACGCGGGCTTTGCCGCGGTAGGTTGGAACGCCATGCTTGCACCGACTGGGACGCCGCGCGATATCGTTGATCGGCTCGCCGCCGAAGTGCAAAAAGCGGTGCGCGATCCCGCCATGATCTCGCGCCTGGAGCAGATGGCGGTGGATGCGGTGGGTTCCACGCCGCAGGAGTTGGCCGAAACGCTTAGAACCGATTACAAGGTGTATGGCGAGGTGGTCAAAGCGGCCGGTCTTTCCGGAGGTTGAGATGGCAGCTATTTCGCTTGAAGCAGGCAACGCGATTCAATGCATCAACGTCGCCGCCGAAAACGTGACCTTCGAAGGCCGTCAGGCGCTGCGGCTGTCTGACGCTGCCCCGGCTAACGCCGGCGACAACGGCCGCCTCGCCATCTTCCCCATCGATAATTTTCGCGATGGCATCATCGAAATCGACATCGCCGGCGAACCCGGTCCGGGTGCCGCACAGGCCGCGCGCGGTTTCGTCGGCGTGGCGTTTCGCGTCGCGCCCAAGGCCGAATCGTTCGAGTGCTTTTATATCCGTCCGACCAACGGGCGTGCGGACGATCAGGTGCGCCGCAATCATTCGACGCAATACATTTCCTATCCCGGTTATCCGTGGGAGTTGCTGCGCGAAAAGTTTCCCAAAAAGTACGAGTGTTATGCCGATCTGGAGCCAGCCAAACTCACCTCTATCAAAATCGATGTCCGAGGCGACAAAGCCAAACTTTACGTTCACCGCGCCAGCCAACCCACCTTGATCGTCAACGACCTCAAGCAGGCCCCGCGCGAGGGTTCGATCGCTCTATGGCTGGGGCCAGGCACCATCGGCCACTTTGTTGATTTGACGGTGAGCGACTAAAGGGTTTACTGCGAAGTAGGCGGTGTCTCGCCTGGGCGTATGCCGATCGCCTTGAATATGCGCGCGGCATTCACCTTGTCTTCCTTCAGAAATGCGGCGAATTCGCTAGGCGTGTTGCCCACCGGAATCAAAGCTTGCGTCTTCAATAACTCCTTGATGCGCTCGCTGTGCACCGCCTTGCCGAATTCCGCGGCGAGCCGCTCGACGATGGGCATGGGCGTCTTGGCCGGTGCAAACATCGCGAAGTAACTATTCAACCCCGGATCACTGTTGAAATCGCCCAGACTTGGCGTGCCGGGCACGAAGGGTGAACGCTCCTTGCCCGCCACGGCGAGCAGGCGCAATTTGCCCGCATTGACATGCTGCTGCACCAAGCCGATCGCGCTGTAAGTCAAATGCACCTGCCCGGCGACAATGGCTGGCAAGGACGGCCCCGCGCCTTTGTAAGGCACCGGTGTGATGTTGACGCCATTGGCGTGATTGATCCACCCCAGCATGATGCCGGGCACACTGCCTGAGCCCCAGGTGGCGTAATTCAGCGCGCCGGGGTTAGCCCGGGCGAAAACAATCACATCCGCGAAGCTGCCATTGGGCGCCGATGGATGCGCGACGATCACGCCGCCCGCGCCACGAAACAAATTGGTCACGGGAACAAAACCATTCTCCGCGTCATACGGCAGCTTGGAGAAAAGCAAGGGGTTGTACACCAGCGACTCGGGCGTGGTGACGCACACCGTATAACCATCGGGCGGCGCCTTTTCGCAGGCTTGAAATCCAATCAAGGTTCCGGCGCCGGGCCGATACTCCACCACCACCGGCTGTCCCGTGGATTCGGTCACGCCCTGACCGCTGTTTCGCGAAATGAGATCGGTCAAGCCGCCAGGCGAAGTGGAGACGATGATCCGGATCGGTTTGACGGGAAAGGCCTGGCCCATGGCGGGAGACCAAACACCACCTAACAACGCGCCGGTCAGACTAAGCAACAACCCGATTTTCATCGCAGCTACTCGGGTTTCAAGCCAATGGCATCGGCCAGTTTCTGCCCATTCTCCAGATCATCCCTGACGATTTTTCCCAACTCGGCGGGGGTGCTGGCAAGCACGGTGGTAAATTGATCCTCGAATGCCGAGGTCACTTCCTTAGATCTCAAGGCCGCATGCGCACTGGAATTCAAGCGCTCGACCACCGCACCAGGCAAATTGGCGGGCCCGAACAGCGCAATCCATCCGGGGATACGCCGATAGCCGGGAATGGTTTCCGCGACCGCCGGCACATTGGGCAGCCGCGCGCTGCGCTGCGCCCCGGTGATACCAAGAATCTTCACTTTGCTCACATTCCCGCCGAGATTGCCATAACTCGGAAAAGCCACATCCACCTCGCCCGCGATGATGGCCACCGCCTGCGGTCCGGTGCCTTTGTAGGGCACGTGCAGCATGTCCACACCAGCGAGCAGCTTCAAGGCTTCGCCCTGAAAGTGAAACGCCGAACCTATCCCGGAACTGGCATAGGTGACCTTGCCCGGATATTTTTTCGCGTAATCGAGCAGCTCCTTCACCGAATTCACCGGCATGTTTAGGCGCACCGCGAAGGCCTGGATCGACTCGTACATGTTGGTGATCGGCGTGAAATCTTTCACCGGATGGAAGGGCACGTTCTTGGAAAGAATCACGCTGGTGATGAGCGTGCTCGACGCCGGCACCAAAAGCGTATAGCCATCCGGCGCGGCGCGCGCCACCACATCGGCGCCGATGATGCCGTTGGCGCCGGCGCGATTCTCCAGGATCACCGGCTGGCCAATGTTCTTTGACATCTCAGTGAGAATCACGCGGGCGAGAACATCCACGCCGCCTGGCGGATAGGGCACCACCACACGTATCGGTTTAACCGGGAACGCTTGCGCGTAGCAGCCCGAGGACCATACGCCCGCGGACAAAGCGATTGCCGCCGCCAGTGTCGTGCCACGAACCCTGCGATGTATTGTCGCCATAGTGACCTCCTTTGTTTTAGATCCCACTCACACCTTCTCACGTTGCTATTGCCTTGCTGCTGAATCTTATATTCGCTGAGCAGTGGCCTGCGGGCAATGTTTTCAAACGGTACCACGAAGGCTGGCCACGAGTGCATCGCCTGCCCGGCACAAAATATAGCGCCAAGCGCACACTAAAATGCCCTGGATTTCGCAAGGCCGTCCATTTACCCAGATCGAATCAAGTAAGATTGTGACCATGGGAGAAGTTCTAGATCTATTTCAACAAGACCCTGCCCCCGAAAGGCAGGTGCTTCTTGAAAAAACCGCGAATCGATGTGAAATCATCGTCGGGGATGCGCGCGAAATTCTTCACGGCTTTCCCGATGGAATATTTCAATGCGCCGTCACTTCGCCGCCCTACTGGGGCCTGCGTGACTATGGAATTCACGGGCAAATTGGCGCGGAAACCAGGGTGGGAGATTACATAACCGATCTAGTACGTGTTTTCCGCGAAGTGCGGCGCGTACTGTCGAACGACGGCACGCTGTGGCTGAATATTGGTGATAGCTATACATCGGGCGGTAGAACCTGGCGCGACTCCGACGACAAAAACAAAGGGCGTGCCATGGATTATCGCCCTCCGACACCGGATGGCCTCAAGCCTAAAGATTTGATCGGCGTTCCATGGAAGCTCGCTTTCGCCCTTCAGGATGACGGTTGGTATCTACGCACCGATATCGTGTGGAATAAACCTAATTGCCAGCCCGAAAGCGCCAAGGACAGGCCCACGCGCTCACACGAGTATGTTTTTCTGTTTTCCAAGTCCGAAAAGTATTACTACGATTGGGAGTCCATTCAGGAACCCGTGCAGGGGCCTGCACAAGGCAGCCGTCAAAAAACAAAAAATCGCCGGACCGTTTGGAACATCAATACAGAACCTTATCCGGGCAGCCATTTCGCCGTTTATCCCCGGTCCTTGGCACGGCTCTGCGTACTGGCCGGTTCTCGTCTTGAAAGCCGTGTTTTGGACCCTTTCTTCGGGTCTGGCACCACCGGTGTCGTCTGCAACGAACTCGGACGTTCGTCCACCGGCATTGAGCTGAGCGAAGAGTATGCGGAGCTGGCACGCGAGCGCTTGCTAAAGCGGCGTTGACTCGAATTCCCAGGTCGCGTGAACTGTGCAAAGCGATTTGCGCAAATTTCGAATCTGCAATTTTCTCTCTGTCCCACCATCGAAATACAGCGCGTATTTCAATGAGCCATCGCGGCCTTCGATATAGGCGTATCCGGGTTTGGGTTTCTGCTTACTGGTCTTTTTTACCTCAAAGCGACAGGACTTTGCAGCGAGCAACAGGGAAACTGGAATTTCCACCAGCTCATAACGAAATTGCCTTGGCCCAGGCGCCAAACAACGCAGCGTGAAAACTCGCTTATAGCTGCGTAAGTGTTCAAGAAACAAGTCGCGTAATTCGGGCAAGACCCATTTACCCATACCAAGTTCCATCCACTTACTGATGCGAATAATGTCCTCCTTGATATTCGCGGCGGCTTCAGTTTTCAGACTCACGGGCACTCCCGCGATGGTGATGTCGTGACCTCGATTGGTTCGGCTTTCTACCAGCGTGGCCGCGGTTCCCGCTAAATTCAAGGCGCGTTCGAAAGCATATTCAAATTTGTCCTTGGTTAGAGGCTGGCGGCTCAGAGCGTGATGGATGCGCAATGCGTCACCCATGGCCTCCAGCACCTCATCACCAATCCAATCCGAGTCGGCGTTTCGATGAAATTCGTGCGGCAATTGGAATTGAGACATGGCAGATCTAACCCAATCCTTCTGCGATGGCGTCAGCAATCGAAGCGCTTTCGCAAGCGCGACCGCATCGTCTTCTGTCATAGTCCATGTACCCTGAATAGGTACCGAATCTTAAGGGATATTGGATTCATGCCTCATGCGATGCGCTACAGGCAATATCGTTGACCACTTCAACGCTTGTTCCGCGTTCACTCCGCCATTACACTTGCCGACTTTCGTGGCGCAACCGACCTTTTGGACTATGCGCCCGAGGTACACAGAGGTCAGGAGCAATACATGTCGGCTATTCCGGACAAAGCATCCGCAGAAAAAACACCTGTCCTCATCGCCGGCGCAGGCCCAGTGGGCCTGGCTCTTGCCGGCGATCTGGGTTGGCGCGGCTTATCCTGCATCGTTATTGAAAAAGGCGACGGTGGCATCGCGCAGCCGAAAATGGATCTCCTGGGTGTTCGCACCATGGAGTTCTGCCGCCGTTGGGGCATTGTCGATTGGGTGGAGAACGCCGGCTACCAACGCGATCACGAGCAGGATTGCGTCTGGGTGAGCGCCTTGTCGGGTGGTTACGAATTCGGCCGCGAATGTTTTCCGCGACCTTGCGATGAAGTGCCGCCGCCGCAAAGCCCGCAGCATCGCGAGCGCCAGCCGCAAAATTTTTTCGATCCGGTGATCGCGCGCTTCGCCAAATCATTTTCCAATGTGGCGGTGCGCTACCACACCGAGTTGCTCGAATTCGAGGAGCATGCCGATGGCGTGCGTGCACGCGTCAAAGACCTCAAGTCAGGCGAAATCAGCGTTATTGAATCCGCGTACCTAGCCGGATGCGATGGCGGCGGCAGCGTGGTGCGCCAACAATTAGGCATTCCCCTACCGCAGAACGCGGTGCTCACCTACACTACCAACGCCGTGTTTCGCTGCAACAATCTCTGGGAATTGCAGGATAAAGAACCCGGTTATCGCTTCATATTCATCGGCCCCGAAGGCACCTGGGCGACGATTGTCGCGGTCAATGGGCGCGACCAATATCGTTTTTCCTATGTTGGCGATGGCAATAAAAAAGCGCTCGATGAAAACGAAATTCGCTCAGCCATCGTGCGCGCAGTGGGACGCGAGTTTGAATTCGAGATCCTCTCGCTGCTTCCCTGGATACGCCGCGAATACGTGGCCGACTCCTATGGCACCGAGCGCGTCTTCCTGGTGGGTGACGCGGCGCATTTGAATTCCCCCACCGGCGCCTTCGGCATGAACACCGGCATGCAGGATGCCGTGGACCTCGGCTGGAAACTGGAGGCCGCGTTGCGCGGCTGGGCCGGACCGAAGTTGCTTGCTTCTTATGGGATCGAGCGGCGTCCCGTGGCCTTGCGTAACGTCAAGGAAGCCACCGCCAATCTCAAACGCATGATGTCCACGCGTGACAAAAAGCCTGCGAAGGAGGTGTTCGAGCGCGGTCCGGCTGGAGACGACGCGCGCAAAGCGTTCGGCGCCGAATACACCGAGATGATGCGCCAGGAGTGGTTCACCCTGGGCATTCATCTGGGCTACTGGTACGAAAATTCTCCGGTGATCGTGCCCGATGGCACGCCGCCCCCACCCGATGAAGTGATGAACTATACGCAGACCGCGCGCCCTGGCTCGCGCGCGCCGCATGTGTGGCTCGCGCCGGGAAAATCCACTTTGGATTATTTCGGCAAGCGCTTCGTGTTGCTGCGCTTTTCCCGACATGTTGATGTCGAACCACTGCTTGCCGCAGCGCGTGCGGTGAACATGCCACTTGAATTGGTCGAGATTCGTCACGCGGATGCGCTGCGTGCTTATGGAAGGCTTCTGGTGCTGGTGCGGCCCGATGGACACGTTGCCTGGCGCGCAGACTCCATTCCGGATAATAGTTATAACATTATCAATATACTACGCGGTGACCCGAGCATTTCATAGTTTAATTTGGGATAGACTTTCGAGAAAGCTACAGTGGCTTTTTCCCCTCGATTTGCGTCACCTTGGCGCGTAAGTTTCGTGCGACTATTTAGTCTAGCCTGACAGTGAAACCCATGGAGCCAATTTGAATCTCGATATTCGCACCCTGGATGTAGCCATCATCATCATTTGCAGCGTGTTCGGCCCGGTTGCGTTTGCTTTCGGTTCCGGTCAGGCCTACGCGCTGTCGGCGCGGCTCTGGGGGGCGGCGGTATTGGCGCTGGCCGGTGGCCTGGCGCTGGTCAATTCGCTAGGTCACCTGCCCGAATATTTCCCGCAATTTTTTGGCCCGGCGCTGTTTGCTCTAGGCTTAACCTTCGCGCAACTTTGCGCACGCTCGGCGCGTGGTCTGGGGATGCGCGAGCCTCTGGGCTGGGGACTGCTCGCCTCGTTCGCGCTGGCGATGTTCGCCGCCTACTACACCTCCCAGAGCGCGACGTTGCGCCATTTTCTCGAGATGGAATTCATCGGACTGATGGCTTGCAAAACCGCCTATGAGTTTGATCGCTGCAGGGAGCTGCGTGATGGCCGCCCAATGCTGACCATCGCAACCATATTTTGCTTACTGGGCGCGGTGCTGCTGGTCCGCGGCTTACTCGGCGTGCCAGGCCTGGAAACCGGCGCCGCGATGGAGCAAGACACGATTGGCGCATTGAGCCGGGTGGGCATGATCGCCGGCTTGTTGATTTGCACCATCGTGCTTCTGTGGGTGATCACCGAAACGATTGCACGGCAGGTGCGCGAATTGGTGTCCCTGGACCCACTCAGCGGCACGCTGAATCGCCAGACCATGATTGCCCAGGTAGTGCGCGAAATATCCCGCACCCGCCGTCGCGCCAATTCACGTTTCTCCATGTTGCTATTTAACGTCGACAATTTTCGGCGCATCAATGACGCCTATGGGCAAGACACGGGAGATAAGGTCCTCAAGTCGATGGCGAATGCGCTGCGCAAAACCATTCGCGACTACGACCTGCTGGGCCGCATCGAGGGGGATTCCTTCATGCTGGTGTTGCCCGGCACCTGGGGAGAAAACGCGGTGAATCTGGCGGCACGCGCGCAAAAAGAAATCGCCACGCAAGCAAAATTAACCACCACCAAAAACTCGATCTCGGTGAGCGTTGGCATCGCCGTGCTTGGCGATAATGGCGAAGATTGGAATGCCTTGTTGTTGGCGGCGGAGACCGCCATGAGGACCGCCAAGGGCAAGGGTGGAAATCGAATCGAGGTGGCGGAGTCGGAACTTCTCCCTAGCAACGGCGACGCGGATTCACCTAAACCGGCGATCATTTAGCAGCCATAACATCGCCAATTTATCCAGACTGGCTATTCGGGCTTGATGCCAGCCACCTTCACCACCCGGGTCCATTTCTCTACCTCGAATTGCAGCTTGCGCCGTAGATCCTCCACCGAGCCGCCGGTCGCCGTGGTACCTCGCTTTTGCAAATCGGCGCGGAACTGCTGCTGCGCCGCGATGCCCGCGTCATCCAGGACACCGCCGCGGCTGGGAGGGATTTGAGCATGCAGGAGCGCGCCTGCAGCCGCCGCCCACCTGAGCAATAACTGGGATAGCAACGGCGCTTCGTTCGGCGCGCTGTCGCTGGGTTTGCCGCTTGAGGGGCTGATTCGTTAGGCTTTGCGCAACTATTCGGGTTTGATACCCGCAAGCTTCACCACGCGGGTCCACTTATCGACTTCGCCTTCCAATTTCTTGCGCAGGTCACCGGGCGTGCCGCCCGCGCCCTGTGTGCCGCGACCGGTGAGTTCTGTGCGCACCTGGGGGTTCTTGAGCACTTCATTGATTTCAGCGTTGATGCGCGACACGATGGCTGCGGGTGTGCCTTGCGGCGCCAAGGCATAGTTGTAGCCCTGCAATTCCACATTGGGAATGCCCGCCTCGGCCAGGCTCGGCGTATCGGGGCGCTCGGGTGAGCGCCGCGACGCTGCCACGGCAAGAACCTTTATTTTTCCGCCGGCCAGTTGCGACGCGATCGCGGGCATGCCGGTGATCAACGCCTGCACGCGACCCGATAGCAGATCGGGAACGGCACGCGCGATGCCGTTGTAGGGCACATGCAGAAGATCGGCGCCGGTCTGCTGCTTGAAAAGCTCCATCGCAAGATGATGCGGCGAGCCCACGCCGGGGCTCGCGTAACTGAATTTTCCCGGCGATGTGCGCGTCAGCCTCACCAAATCCTGCGCACCATTGGCGCCAAGGGCATCGCCGCTCACTGCAAGATAAAAATCGATCACCACGTTCAGCACGATCATTTCAAAGTCGCGCAACACATTGACGTCCCGGTTCGTGCCCAGTGCCATCATCAGCGCCAGGCTGTCGGTGGCGAGCAGTATCGAATATCCGTCCGGTGCCGCGCGCTTCAACGCTTGCGCCGCCACCAGCCCCGCGGCACCGCCATTGTTGGTGACCACCACCGGCGCACCCATTCGTTCCGCCAGCCGGTCTGAGAGCGTGCGCGCCACCAGATCAGTAGCCGCGCCGGGAATACTCGCGACAACCAGCTGCACAGGTTTGGACGGATAAGACTGTGCCCACGTCTGCTGCAGACACGGCGCACCGAGGCAAACCAACGCAGTCATCGCGAGACAAATGTGGCGAAGCAAATCCATGGCAACCAATTTACTCTCTGCATTAGAACTGCTCACGACGCAATGTCCTTCGCGAAAATGGGGCATTCATCAGCCAAAAAACTTACTCCGGTTTGATGCCTGCAATCTTCACCACCTGCGTCCATTTATCCGCTTCGGTTTGCAGCTTCTTGCGCAGATCCGCCGGGCTGCCTCCGGTGGCGGTGGCGCCACGCTTCAGCAGATCGGCGCGAACCTGAGGCGTCTTGAGAACTTCGTTGATCTCGGTATTAATGCGGGCAATAACGGCCGCCGGCGTACCCAAGGGCGCGACCAGGTAGTTGTAACCCTGAATCTCCACATTGGGAACGCCGGATTCCCGCAAGGTCGGCACATCGGGTTGATCCGGCGAGCGTTGCGGCGACGCCACGCCGAGAATGCGAATCTTGCCGCCCCCCATGTATGAGGCCACCGCAGGCAACCCCGTCATAGTCAGTTGAACACGCCCGGCGACAAAGTCCGGCATCGCAGGCCCCATACCTTTGTAGGGCACATGCAGCACATCCACGCCGGTCTGCTGCTTGAACAATTCCATGCCCAGATGATGCGGCGCGCCGACGCCCGGCGTGGCGTAACCCATCTTTCCGGGGCGCTCCTTGAGAAAACGCACCAACTCCAGCGCGTTGCCCGCAACCATCGCTTCGCCACTGGCCACCAGATAGAAATCAATATCCACCACTGGCGCGACGGGTTCAAAGTCACGCAATATATTCACGCCCTTGTTTGAACCCAGCGCGATCATCAACACCTGATTGTCGTTGCTGAAAAGAAAAGAGTAGCCGTCGTTGGGCGCGCGCTTGAATGCTTCAGAGGCAATCAGCCCTGCGGCGCCGCCGTTGTTGGTGACCACCACCGGCACGCCCAGTTTCGTGCTCAGTCGTTCCGACACCGTTCGCCCGGCAAGATCGGTGCCGGCGCCCGGTGTGCTGCTGATGACCATCTGGATGGGTTTGGCGGGATAGGTCTGCGCCCACGCGACACCGCTGCCACCGAGGACGAGCGAAGCGGCGGCGGTTGTTGCAAAAATCCCCAAGTTCATTGCGCGGTCTCAATTTCACGTAAAAAAGAGACGCCACCTTAACGGAAACCCATGGGGATTGCCAAGGGCGGCGGATGTACGCAGGGCAGTTGTAACTGTGCCGGGTGTAAGGTCCGCCGGTTTCCGATGACCAATGCGCAGGTTCGTACCCGAAAGTTTTAATGAAGCGCCAATATTTTCCAATTCGCCACCCACGTGGACACGAAGGAAGCGTTTCTTGGCGTGAATCCACCGCGCCCCTGCGATGAAAGCTGTCCGCCGCAAAGCCCGCAACACATAGATAATCATGTCATCATCGCCTTGATCGAATCCACCGCCGTATCGAGGTCACTGTGCCATCGCAAGATATTTCCGGAAGTTCACTGGCGGCTTTAGCCGCCGCGCTGCGCTCGGGCGCCATTGCCGCCGGCGAATTGCACGCTCACGCCTGCGCCCGGCATGAGCGTCTGGGTAAACGCATGAACGCCTACATCCATTGGGCGCCTGAGAGTGCCGCCGCGTGCAGCCGCGCCGCGGACGCCGCATTCCGTTGCGGCTCGGATCTCGGCCCGCTGCAGGGACTGCCGCTCAGCTTCAAGGACCATTTCGGCATACAAGGCATGCCCACCTACGCCGGTTCATCGCGGCGCCTGCCAAAGGCGTTCGAGCGCGAAGGCGGCGTGGTGCAAGCCGTGAAGCGGCAACTGGCGGTGATATCCGGCAAGACTCACACCGTGGAGTTCGCCGCGGGCGGCGGCGGCGCCAACCCCAACTGGGGCACGCCGTTCAATCCCTGGGATGTGAAAAATGCGCGCACCCCCGGCGGCTCCAGTCATGGCGCGGCGGCGAGCCTCTGGGAAGGATCGGCATTGGCGGCGTTTGGCACCGACACCATGGGTTCGGTGCGCATGCCCGCGGCCATGTGCGGGCTGGTAGGATTCAAGCCCGGCTTCGGCCGCTGGCCCGACTCGGGGATCGTGCCTTTGAGTCCGATTCTTGATAGCGTGGGCGTGTTAACCCGGAGCGTGGCCGATGCCGCCTTCGTCTTCGCCGCGATCGACCCCGCTGGCGATTGGGCGCCAGCCCTGCGCGCAGCCGAACCCGGCGGCGTGACGATCGGCGAAGGCGACGCCTATTTCTGGGAAGGCTGCCAGCCCGAGGTCGAGGCGGCGATTCGCGCCGCCATCAAGGAATTACAAAACAAAGGATTTCATATCCGCGCGAGCGAATTACCCGAGACCCGCGCCGTCGCCGCGCTGCAGGGTGAGCAAGGCGGCATTACCGCGCCCTCGCTGGCTTCGCTGTTGCAGCATTCGCTGCCCGAGTGGATCGACCTGTTGACGCCGGTGATTCGCGAGCGCGTGCGCGAAGGACTGGAAATGCCCGCGCACCGCTATCTGCACATGGTCGAGCAGATGCGCGAACTCGCGCGTTCGGCGCAGTCAAGATTCGAGTTCGTGGATGTCATGCTCACCCCGACCACGCCGTTCACCGCGCCAATCCTGGGCAAGGCCCCGCCAGGCGGCCCGGCTGTGCCGGTGGTGCGCAATACCTTCGTGGTCAATTACCTCGGCCTGTGCGCGATCTCCATGCCCGTGGCGCTGGACAGCAACGGCCTTCCGATTGGCATGCAACTGATTGCGTGCGCCGGCGGCGAGGGGCGGCTGCTGAGCGTAGCGCTTGCGATCGAGCAGGCGCTCGGACAGGGCAGCGAGCGCCTAGGTTTGCCGCCACTTTTCGGGGAGCCGCAATGAAACAGCGCAAAGGACAGTTCCAGTCACCAGAATTTGTCACGGGAAAATGTAACAGAATCCGGACAAAGCGCCTGCCACACCATGCATTCATAACCAGAGGAGTCAATGCATGCGATGCATCATGAAGGGAATGATTCGTCCTGCCCTCGCCGCGTTGTTCGCCTGCGGCACGCCGGCTGTCATGGCACAGTCCGCGCCGCCGTTGCGCGTCATGATTGGCTTGCCACCGGGGGGAACACTCGAACTCATGACACGGCTGATCGCAGACCGTATCAAGACCGATACCGACCGCACCGTCATCGTCGATCACCGTCCCGGGGCAATCAGCCGTATCGCCATAGAACAGATGAAACTGGTGGCGCCGGATGGCAACACTATTCTGATCCTGCCCATTGCCAATACCGCAGTGTTTCCCCACACGTACAAAAACCTGGGCTACGACCCGTTTTCCGATCTGGCCCCGATCAGCCAGGCGGCAACTTTTTACAATGCGTTCGCGGTAGGCCCGAACGTGCAGGCCAAGACGCTCGCGGAATATGTCGCGCTGGTTAAACGCGAACCCAGGCGCGGGGACTACGCTTCCTCGGGCAGCGGCAGCATTCCGCATTTCCTCGCCGTCATGTTTGCGCGCGCCTCCGGCATAGAAATGACCCACATTCCATACAAGGGCGCCGCACAGGTCCCTGCGGCGCTTCTGAGCGGCGAAGTCAACGTGGCAGTGCTCACCGATGCGGACCTGGCCCGACTACACCAGAGCGGCAAAGCCCGCGTGCTGGCGACTACCGGACCGGCAAGGTCAGTGGTGCTGCCCGACATTTCCACCTTTCGGGAACAGGGCTACGACATCGTCGGCACCGGCTGGTTCGGTTTTTTTTCGCCCGGGAAAACACCGGCGCCGGTGAATGCCAGACTTGCCGAAACAATCAACAGGGCGCTCGCCAATGCTGAGGTCCGCGGGCGGCTTGCCGAAGTGGGACTGAACGCCACCGGCACCATGCCGGCCGAATTTGCGGCAATCATCAAATCGGATTACGCGTATTGGGGGAAAATCGTCAAGCAAACTGGTTTCGTTGCCGATTAGCCATAAAGCTTCAGGCGTGGCGCCGTACGCATCGCCACGATAAACCTCGATGAAGGAGCTTCAAGCATGCATGCATTGCTGATCAGGATTCCGGCGTTAATCGCCATAGCGGTCGTAACGCTGGCCGCTTCGCCTGACACTCGCGCGCAAACCGACAAGCCCGGGCGCATCGTTGTGGGCGGCCCGCCCGGTTCGAGCCTCGACCTGATGGCGAGATTATTCGCCGACAGGATGCGCGAGTCAGCCGGTCGCCAATACATCGTAGACAACCGTCCCGGCGCAAGCAGCACCATCGCCGCGGACGCCGTGGCGCGCGGCGCGCCCGATGGTTCGGTGCTGCTCATTTCCCCACTCGGACCGCTGATCATCGAACCTCTGTTCGCCAGCAATATCAAATACGATGCGTTTCGCGATTTCACGCCGATCTCGCAGATATCCACTTCGCATGTCGCCTACACCATCGGGCAGAAAGTGCCTGCGACCACGCTGGCAGAATACTTCGCGCTCGCTCGCGCGGATCGCAAACAGGCCTTCTATGGCACCGCGGGAACAAACGGCCTTCCTTTTTTCTTCGCATTGCTGGTGGCGCAAACCGCAAATGTCAAATTGACCAACGTGCCTTACAAATCGGCGCTCGACGCGGTCAATGCGCTGGTCTCGGGCGAGGTGCCCGCCGGCGTGCTGCCGATGCAAGAGGTTATCCCCGTGCAGCGCCGCGGGCAGGCACGCATCGTCGCCACCAGCGGGGCGCGGCGCTCCGCGTTGCTGCCCGAAATACCCACCTTCAAGGAACTGGGCTACCAGGATCTGGAGGCCGAAACCTGGTTCGGATTTTTTGGTCCGGCGAAAATGCCTGCCGCCCTCGCCGATACGATCTCCAAGTCCGTGGCAACCATCCTGAAACAACCCGAAACTTCCCGGTTTCTCAGCACCCAGGGGGCGGAAGCCGTTGGCTCGACACCGCAGGAATTCGCCCAGACCATGCGCCGCGACAAAGAGCGCTGGACTGCCGCCATCAAGGCCTCGGGCGTGAAGCTCGACTAGCGATCAAACAATGAAGCAGGAATTTCGATGACCCAATTCATCCGCCCGCCGACAGTCACACAAAACCCCAATCCGCGGGCGCCGCTTGCGGCGGTATTGACATTTCAGACCGATGTTCCGGTGAGTATCGACGTTGCGATCAGCGACGGCACAAATTCCGCCAATGCGCGTTTCCCGGTGCTTGACGCAACGGCCGCGCAAGAACCTGTGGCGCTGCCGCTGGCCGGCATGCGCGCCGACCGGTTGCACCGGTTGTGCATCGTGGCCACCGATGCGAATGGAAACAAAGCCGAGGCGGATGCACAGTACCAAACCCCGCCACTGCCGCCCGCGCCCATGGCATTTCCTCCGGTCACGCTGGTCAAACGCGATGGGGCGAGAATGGAAGGCGGCATCACCTTGCTCAGCGTGCGCCGCACGTCACGCGGCAAAGAAACGCATCTGACGCCCAATCAGGCGCGCTTCAGCCGCAACTGGGGAATGATTCTCGCGCTGGATTGTGCCGGTGAGGTGGTGTGGTTCTACCAGTCGGACCGGCGTGTCGCCGGCATCGACCGGCTGGACAACGGCAACATCCTGGCGACGCACGTCGATTTCACGGTGATGGAGATCGACCTTCTGGGCAACATTGTCAGGCAATGGACGCCGGCGCACCAGCCCGGCGGCGCGCGTCCCGGTTCCATCGGCATCGATGCGCACAGCATGCATCACCAGCCCAAGGTGCTCGCCAACGGCAACTTTCTCTCCTTCAATGCCTTCGGCAAGGTGCTCGACAATTTTTACTCCAGCGAATCCGACCCGGAGGCGCCGCGCGTCACCAAAGGCGTCGTCGGCGACGAGATTATCGAATTCACGCCCGAGGGCCGTGTGGTGTGGCGCTGGAATGCATTTGACCATCTCGATCCTTTGCGAATCGGCTACCACGTGTTGCAGGCCTACTGGCATGTGCGCGGCTTTCCCAATCACGCCGACTGGACGCACGGCAACGGCGTCGTGGTCGATCCGCGCGACGGCAACATCATCGTTTCGTTTCGCAATCAGGATGCGGTGATGAAGATCGAGCGCAGTTCGGGCGAGATACTCTGGATACTGGGCAATCACGAAGGGTGGAACGACAGCCTTAAAAAGAAGCTGTTGCGCCCGATTGGCGAATTGCGCTGGCCTTTTCATGGCCACAACCCGCGCGTCACACCACAGGGCACGATTGTCATGTTTGACAACGGCATCTTCCAGGCAATGCCCTTCGCGCCGATGCTGCCACCGGCAAAAACCTTCAGCCGCGGCGTGGAATTCGAGGTGGATGAGAAAGCCATGACGGTGCGCCAACTGTGGTCCTCCTCGGCAAAACTTGACGGGGACTCGGTCAACAGCTGGGCCATGGGCGACGCGCACCGCCTGCCCAAAACCGGCAACATGCTGGTGTTCTATTCGGTGTGTTTCCCCATGCTGACGGAGCTGACCTACAACGAATGGGATCGTCGCGAACTTCACCCCAGCGACCTGCCCAACTGGGCGCGTATCCGCGAGTACAGCCGCACCACGCCCGCCGAGGTGCTGTGGGAGGTGCAAATACGCGATCCGAACGATGTGGTGGGCTGGATAGTCTACGGCGGCTTTCGCGTCGCAAGCCTGATGCCCGGGAACTGAACCGATGTTCGACGTCGCCATCGTCGGCTGCGGCCCGACTGGCGCCATCCTCGCCAATCTCCTGGGCATGCTCGGGCTGTCGGTCGCGGTGTTCGAGCGTGAACGCGGCCAGCACAGCGCGCCGCGCGCGGTGCACTTCGATGGCGAAGTGATGCGCATTTTCGAGACCGCGGGACTCGCCGCTGAAATCAGTTCGGTGGTTCGTCCCGCCGACGGCGCGCATTTCGTCAATGCCGCTGGACGGATCATGCTGGAGCTGAAACCCAAAGCCGAAGGCATGCATGGCTGGGCCAACGACTACAGTTTTTTCCAGCCGCATCTGGAACAGGTGTTGCGCCAAGGCGTGGCGCGATTCGCCAATGTCCGGGTTTTCACCGGGCATGAAGTCTCAGCCATCACGACAATGCGCGACTGCGCGCAATTCACCGTGACCGATTCCACGCGCGAAGCGCGGCAGGAGAAGGCGCGCTGGCTGGTCGGCTGCGACGGCGCGCGTTCCATTGTTCGCGAAGCCATCGGCTCGGCATTGATCGACATGGGATCGAATCAATCATGGATTGTGGTTGACGTGGAATTGCAGCGCGATATCAGGCTGCCGGAAAAGACCACTCAGTACTGCGACCCCGCGCGGCCGGTGACCTATGTTGGCGTGACCGGGCGACGAAGGCGCTGGGAACTGATGCTGGTGCCGGGGGACGATCCGGAAGACATCGTTCGCGAGGACCGTGTATGGGCCCTGCTTTCGCCATGGATCAAGCCCGGCGATGCGCGCATCGAGCGATCTTCGGTCTACACCTTTCACGCGCTGCTCGCGGAACGCTGGCGCCGCGGGCGCCTCCTGATCGCAGGTGACGCCGCGCATCAGATGCCGCCGTTTCTCGGCCAGGGCATGTGCGCCGGTATTCGCGATGCCGCCAATCTCGCCTGGAAACTGGGGCAGGTGATTGCGGGAGGAAGCGACGATGTGCTGCTCGATAGCTACCAGTCGGAGCGGGAAGCGCACGTGCGCGTGTTCATCGAAACGGCGATTCGACTGGGTGGCATCATCCAGACCCTCGATCCGGCGGTGGCGGCGGATCGCGACCGGCGCTTCGAGCAGCAAGGCACTCAGGAAATTGTAACCCTGTCCCCGTCGCTTGGCCCAGGCGCCCATGATGACAATGCGCCTTGCGGGGAAATTTTCCCGCAGCCTTTGCTTGCCGATGGCACACGCCTCGATGCGGCCATCGGCGCCTATCGTTTCGCCGTGCTTGCGCGGCCCGCACTCATCGACGCCGCACTGCGGGCGCGCTGCGCGCAGGCAAACATCGCACTGGTCAGTGCCGACGGCGCGGTTGCTGCATGGCTGAACCGGCAGGGCGCGCTCGCGGTGATGCTGCGACCGGACCGTTACGTGCAGGCCGTGGCACGCGACGCGACGGATATGGATCGTTTGCGGGCTTGAATTCGAAATAAACGGGTCCGGCCCAACTTATCATTCCTGAGATATCGCGCCCGGCCCGTTATTCACGCGCCGGCTTGCCCTTCCAGCTCACCTTTGCACCGGTCCCAACCGCCCGCGTATCTCAAGCGAATCCGCCGCATAGCGATACGCGCGAAATACCCAGTTCGATTTATGTCCCCCGGTGCCAATACCGAAGTTGGGGTTAATGTACTCCCAGACGATTTCGCCCGCGGGCGTTACCTCGAAAATGCGCCCCCACTGGCCTTCGCAGATGAGCGTGTTGCCCGAGGCGAGGCGCTGCTGTCCGCTGATGTGCGGGCTGAAGAAAGTCCATGGCGGCGAGCCCTTGTATTCCCACACGGTCTTGCCGGTGGCCGGGTCAAGCTCGATGACCCGTGATGCGGGCGCATTGCCGGTATCCGTGCCGTTGGCGAACAGGAGAATGTTACCGGTGTCCAGCATCACGCAGTCGTGCTGCATGCCCCAACTGAGATCAGTTTTCTCCCAGCGCGGCTTGCCGGTTTTTCGGTCGATGATCATGACGGTGGAGATGCGCCTGAAACTTAACATCACATCGCCGTTGGCAAGCGGGCACACCGCATTGCAATGCGCAAACTCCTCGCGGTGCCCGACCATGTTGACCGGGTAGCGCTCGATCTCCAGATCCTGCGAGTGCCATTCCCACACCGTTTTGCCTGCAGGGTCGATCTCGCGGATGTAATCGCCGTAAATGTCGCCATCTTTCTCCGTGCCGGGCACCCCGCCGACGACACGCCTGGCATCTTCAGGCCGCATTTTTTCCCAGGCGATATAGACGGTGTTGCCATTGTCCAGGCGGCGGAAATCGTGATGCTGGTTGTCGTCGCGATACTCCCACACGAGCTTGCCGTCCCAATCTAGTTCGCGCAGCCAACCGCCCTTGCCGCCGGTATTGGGCAGATTGCCCTCCTTGGTGCGCCCGGCCCAGAGCAGGTTGCCGTTCTTCAGCAAATAGGCGTAGTTGCCCGGGTTGAGCGGATGATTGCGCCACTGGTGCACCACCTCGCCGCGCATGCCAAGAATAAAAGTCTCATTGGCGAAATTGGGTGAATACAGGGTATAGCCGGGTGTGGCACGTTCACGGTCGTTGACTGTCAATCCGACTTGTTGGTAACGCATGCGTTGCTCCTCGAAATTATTCGTTGAAATTTGAAGCGATTTACCAGCGCGATTTACCAGCGCCCGATCAATGCGGAGCCGGGCTTGCGGCGTGCTTCGAAGCGTTCATTGACGCTATCGTCGTCCATCGCCACGCGATTCTTGCGTTGACGCATCCATTGGAAGATGCGTTCCTTCATTTCCGCACGCACGGTGGCATGCGCGGCGTCGCTGCCCAGGTCGCGCAATTCCTGCGGATCGTTCTCCAGATCGAACAGTTGCGGACCGTAGCCGTCGAAATGCACGTACTTCCAGCGCGGAGTACGCACCATCACCGCGCGACAATCGTTGACGCCGCGCCCGAGGATGTCGCGCGCGACATAGGTGGCGTAATCCAGTTCGCTGAACGCGGCCTCGCGCCCGACCGGCTTGCCGTGGCGCACGCGCGGCAGCAGTGAACGCCCCTCCAGAATATGCATCGGCGCATCAAAACCCAGGGCCTCGATGAAGGTGGGCACCAGGTCAATCGATTCGACCAGGTCGTCGGATACCACGCCGCGCGGCGCTGCGTCATCCGGATCGACCACGATCATCGGCACGCGTGCCGATTGCTCGTAGAACATCTCCTTTTCCCCAAGCCAGTGATCACCGAGGAAATCGCCATGATCGGCGGTGAGCACAATCAGCGTGTCGCTCATGCGGCCGCTCGCCTCCATGTGCCGGAACAGCCGGCCAAGATGATCGTCGATCTGTTTTACCAGCCCCATGTAGGTCGGAATGACGGCTTTTCGAACTTCCTCGCGCGCGAACGACTGGCTGTCCTGGTGTTTCATAAACGCGCCGTACACCGGGTTGGCGTCGCGCCGCTCCTCCTCGCTTTTGACTGCGGGAATGATGTCGCCCTCGCCGAACATGGCATGGTAGGGGGCGGGGGCGATGTAGGGCCAATGCGGCTTGATGAAAGAAAGATGCAGACACCATGGCTTGTCGCCCTGCTCCGTCATGAAAGCCATGGCCTGATCGGTGCAGAAAGCTGTCTCGGTGTGTTCTTCCTTTGCGCGCGCCGCATGAGGCGCATTGCGCATGTTCCACCCGGAGAGCACCTCGCCATTCGGGCCTTCGCCGGAATTGGCGTAGTCGTGCCAGGGGTTGGTGCCGGGATAGCCCATGCGGTTGAGATAACGGTTGTAGGTTTCCTCGGGACTTCCGTCGGCCTTGAAATAAATGCCGTCGTCGCGGGCATAAGGCTCGAACCCGCATTCGCTCACCAAAAGTCCATCGCCATCCTTGTGCGACAACCCCAGTCTGGCCATGCCTTCTTCATCGGGTTTCATGTGGGTCTTGCCGATCAGCGCGGTGCGCACGCCGTGCGGGCGCAGGTAATCGCCAAGCGTGCGTTCCCCCACCGGCAGCGGCACGAAATTCCAGGTGGCGCCGTGGCTCATGCTGTAACGGCCGGTGTAGGTGGACATGCGCGACGGCCCGCAGACCGGCGCCTGCACGTAGGCGCGGGTGAAGCGGGTGCCGCGCGCGGCGAGGGTGTCGATATGCGGCGTTTTAAGATGAGGATGCCCGTAACAGGACAGATAATCCGCGCGCAACTGATCGCACATGATGAAAAGAACGTTCTTCGCTTTTGCCATTGCTTGCCTTGCCTTGTCTTGTCTTTAAGAATTCGATTTTTCTGCGGCGCGATTGTTGCACCGAATTTCCCGCCTATTCAGCCTTGATGTTGTTGTCGCGTATCACCTTGCCCCATTTGGCCAATTCGACGCGCGTGATCGTCGCGAGTTCTTCGGGCGAACCGCCAACGGCGCTGAACCCGACCGAGGCCAGCCTTTCGATGACATCGGGGCGGCGCAGCGCACTGACGACATCGGTATTGATTTTCCGGATCACCTCGGGCGGCGTGCCCGCCCGTGACAGCATGGCGTTCCAGGAACTGCCGGTGGCCTCGGGAACGCCGGCTTCGGCGATGGTCGGCACATCCGGCAACAGCGAAACGCGGCGCGGGCCCAGGATGGCCAGCACCTTCAATTTGCCCGATCGAACCTGGCTGATCACCCCGGGCAGGCTGTCGATGAACATCTGGATGCTGCCTCCCATCAGGTCGTTGACCGCCTGCGATGTCCCCTTGTAGGAAACAAAATTGAGGTCCATGCCGATGCGCGCATTGACCAGCAGCGACGACACATAAGGCAACCCGGCATTGCCGGTGGCGGCATAGGAGAAGGTACCCGGCTTTTGTCTGGCAAGTACCGCGAATTCCTGCAACGTCTTCGCCGGCATCGTCGTGCTCACGGCGTAGGCGATTTCCGACGCCGCCAACTGCGAGATAGGAGCGAAATCCTTCAACACATCGAAGGGCAATTTTTCGTAGAGCGCCGGCACAAAGGTCAGAATGGTCGCCGGCACCACCAAGAGCGAGTACCCATCGGCTGGCACGCGCAACAACTGCTCGGTGGCAATGATACTGCTCGCGCCGGGACGGTTCTCGATCACCACGGGCTGCCCCCAACTCGCCTGCAGGCGCTCTCCGATGGTTCGCGCAATGATGTCAATGCCGCCACCCGGGGGAAAGCCGACGAGGATGCGCGCCGGTTTCACCGGGTATTGCGCATGGGTCGCAGCGCAAACCCCGACGAACAAAGCGATTGCGATCACACGAATTATCTTTTTTCTCATAGCGTCATTGCCTTTTGGGCGACCTCCGTCTGTCGAGAATAATTATTGAAGCTTAATATTCGCTGCCCTGGCAACCTTGCCCCAACGCTCGATCTCGGTTGCGATCAGCCTGCCGAATTCCTCGGGTGAACCGCGAGCGGTGTCGGCGCCAAGTTTGCCAAACGCCTGCCTGACGTCGCCTTGCTCCAGCACCTTCGCGAGATTGCCGTTGATGTGCATGACAATGTCTCGCGGTGTGCCTGCTTTGGCCGCAAGGCCCTGCCAATCGCGCACCACGAAATCGGGATAGCCTGACTCGGCCATGGTGGGCACATCCTTCAAGGCGGCCAGCCGCTGCGGGCCGGTCACCGCCAGGGCGCGAAGTTTGCCGCCGCTGATCTGCGGAATGAGCGGCGGCGTGGCGCCAAACATGAACTGGTGGCGTCCGGCGACAAGGTCGCTGATGGCCTGGGGAAACTGCGCATAGGGCACATGCAAGGCGTCGGTTTTGGTTTCCATCTTGAACAGCTCCCCTGCCAGTTGCGCAGGGGTGCCCGGCCCGCCGGAGGCGAAGCTGAACTTACCCGGTTGCACGCGCAGCAACTCGGCCAGTTCGCGCGGCGTATTGGCATTCACCGAGGGATGCACCGCCAGCACGTTGTACGACCATGCAAACTGCCCCACCGGGGTGAAATCCTTGACCAGGTTGTAATTGATGTCGGCCATGATGGTCTGCACCACCGTCATCGGCATGTAGACATTCATCAGGGTGTAGCCATCCGATGGCTGGCGCAATACCTCCTGCGAACCCACGGTGCCGCCGGCGCCGACGCGATTCTCGACCAGGACCGGTTGGCCCAGCTGACCGGTAAGCTTGTCCGCCACCACGCGCGAGAGGATGTCAATGGGCGTGCCCACCGCGGTGCCGACCACAATCTTCAGCGGCTTTGAAGGATAGGACTGCGCCATCGCCGAGGAAATCAACGCAATGCACAATGTCGATGCCACCGACGCCAGAAATGGTCTGCTGCGCAGCCGGCCTGCCTGCTTTTCGAACCCTGCTGCCACTGCTTTTTCCACGCATTTCATGACCATTACCCCTTTCATTTTTGAACAGTATCGCGTTCTATCGGCAGAACAATCTAATAACATCTCTTGTCCGGTTCATATCCAAAATGATACGCATGGTTTAGGCTGGCCGGCGCTTGCATTCAAACCCGCGACCGATCAATTTGCGTTATGGATCACTCCGGTTTCAGGCCGCTGGCCTTGACGATGCGCAGATACCTTTCATAGTCGCCACGAATTCGACGCGTGATTTCCTCAACCGTACCGCCAACTGGATCCAACCCCTGCGCCGCGAGTTTTTCACGCACATCCGGTTTTCGCAATACGGCATTGAACACCGTATTCAAATTCGTAACAATGTTTTTGGGTGTTCTCGCTGGCACTGCGAGTCCGAACCAGCTCGCCAGTTCCACCCCTGGAACACCGGCTTCCGCGAATGTCGGGATATCCGGCAACTGCGGCGAGCGGCGCGAACCGATGGTGGCAAGCATTTTGAATTTGCCGGTCTTCATGTGCGGCCCGACCGCCGGGTAACCCGACAAGACCATCTGAACCCGCCCTGCCAGCATGTCGGTGACGCCCTGACCAATCGATTTGTAGGGCACATGAAGGATATCCAAACCGGCCTCCAGCTTCAACGATTCCATACCGAGGAAATGGATCGCCTGGTAGCCGGGACTGATGTAGACCAGCTTTCCAGGGCGCGCCTTGACGAAGTCGATGAACTCGCGAAGCGAATTCACCGGCATCGATTCGCTGTTCACCGTAAGCAGAAAGGGCAGGTCGACAAGCTGGATGACCTGTTCGAAATCCTCGAAAAATTTGTAAGGCCGCGGCACATTCATCGCTTCGCCCAGCACATTGGGATTGCCCGACATCAAGAGCGTGTGCCCATCCGGCGCCGCGCGACTCACCAGCGCGGCCGCGATGGTGGCGTTTCCTCCAGGCCGATTTTCCACCACGATGGCACCCAACGCCTCCTTGGCCCCATCGGCGACGATGCGGGCGAGCACATCGGTCGCACCAGCGCCGCCGGTGACGACCAGCAACAGCGGCCGGGACGGAAAGGTCTGCGCGGCAACCGGCGCCAGCCCCATACACCACCCGAGCAGCGCGAGCAGAAGCACGTTCTTGAGCGTCAATCGTCGAATCGCTTCGATCATGAGGTCGCCAGAACCATGCCATAACCGATGCCATATTCGAGCGTCGGTGAGTAAATGTTTTTCACCGGCAACTTCCCCCCGGCGGCGGCATGCGCGGCTGCCGCGGCAATCCAGGTATGCACTTCGAGAAAACCAACACCCGCGCGTGCAACCATGGTATCCGGTTCCCAGGCATCCACCTTCGCAAGGCTTCCGGTCATGACGTCGCCGAGAAATTCCCGGTCGATTTTTTCGTTCAGGCGGATGTCGGCAGGCGTGCGGCGCCCGTCGGTGAGCATCACCGCGCCTTCCTCATGCATGCGGCGCAAGCGCGAAAACCAGATGTCCGCAGTCATGCCGCTGCCCGCCTCGCCATGCATCTGCCAGGTGCTTACATCGGGCTCGGCCTCACCCAACAAGGGATAGTAGCGGGTCGGATGATGTGAAAGTCCACCAGAACCGATGATCAGCGTGCGCCGGCCGCTCATCCGAACGTAGCGGCCGACCGCGGCGCCGAAATGGCGCGAACGCGCAAACGGCAGGAAGGGCGGCGACAGCGCCCCGATGAACACGGGAATGGTCGGATAACGATCCAGGCCGCCAAGCAACCGTTGCAACGGTTGCGAAAAACCGTGGTCGATGCACATGTCGCGGGACACCGCCGGATCAAAACCCTCCTGCCGCACGCGCCCGATCAGCTGCAGCGCATTTTCCGCCGGCACCTGCAGTGTGCCGGGAAAACCCCCGACGTCATCGACCGCCCAGGCTTCAAGCCCAACACAGTAGGCCGGCATCAACGAGTAATGAAAACCGGCAAAGTGGTCCGTACCAAAGACAATGACCTGCTCCGGCTCGTAGTCTTCAATAGCGCGCCGACATTCCTCGTAAAAAGCCAGAATCTTCGGTTCATCCGCCGGTGGTTTGGCGCGGATCATGATGATCGGCGAATGCGAAACGCAGACGAGCATCGGGCTCATATCGCGGCGCGCAAAAACATTGCGCTCATGTTGGGCGAACAAACATCAGTTTGTCTCGGGCAGTATCGCTAGGGCCGGTTGACCACGGTATTGGACAAGGTGCCGATCTTCTCCATGGTGATCGAGACCGGCCCGCCAAGCTTGTGGAGATCCACGTTCTGCACCGCGCCGCCGGCTGCCGATTTTTTCAGCGCAGTGCCCAAGGCGACAATATCGCCCGGCCAAAGTGTGACGTAGCGCGACAGAAACGCCAGTACCTCCGGGGTTTTGAAAAACAGATTCTCAGTGCTGTCCTCGGTCACCAGTCTGCCCTGATGGTGGCATTGCACGTTCAGGCGATGCGGTTCGGCAATCTCGTCGCGGGTAACAATCCAAGGGCCAAGACAACTGAAGGTGTCGGCGCCCTTATATCGGCCAGGGTAGCTCGTCCAGGTGTCCACATATTCGATCTCGAGCCCAGCGCCACCCTTGGGATGAATCGAGCGGTAATGAAAAGTATCCTCCACACGCATGCTGGGCGAGGTGATGTCGTTCAGTATGGTGTAGCCAAACACATAGTCATAGGCCCGCTCCGCGGTGATGTCTTTGGCCTCTTTGCCAATGATCACGGCAAGCTCCGGTTCGGGATGCACGCGCCCGTACTCGGGGCGGCACACAATGGCGCCGTTATGCCCGATCAAGCTGCTGGCGGGTTTGATGAACATCGCGGGGGTTTTCGGGCCGCTCATGATGCGCTCGGCATTGGCGCTGTTGTTGAGCGCGAGGCAGCAAAGCTTCGAGGGACGGCGCACTGGCGGCTGCCATTCGATCTCGCCCACCGCGTAACGCTTGTTGCCACTCGCGGCCAGCGCTGCACGCAGAAGGGAAAGGCCTGCGTCGCCCATTTCGATTACTTCAACCATATTTCGCGGCGCCGCATTGGGCGGCGAGGCCGCCGTCAGCGCATCGGTAAGATCGATGAGGTGCGCGCCATCGGCGGCCCCAATGCGGTCGCGCCCTTCTGCCCGAAAACTTGCCAGCTTCATGTTCCGTCGCTCCGTTTCGCAAATAAATTGCATTCGTTGAAAAAAACGGCTTGGGCCGTCGGCAGGCAAATATTAGTCGCTTACGTCAAGGTTAATCCATGGTCTCCAGATCGACACGCAGGCGCGAGCGCGCGATCAGCGTTGACGCTGATTCCCTCTAAGATGGGGGAGTTACGAGGGGGCGTAGCCCCTTTGTTCAGTGTTTCCCTGAACTAGAGCCGCGTTCGCCCATCCGCCTACTCGGCCTTGATGTTGTTATCGCGGATGACCTTGCCCCACTTGGCGAGATCGGCCCTGATCACCGCGGCCAAATCATCGGGGCTACTCCCAATGGCAGAAAAACCGACATTGCCCAATCGCTCGATCACCTCGGGGCGACGCAGCGCCTCCACCACATCGGCGTTGACCTTGCGGATAACCTCCTCAGGTGTCCCGGAACGCGTCACCATGGCGTTCCAGGATTGGCCCGTGGCATCGGGCACGCCCGCTTCCGCGATAGTGGGTACATTGGGCAACGCCGGCGCGCGTTTCGCGCCGAGCGTTGCCAATACCTTGAGTTTGCCGGTTTTGACATGCCCGATGACACCGGGCAGGGTGTCGACGAACAGGTGAATACTGCCACCCAACAGATCGTTCAGGGCCTGCGGCACGCCCTTGTAGGAGACGAAGGTGAGATTCATGCCGGTGCGCTGGTTGACGATGAGCGAGGCCACGTAGGGTAGACCCGCGTTGCCCGTCGCGGCATAGGACACGGCGCCCGGTTTTTGTTTGGCGAAGGCCACGAATTCGGCGAGGGTGTTCGCCGGCAACGAAGCGCTCACCACATAGGCCACCTCAGAGCCCGCGAGCTGCGACACCGGAGCGAAATCCTTCAACACATCAAAGGAAAGTTTTTCATACAGCGCCGGCGCAAAGGTGAGCACCGTGGAAGGTGTCACCATCAAGGTGTAGCCGTCGGCTGCCGCGCGCGCCAATTGCTCGCCGGCAATGATGCCGCTCGCGCCGGGCCGGTTTTCCACCACTACCGGCTGCCCCCAGGTGGCCTGCATGCGTTCGGCGAGTGTGCGGGAAATAATGTCGATGCCGCCGCCTGGTGGAAAGCCAACGACGATACGCACGGATTTGGCGGGGTATTGCGCGTGACACATCGCCATGGGCAGTAGCATTGATGCCGCAAGCAGTAGCGAGCCGAAATGCCTTTGATAACTCGACATGATTAGTGCCCTCTCGGGAAGTGGATGGAATCAGAAGTAGATCCAGGGGCGGCGCAAGCGATCCGCCTTCTGGAATGCCTCGATTCTATCCGCCATGGAAAGTGTCATGGCGATTTCATCGAGCCCTTCAAGCAGCATTTTCTTTCTCAATGGATCGAAATCAAAGGCGATTGATTCGCCGGCCATATCGACCACCGTCTGCGCGGCCAGATCGACTCGAAGGCGCGCGCGATCGGCGTTGGCGAGGATGGCCCCTCCCAGCCGCTCCACGGTTTCCCATGGCAGGCGGATCACCGGAATGCCGTTCTGCAGGCAGTTGCCCGCGAAAATCTCCCCAAACGAAGGCGCGATCACGCAGCGAATACCCATGCCCTCGATCGCACGTACCGCGGGTTCGCGTGAACTGCCGCAACCGAAATTCGGCCCACCGAGGAGAATTTGCGCACCGCGGAAAGGCTCGTGATTAAAAATGCAATCCGGATTCTCCACGCCGCGCGGCGCGCCATTGTCCACCGACAAATAACGAATGGTCTCAAAGGCATAAAACCCCAGCTCCTCGCGCTTGGCGTAGACACAGCGCTCGGCGCGGATGATGAGATCGGTGTCGATATTGGCCTCGAGGTAAGGCACCGCGATGGCATCGAGCTTGGTGAAGGGGCGCATACAAATAATCCGGGTCAGAGCGAAATTTCGTGGCGCATGGTGGCTTACGCCAGCAACATGCGCCGTGGATCGGCGATTTCACCGGCAATCGCCGCAGCCGCCGCTACCATCGGGCTTGCGATATGCGTGCGTGCCCCCGGACCTTGGCGTCCGACGAAATTGCGATTCGCGGTGGAGATGCAGCGCGCGCCCGGCTCGACCACATCGCCATTGGCCGCGACGCACATGGAACATCCCGGCTCTCGCCATTCGAATCCGGCCGAAAGGAACACCTGATCGAGGCCCTCCCGCTCGGCTTCACGTTTTACTTGTTGCGAACCCGGCACCACCCAGGCCTTGACCTGCGGGGACACCTTGCGGCCGCGTGCGATGGCTGCCGCGGCGCGCAGGTCGGGCAATCGCGCGTTAGTGCAAGAGCCGATGAACACGCGATCCACACGCGTTCCGGCAAGCCGCTGCCCCGCTTCAAGCCCCATGTAGGCAAGCGCTTTTTTCATCGCGGCACGCTGCTCAGGGGTCAAAGCAGGGGACTCCTCAGGCACGTCTCCATCCACCGGGATCACCTCTTCCGGACTCACTCCCCAGGTGATTTGCGGTGCGAGACTGTCGATATCGACCGCGACCTCCTTGTCAAACCGCGCGCCGTCATCACTCTTTAATTCGCGCCATTGCGCGAGCGCCGCGTTCCAATCGTCACCCTTGGGCGCGTAAGGCCGGCCGCGCAGGTAGTCGAACACATTTTCATCCGGCGCCACCAAGCCAATGCGCGCGCCAAACTCCACCGAGAGATTGCACAAGGTCATGCGCTCCTCGGCCGACAAAGCGTTCACCGCCTCGCCCACGTACTCCACCGCGTAACCCGTGCCCGCCGAAACGCCCACCTGCCCAATCAATGCGAGCGCCATGTCCTTGGCGCCCACGCAAGGACCCAGCGTTCCGTTGAAACGCACGCGCAGGGTCTTCGGCCGCCTTTGAATAATGGTTTGCGTGGCCAGAATGTGCTTTAGCTCCGAGCCGCCCATGCCAAACGCAACCGCCCCTAGCGCGCCATTGGTGCAGGTGTGGCTGTCGGCGCAGGCAATCAGCGTGCCCGGCAAGGTCAATCCCTGTTCCGGTCCCACCACGTGCACGATGCCCTGCCCCGCATCGTTGACATCGAAGAGCCGGATAGCGTGCTTCTTGGTTTCGCGGCGGAAGGTCGCCAGCGCTTCGTTGGCGCCCACGTCGCGCCCGCCCGTGCGGCCCGGTTCCGTGGACACCAGATGATCGGCGGTGGCGAAGGTGAGTTCGGGATTGCGCACCGTGGCGTTGATGGCGGCGTTTTCCGCCAGATAGCGCGAGCCGCCGAGGTCCAGCAAATAGTGGCGATCAACGTGCAACAACTGCATGCCGCCGCCCAGGTCGGTGACGACGTGGGCGTTCCATATTTTCTCGAAAAGTGTAAGACCGGTGCTCATGGCAACCTGATATTAACTGGGTGTGGCTTGCGGGGAATATCGCCCTATTTCACGTCACCCCGGTCAGAGCACGACAATGCCGCATCGCCCATAGACATTTGCCGTCTATAATGAAGACATCTGTCTACAAGCACGGGAAATCCATGGAATCCATCCACAGCATCGAACGCGTCCTGGGCGGCAAGACAATCTTAAAGAGTTCGCCAAAAACCGCGAATGATTGGCATCAGATTCTGGAAGGCGGCTTGCCACTTGGCGCGCTCGATGCCCTGAAACGGGTGGCGTCCCTGTCGGACACGCAAATCGCCACGCTGGTGGGCATCAGCGGAAAAACCTTGCAACGCGCGCGTAGCGCGCGCCAATTGCTGGATAGCGTATCGAGCGACCGCTTATATCGGGTGGCTCGACTCATCGCATTGGCAAGCGAAGTCTTGGACGACGCAAAACGCGGCATCGGCTGGCTCACGCGCGCGCAGCCTGGTCTGGGTGGCAGCATTCCGCTGGCCCTCATGACGACCGATGCCGGCTGTGAGCAAGTCGAACAACTGTTACTACGAATCGAACATGGGGTGTACACCTAATTTCGGGCGGCCAGCCGCTTGAAACACGCCTATCGCATCGTCAGGCGCCGACAAGCGCGCTTTGCCTTCAACGGCGAAGGAGCACGCATCGCCGGAGGCCGCTGGAATAGCCCCGGCAAACGCGCGGTTTATCTTTCCTCGACCCTGGCGCTTGCCGCGATGGAAGTCTTCGTGCATCTGCGTGAAGACGCCGCGAGCTTGGATTATGTCTATTTCGAGATAGCCATTCCCGATGACCTTGTGATTGCAACACTTGATCGCAAACCCAAAGGCTGGCGTGCAGAACCGCCAGGCATGGCGTCCATGCATATTGGCGATCGATGGTTACAGGCGCAAACATCCGCGCTGCTCGCGCTACCGTCCGCGATTATCCCTAGCGAAATAAATTTTCTCCTGAATCCCAATCACCCCGATAGCGGCAAGCTGCGCATCGCACCGGCGCGGGCGTTTCACTTCGATCCGCGGATGTGGAAATAAAAACGCTCAAGAGCTGAGTTTTCATTTACTTCTTATAGAAATCATTATGATTTATAATGATCTCTATGGCACGCATAACAAACAATACTCTGCTGAGCGAGGAACTGCTCGACCGCCTTGGCCGACTCGGGCGTCGGCTGCGCGACGCGCGCATTCACCGCCGCCTGCGACAGATCGATCTTGCGCAAAAATCCGGCCTTTCGCGCTCCACAATTGAGAGCATCGAGCGAGGCGAAGCCACAACTTCGCTCGGGGCCTACGCCCACGTGTTGTGGGTGCTGGGCCTGGACCGGGAAATTGATTTACTCGCCGACCCAGGCCTTGACCGCGAAGGCATCGCGTTGGCCTTCTCCTCTGCCGACAAGCGCGTACGCCCACGCGGCAAAATCGACAATGACTTCTGAAGCCTTCGTCTGGATTCATTTGCCCGGCGAAACCTCGTCAACGCTGGCGGGCCGCGTGCGCCGCGAACGGGCAACCGGCCAGGATGTAGGGAGATTCGTCTATGGAAAAACTTATCTGGCCAACGCGCGTGCGCTTCCCATCGATCCGATTCTTCTCCCCCTGCGCGAAGAGGAATTCGTAACCACGACGTTAAGCGGCCACTTCAGCGCGCTGCTCGACGCTGGCCCCGATAGCTGGGGCAAACGGCTTGCCGCGCTGGAATACGGTCCACAGGATGAACTCGGGTTTTTACTTTGTACGCGTGGCGAGCAAGCCGGAGCATTGTCCTTCTCGACTGAATCGAGTTCACCGCCGCAAGCGGGCGAGTGTTTCGAGTTTTCCTCGATCAACGCTTTGAACGAGGCTGCCATGTTAGTCGACCAGGGCGCGCCACTGGCGGAGCGACACTTGAAATTGCTCCAGGCGGGCACCGGCGGCGCGCGGCCGAAATTTAGCGTCGTCAAAGATGGCGCTTTGTGGCTTGCCAAGCTAGAGAGCATCCACGATCAAAATCTGCCCGCCAATTTACCGCGTTTGGAGGCCGCGACCCTCGATCTCGCGGCCATGGTGGGAATCGATGTTCCACCGCACCAACTGTATGCGATCGGCGCTCGACAACTGCTACTAGTCAAGCGCTTTGACCGGGTTCGCGCCGAGAACGCCAGCAACAGCAAAGTCTCCGAAGCATGGCTAAGGCGGCGTTACGTATCGGCGCGCAGCGTGTTTTATTCCAATCCCGAACTGCAACGCTGGAGTTATTCGGGTTCCTATCCGCGCCTATCGCGCGACATGGCACGCTGGTCGATCAACCCCGAGCATGATCGCCGGCAATTGTTTTTGCGGCTGGTATTCAATTGCCTGATTTCCAATACCGACGATCACGATCTCAATCACGGCTTGGTCGGCGGCGATGACGCGGCGGCAGGCTTCGCTTTGTCGCCCGCGTTCGATCTCGTGCCGGAGGCCTTGGGCACGGCACGGCGGCAACAGGCCTTGTTAATCGGCGATCAAGGCGCTGACGCGCGCCGCTCGAACATCCTCTCGGCCGTTGGCGCCTATGGCCTAACGCTTGCCACAGGCACCGAGCTTATCGACGAGGTAAAAGCCGTTGTCGCCAAACATTGGCGCGCCTGCCTTGAACGAAACGGCATTGGCATGGCGGCCATTGAAAAATTGCAATCGTCTTTTGTACCAGCGTATTTCGAATCCTAAGAAACGTCGATTAAGACGCGATTCGAAGTTCGTCATATTGGCGCTTCCCTCTGAATTGGGGGAGTTCCCTAGGAAACAGTCGCCGGACGACAGCGGCGACAAGCAGGAGCGGCACTATCCCGAGGTCAGAACGAAGGTAATACTCTGGCGCTCCTCCTCGCTATCGAAGCGAATGCTGCCAGCCAGTCATTGACGCACTTGCCGAAGCAATCATTCGTCCACGCTGATCACGCGTCGTATCTCATCGGTTTTGAATCCCAAGGCCATCGGGCGCTTCACGCCAGGCAGGGTGATGATATCGTAGAGTTCGTCGACAATTCCTTCAATTCTAATCCAATGTACCGCGTCCCCCGTGCGTATATCGATGATTTGTATTCCACATCGGGATTCTGCCTTGCGTGTTTTTAAATTCTCATCCAACGCCAAACCGCTGAAAGTTTTGTTGTGGCGCGGTTTGGAAGTCCCCACCAGCGCGTAATCGCCGTGAAAATACAGCCCCCGCATATATCCGGCGCAAAAGGTCACCGGCACGAAACGCCCGGTTTGCAATTCCACATAACCGAAATCCCCGGTGCCGGAATTAAGCAACCACAGCTTGCCGCGATGCCAGCGCGGCGAATGCGGCATGGATAGGCCGCGACACACAATCTGATTGCTTTGCACATCGATCACCACGCCGCCGCCCGCGCGGTGGTCGCGCCAACCGTCGACCACGTCCGACTCGCCCACCGCGGTCACATACGCCGCGCGCCCATCCTTCAAGGCAAGGCCATTCAAATGACAACGATCCTCGGCCGCCAGCTTGCTACTAAATGGCGGGCGCCACAGCGGTTTGAAGCTATGCGTTTCGCTCAACGTCGCAAGACAACCGAACAAGGTGTTGACGAACACCAGCCTGCCGTCGCTCTCCACCGCCATGTCGTGAATATCGCAATCGCCGGTGGTATTTCCCACTTGCGGAATATACAAACGGTCGTAACCATCCTGCATCTCGCCCTTGGTAAATACGTTTTCGAAGCGCCACATCTGATGCAGGCTGCTCATATAAAAACCATTCGCCGTGGGGCACAATCCCATGCAGCGATTAAAGGTTCTCTCGAAAATGGAGAATTCGCCGGTGCCCTTCAAACCCAGCAGGAACAATTTGCCGATTTGATAGGTGGTGAGCGCAATCGACAATTTTTGTTCCGCAAGCCAAGCGAGCATTTGCCGCGAGGTGGTGATCTCCAATTGCGGTGTGGCTATACCGGATACGCCGGCGTCATTCCCATCGTTCAAAGCCATGCTTTCATCCTTATTTTTGCGTTTTTCATTGTAGAAGACATTCGCGGCAACAGGGTTCGTATCGATAACGAGATCTTCTCGTGACCGCGTCTGTTGTCGCGGCATGGTTTCGACGGCATTGCCCAGTTGTTGGGCCGCCCTCGACAACAGCGGCGTCCAACCCTCGCCCTCCATCTGCCGCAACAAATGCAGGGTCGGATACCAGGGCGCATAACGGCAGAATTGAAGCGTATCGCCAAAGCCGCGGCCGCATCCATTTGCCCGTTAAAACGAAGAGCAACACCAAGGCCTGCTTGGACTGCGGCGTTGTTGGGCGTGGCGGCGGCGGCATCCTGCATCGACCGCAGAGCCGTTTGGCCGTCACCCTTGGCGAGCGCCGCTTGCGCCCCCGCCAGCAGCGCGTCAATGGATGCAGCAGGATTCATTTCTTCGAATTACGCGGCTGGCGCTTGGTCTTGGTAGATTTGCCATGATCGTCAAGCGCCTCATTGGCATTGAGCATTCGCGCGGCGCCACCATCGCAGTAGCTTGTCCACATACGTTGCAACAGCCGTTCGAAATTTTTCACGTAGGTCTCGATATCGCAAAGCCTAGAGGCCAGCATCTTGGCGCGCAGGCGCTCGCGCCCGACGCGCAACTCGCGAACATTCCCCGCCAAATTTTTCGCCACCGCGACGTAGCGATTCTCATCCTCCGCAACCCATGCAGCCTCGCCCAGCGTATGCATGAAACTCGCGCCCATGCGGCCAACGAAATTGCCACCGCAGAGGCACACCACCGGCACACCCATCCACAGCGCCTGCAACGTGGTGGTGCCGCCGTTGTAGGGGGTGGGGTCGAGACCAATGTCGACATCGCCATACTCTTGCATCATGTCGGCCAAGCCATTCGGGCCGCGAAATTCGATGCGATCTCGACCGATGCCTTGCGCGGCAAACAGTGTGGCGAAGCGCTGCCGCACCGCCTCATCGCGCAACGAGGGCGCCTTCAACAACAGGCGCGATCCAGGCACCGCCTGCAACACGCGCGACCACAGCGCAATCGTGCGGGGTGACAACTTCATGGCGTTATTAAACGATGCGAACACCACCGGCGCCTCGCTGGCACGCGCCTTTGGCAGCGGATAAGGGTCCACCGGCGCCCAACACCACACGCAATCGGGCATCTGCGCGATGCCCTCGCTGATCAGATTGGCATGTTCTTGCGGCGTCACCACCGCATCGCCAATTAGCCAATCGATGCTTTTCATACCGGTGGAACCAGGATAGCCGAGGAAACTCGCCTGCACCGGCGCCGCGCGCATGGCGAATACTCCCAGGCGATGGCTGGCGGTGTGTCCGGCCAAATCCACCAGCACATCGATGCCATCTTCGAGAATCGTTTGCCGTAGCGCGTTGTCGTCCATCGCGGCGCACTCCACCCAGCGATCCGCGCTCGCCTTGGCTTGGCGCGTGTATTCGTCGTGCATATTGCCGGTGTGATAAATATGAATGGCAAAGCGTTCGTGATCGTGGCGCAGGAGCACCGGCAACATGAAAATATTCACCGGATGTTGGCGATGAATATCCCCGGTGACATAACCGATACGCAGACGCCGCGTCGGTTCGGCAAGAAATCGTTGGCGTGCCGCATCCCTGGTTTTCTCGAAATCGTTGCCCCTACCAACTGCGGCCTCGATCGGCGTGCATAGACGGCGATGCCAATCGGCCACCTCCTCGGGACTTAAGGTGTCTTGGTACAACAAGGTCATGGCAATGCTTGAAGCGGTGCGCGACAGCGGATCGCCACCGGCCTCATAGCTTTTTTGTAGGGTGAGCAGGTGACCGCGAGCATCGCCCATGCGCCCCATCAAACCCGCCTCCAACAAGCGCGCTTCGGCGTTGTCCGGGTCGATGGCCTGCACCCGCGCCAAACTGTCGCGGCAATCGGCCAGCGAATACACCTCGGACTGAATTTTCGCGAGGCTAAGCAATAGCGTCACGCTATCTGGCCTGAGACTCAACGCCTTTTTAAGAACGTCGATAGCCTCCTGCCAATAATTGTGGCCATAGACGCGACCGGCCAAGTTCGCCAAAAAATCCGGATTATTGGAAAGCGATGCCCTCGCGAACGCTTTCTCCGCCGCCGCGTTATTGCCCACGCGAAGCAACGCCTCGCCCAAGTACATCATCGAACCAAAACGCATCGGGCGAATATCCAAAAGCCCGGAAAACGCCGACACCGCCCCCGCGCCATCGCCCGCGTTCAGTCGCCACACACCCATCCAGTGCAGGGATTCGCCGGGCAGGGGTTCGAGGGCGGAGGCCTCGCGAATGGCGGCGACAATATCCAGATTGGCGCCCTGGGTCAAAGCACCTCCGACGCCAGCGCCAATCAGCTCCCAAAGGCGCGCGAGATATAGACAAGTCAACCAATCGCCCGGGCAGTCCTCGCGCTGCTTGGCAAAGCGCGCGACACGCGCCGCCGCATCCGGCAAAGAAGCACGCCCAAGCAAAGCGTCGCCAGCGGCAACATCCTGAAACGCCCCTAGATCCAAGGCCAGCAATTGGGACTTCAAACTCGCGTCGCAACGCAACGCCTGACGCGCTGCATAACCCGCCTGCCAATCGAGGTTCTCTGCGGCATAGATCCGCGCCAACTCGAACCAGTGTTGCGCATGCGCGGGCGCCGCACGTAGCGCCAACCAATGCTGGGGGATGGCGCTTAAATCCGCGGTAATCATCCTATCGTTTTGCCACGCAACAAAGCCGGTATCCGGGACCAACGTACTTGTTGGCAAAACAATGCTTGTCGCGACAATTACAGACGTTGCTCGTTTTCGAAGTTTTCGGAAAAGTCTTCCGGCGCATCGATTGGATTGGCGCGCATCGCATCGAACGCGGAATATGGTTTGCCGGTGATCGACTTGGCGTCGACCAACACGATAACCTCCGCCTTCGACCCGGGCTCGAGCAATCGACTGCTCAAGTGAACGCTACGGTCCGGCCCGACCTGGACTTTTTCACGTATAGCAATAGACATGTTCGGCTCCCTAGGTACCAAGCAATGCGTCGCTGCTGCCCTTCATTTTAACGCAATGGCCGCCGAAATCTCTAGCAACGTTTCTGCGGTGTGATCGAACGACACCGTTCGACGCCATCGAAAGTCGCGATAAAAACTCAAGAACTTGGCAATTGCAAAACCCGTGCGACATGCAACCGTTCAATTTGTCGAATTACAAAAACTCTCCCCAACGCACGCCGACTATCGCCTGCCACGCCGCGAGCAATTCGCGCCTTCCCGGCCAGCCTGTGCCGCCTGGCCCTGAGCCTGCTGCGAGGTAATCGACGAGTGCGCTCGCAATGCACTGGCGATGCGGCGAGGCAAATTTTTCACCGTTTCGTTTTCGAATTCCAGCTTGTCAGTGTTTCACTCTAAAATGAATCAGTCGCGAGGGGACGTGCCCTCCCAATTTAGACCTCCCTTGGTAAACATTGAACGAGGATGCCTTCGCCGCCTTGTATCCCCGAATGCGGTTGCACCGAACCTGGAATGCGGACTTAATCAGCGTTTCCCTGGGAATTTTTTAAGATGACAACCCCATACCAGCCTGGCGCAGCGAAAGCGCCCTTGTATGCGCTAAGGCGCGCTGATCGTGAACGCCTGAATGGACACACCGGTCGCGTGGTTTGGATCACCGGCCTCTCGGGCGCGGGAAAGTCGACCCTGGCCAATGCGCTGGAATTGGCCTTGCATGCGCAAGGCAAGCGCACCTACGTACTCGATGGAGACATCTTGCGTTCGGGGCTCAACAAAGACCTCGGTTTCGACGCCGCCAGCCGCGCCGAAAATATTCGCCGCGTCGCCGAAGTCGCGGCGATCATGATGGACGCGGGCATCATTGTCATCACCGCTTTCATCTCGCCATTTCGGCGCGAACGCGACATGGCACGCGAATTGATCGGCGACCGGGGGTTCATCGAAGTGTACGTAAACACGCCATTAGCGGTGTGTGAGCAACGCGACCCAAAGGGTCTCTACAAAAAAGCGCGCCAAGGGCAATTGCGCGACTTCACTGGCATCGACAGCCCCTATGAAGCTCCCCTACGGCCCGGGGTCAGCTTCGACTTTTCTGCGCAATGCTCGCAGGAGGCGGTGCAGGTTTTACTGGGGATGTTGGAAAAATAACTCTCGCCCCCGAACTCGTTGGCGCAAAAAAATCGGACCTGCCCTTTTGGGTCAGGTCCGAGATTTTGGCTACTTGGGCGGTCTGATACTCAGGCGTTACGATCAAGTCCCTTCGTTCGGGTCGTGATACATCTCGCCGACTATCGCGGTGTATCCCGGTTTGCCGGTGGCCAGGTGATAACGCCCATCACGATCACGGCCCAGTTTGCCTTGCGCTCGCAGCCCATCCAGGGCCAAGGCCACTTCGCGACCGTCGTCACTCCCGACCGCTTCGACAATCGCCGCATAGAACATCGGCCCCGCGGTCAAGGCTTCTTCAACGGTCTTGAATTTCGCCGGACCTTTGAAGAATTTGGCGGCACAACGCGTGAGCGGAATCTGGCCATCTTTGCCAAACGGCCGAGTGCAATCGAAGCCTGATTTCGCACCGGTGCGACGGCCTTGCAGCGACGGGTCCATGGTCATTCCCATGATGCCTTGGATGATTACCATGTCGGTATCGGCCTGAAAGCGCGTGCCCAGGGCCCAGTTGCATTGCGAGTCGTTGCGGATGTCGATGTCTTCATCGAAGACATACACGTGTTTCAGCCGCATGATGCCGCCAAACAACGCGAGGATGGCTTGTTTACCTTCGCCGATCGAGCGCTGGCGCATGGAGACGCGCAGGGTGTTCGATCCGCCCGATGTTTCCACCTGGTATACATCGACGGGCTCGCGTATCGCTGCCTTCAAAATTTTCATGGCATCGGCCTCGATGCGCATGGCGCTGATCACCGCGCCATCGGATTGATCCAGATCGAAGGCAGAGCCGTGCAGGAAGGTTTGCCACATGGCGTCGCGGCGCATGGTGAGCGCGGTGCACGTGAACACCGGGTCCATGTGAATCGAGCCGTAGTAACCCATGTATTCGCCGTAGGGGCCTTCGGGTTCGACATAGCCACGCTCATCGAGGTAACCCTCCATGATCACTTCGGCATCCGCCGGCACGAGAATGTTGTTGGTCAAACTGCGCACCACTGGCACCACTTCATCGCGAAATGCACCAACCAGATTCAATTCCTCACCAGGACGGCGGGTGGTGGCGGCAAACATATCCAGCGGATGCGCGCCCAGGGTGAAGGTAATCGGTAGTTTTTCGCCACGTTTCACGCAGGCCTGATAGATGCGTTTCAGATCCGAGGGCGCGGTGACGTTGGTGCCGGTCTGCGTTTTATTGCGCAGTGACAAACGGCGGCTACCGACGTTGGTGCGGCCCGTGGCCGGGTCGATGGTGTAGTCGATACCCGAGGAGATGTAGCAACTGCCGTCGAACTCGTGCTGCGGATGGAAGGGCAGCTTGGTTAGATCGATTTGATCGCCGGTCAACACCACCTCATGCACCGGTGCTTCGTTGGAGGGCACCTCGACGAATTCGCCGGGATTGGCCATGCGTTTGTAATAGGCCTCGTTGAATTTCTCCGGCGTGGTACCAAATGCTGCGGCGATACGCCGGCGGCTACCGAGAACCTTGGCGGCGACTTCGTGCCCCTGTGGTCCGGCCTTTTTAAATACCAAACCCTTTTTGCTGGTCTCGATCATTTCGCTCATTTTGGTGAGAGGGGTGGGGGCGTTGATAACCTCCATTTCGCCCATCTCCACCAGGCGTTCCACCAGCTTACGCAGACGGAATTTATCCATATCGATATTGGTGCTGCGCGTAACTTTCTTATCCATGACCACCTCTCCTTTTTGGCGAATGTGCGATGTTCCCATCTATGCGGGCCGCTGTCGAGGGCAGCCGCACGAATGGCACGCGAGATTGAAAATGCTTGAAAAGCCGCTCCCCTACTCGATCTTCAGCTTGCCCTCGTTTTTCAGGCGTTCGTACAAGGCGCGGTCGCGCGCCAAAAACTGGGCAAAGGCTTCGGTGGATTCGCCGCTGGGGGCGGCGCGCTCCATGCCGTTATTGAACAAAATCTTTTCCTGGAAGCCTGGGTCAAGCGTCACCTTCGATACCGAGCGGTTCCAACGATCAATAATTTCGCGCGGTGTACCCGCCTTGAAAAACAGCCCATACCAATTGCGAATTACGATATCCAGGCCTTCCTCTTTTACGGTGGGCAGGTCGGGATATCCGGCGACGCGTTTCTCGGAAATGATGGCCAGCACGCGGGTCTTTCCAGCCCTGGCTTGCGCCATCGCGGCGCCGGCGGCAAACACCGTGGCCTGCACTTCTCCCGAAATCACCGCCTGCAGGGCCTGCGGATTGCTCTTGTAAGGCACGTTGTAAAAATCGATGCCTTGATTGTGACGAAACCATTCGGCGTACAAGTTGCTCGTGGTGGGCGTGCCCGCGGTGCCAAAGGTGATGGCGCCGGGTTTTGCCTTGGCAAGCGCGATCAATTCTTTCAATGTCTTAGCCGGGACAGCGGCATTGGCTACGAAGACGCTATTGAATTGCGCGATCATCACCGCCGGCGCGAGATCTTTTTGCGGCTCGTAAGGAAGATCTTTCTGCAATACCGGATTCACCGTGATGGCGCCAGCGCTCACCATGAGGACGTTGTAACCATCGGCCGAAGCACGCATCAGATTTTGCACCGCGACGATGCCATCGCCCTGCGGCACATTCTCGATGATGATGGGTTGGCCGAATTCCTGACGCAGCGGCTCGGAGAAGCCGCGCATGATGATGTCCGGCGGGCCGCCGGCGACACTGGCGACCATGACGCGCAACGGTTTGGAAGGGTAGGCCTGCGCCCAAGCACCTGTTTGAAGGGCTGCCTGGAGGGCGATACACGCAATGGGTGCTGCGCATAATTTCATAACTTTAATCATAGAGACTCCTTTGTAGATGTGCATTGCTACGGAAATGCAATACTAAATTTAAATAATCCCGCAGTAGGTTAAGGCTTTCTGCTGTGACCGCGCGGCATCAAGGCCTGCCAGGGCGGCATCGCGCCTACCGGCACTTCAATCAAAGCCGGCGAATTTGCGGCAATTGCCTGCGTCAGGTGTTGCGTCAATTGCGCTGGGGAACCCGCGCGCAAACCCAATATACCAAAGGACTTCGCCAAGCCCATGAAATCCGGATTGGTCAGGTCGCTGCCGTGATAGCGCCCATCAAAGGTCAACTTTTGCGTGCGCCGCACATTGCCGTAACCGCTGTCGTTGAACACGATGGCGATGCTGTTGATGCCATGCTGCGCCGCCGTGGCCATCTCCGGCATGGTGAACATGAATCCGCCATCCCCGCAGATCGCCACTACCGGACGATCCGGATGCGCCACCTTCACACCGAGCGAAGTGGCATAGCCATAACCCAGCGAATCCTGGAACCCCGGATAAATAATGCCGCGTGGATGGTAAGCGGGGAAACCGTTCCAACCGTAAAAGCCGATTTGCGTGATATCGGCAACGACGATGCCTTCATCGGGTAGGCCCGCGCGAATCGCATCCGACCAGGATTTTTGCGGTTCCAGCACCGAAATCTTTTTTAACGCCGCGGCTTTGACCGCCTCCAGTTCCACTTGGCGCGAGGCACGCGATTGCTCGGGAAGCGCCGCTTTGATTGCCGCGAGTGCGCCGGCAGCGCTTGCAACGATGACCAAATCGGTGCGCGCCGGCTTTTCAATCTGCATGGCGTCGATGTCGATGCGTATGGTTTTCATCCGCTCATCCGCACCCCAGGCGTGCCCTTCCATGTAACGCGTCCCCACCGCCAATACCGCATCCACTTCGGGCCATAACAAATTGCCGCCGATAACCGTCTGCGCAAGATAGTGACGGTCAGAAACCGTGCCGCGTGCGTGGCGCGTCATCATGATGGGCGCCTCCAGCGCCTCTGCCAGCGCGAGCAATTCTTTTTCCGCACCGAACGCACCACCGCCAGCAATGATCAAGGGCTTCTTCGCGCTGGCGAGCCACTGCGCCGCCTGCTCGATGGATTTCTGGTCCGGGACGGGATCGGGCAGGCGCGCACCGCGAACGCCCAGGGAAACTTCCGCATTTTCTTGCGTAACATCATCCGGCACTTGAAACAACACCGGGCCACAGCGGCCGCTCAATGCGAGGGTGACCGCCTCGTTGATACCCGATGAAACTTTGGACGCATGATCGGCCAGGATCTGACCCTTGGTGAGTGGCGCGAATACCGCCGACTGGTCCGAGAGCTCATGCAGAATCCCCAGGCCACGGCCGATATTGCGTCGGGAAATCTGCCCAGTGAGCGCCAGCACCGGCGTATTGCTCGCCTGCATGGTGCACACCGCGGTGCAGGTGTTGAGTATGCCGGGGCCGGGCACCACCAGGAATGCACCAAGCTTGCCGGTGGATTCCGCATAGCCATACGCCATATACGCCACGCCTTGCTCATGGCGCGAATTGATCACGCGGATGCTGCTGCGCTCGTGATACAGCGCATCGAAAATGTAGTCGAGCTGCACGCCGGGCAAGCCGAACAAAGTATCGACGCCGTTGTGCTTCAAGGACTGCACAAAGGCCTGTGCGCCGGTCATAACTGCCATAGTAAAACTCCGAGGGTGGATGAATTGAGGGGCGTGAGTTTAACCGCCCGGCGCGGCGCGAGTTCAATCGCGATAATGTTTAGAACCAAATGCCGGTATCGCGAAAACGATTCGATCCTGCCGCCAGCGGCGGCTATTGATCGATCTTGACGCCGGACTTCACCACCAGCTCTTGCCCGCGAACCCTGTCCTGCGCGAGAAATACTTTGAAGTCTTCGATCGAATTGCCGATGGGCTCGAAGCCGCCACGCTTTAAGAACCTTTCGTGAAACCCGGGGGAATGAATCACCCGCGCTAGTTCGGCGTTGATTCTCTGCACCAACGCCCGCGGTGTTCCAGCCGGCGCGAACACCCCATAGAAGAGCTTGGTGTCGAATTTCGGCAGACCGACATCATCGAAGTTGGGAGTATCCGGAAGATTGGGATTGCGCGAGCTGCCGGGAATCAAAATGGCCTTAGCCTGCCCGGTTTTGATGCGTTCGATGATATCCGGTGCGGCGACAAGATAAGTCAGATGCACGTCGCCGCGCTCAAAGGCAAGCATCGCCGGCGCAGAACCCGCGAATGGGATGTGGGTCATGCTTGCCCCGGTTTTGTCTTTGATCCATTCAAGCAAAAGGTGCGAGTCGCCCCCAATTCCGAGGGAGGCATAATTGAGTTTTGCTGGATTCTGCTTGGAATACTCCACCAGCTCCTTGAAGGAATTCGCTGGCACATTGCGATTCATGATGAGCACGCCCTGCGCATAGACCGCGTTGGTGACCGGCTCGAAATCCTTTTCCGGGTCGTAGGAGAGTTTGTTATACAAAAACTGATTCAAGGACACCGAAGCGGAATTTAGCAGGCACAGGGTATAACCTTCGCGGTCGCCGCCTTTGCACGCGGTGGCGGCGATCACGGTATTCGCGCCGGGCTTGTGATCGAGCACGAAGCCCTGCCCGGTTTGCTCGCGGAATCCCTCGCCCAACGCGCGCGCCAGAATATCCACCGGGCCTCCTGGGGGAAACGGCACGATCATGCGTACCGGCTTTCTAGGATAGTCCTGCGCCAATGCAAGGTTTGCCAACGTGCCCAGAAAAATCACTCCTACCATCGACATCCAGATTGCTCGCGATTTCATGTCCATGCTCCTTTTTAGCTGCCCGCAAGCCGTTCGGCGGTGCGTTCCGATATGCCCGGCCTCCCGGTAAGATTCATTTGTTCGACCATACGACGCATATGCTGTTCGGCGCGCAGCGGCGGATAACGCTCGGGGTTCCCGGCGGTCTTGCAGGTATGCAGGCATTCAATCATTTCCATGCCGTTCGGATGGAAGAAAAATGCCAACGAAATTCTCGGCTGATCGGTCAAATTGATGGCCCGGTGCAGGCTCGAGGTGAACACATCGTTGGTCCACATGGCGAACATATCCGCGATATTGACCACCAGACTTCCCTCCAAGGGTGGCACCTCGATCCACTGCCCGGCCGCATTGCGCACTTGCAGGCCGCCCAACGCGTCCTGCGTCAACAAGGTGAACGCCCCGTAATCGGTATGCGGCGAGAACCCCCATTTATTGCGCGCGCGCGCCTCGGGGGAGAGCGGTGAATAAAAATTGAAAAATAGCGAACATCCGGGATAGCGAAACGCCCGATCGAAATAGGTTTCGGGCAACTCAAGGCTCATTGCGAAGGCTTGAACCAGTTGCTGGCCGATTTCGACGCGCTTTTGCAAATGCGATTTCATCAAAGCTTCGAATCCCGGCAACACGGTATCGTCGGGCCATTGCGAGTTGCCGGCGCTGTAACGGCCTTGCAAGGGTTCACCCGCAAAAATCTCACGGCCCATGCCAAAGCGCTCCTTGGCGTCTGCCGCATCGAGCGCGGCCGCGTCCGGATTGACCCCGCCGGTACGGATGTATCCCTGCCTCACGGAGGAGTTGTCGGTGCGGGTTTTCATCTTTTCATCGAGTGGCAGCGCGAAAAACTTCAAACCCATGCCATGCACCAGGTCAATTTCGCTCTGGCTCAATCCGTGGCCCAGCAAATAAAAAAATCCAATGTCGATGCAGGCTTGACGTATTTGCTCGGCCACCGCTAGGCGCTGCCGCGGGGTTCCCTTCACGAACTGGGCGAGGTCAACGACAGGCAGGGTCGACAGCGCCGCGCGCTCGACGCCTGCGCCTTGGTAGCGCATGTCAAATGCCGCGTAATCCTGTAGATCCTGGCTATCGAGCGGTCGGACCATCCCAATATCCCCCTGAAACTGAAAAATACTTGCCATTTTTCGCACAACACGACAACGGAAACGCCGCGCCACGGTTAAATCGGGTAACTCGACCTCTCACCCGGATTTTAATTCGCGAAGCTGCATGATGACTTTCTCGAAGTGCGTCCAGGCAAGCGCCTGCCCCTCGCTAAATGCAACCAATTTGGACTCTTCGCACACCCCTTTGATGTCAGCGCCCGAAAAACCCTCGCTGCCCGCGGCTAGGCGCACAGCGAGTTCCGCGCGAACGGGTTCGGCCAAGATCGCACCCTGGAGAAACAAGCGCGCGATCTCGCCGCGCTCAGCCTCATCAGGCATGGGAACATAAATTCGCGTGCCCAATCTGCCAGGGCGCAGCACCGCGCCATCCACCAGATCGATGCGATTGGTGGCGCCGATGACCAGAATATTCGCCACCGCCTTGATGCCATCCAATTCCGAGAGAATCTGATTGACCACGCGCTCAGTAGTACGCGAGCCCGAATCTATGCCGCGCTTGGGGGCGATGGCATCGAGTTGATCGAAAAAAATAATACACGGCGACAACTGTCGCGCCACGCGGAAGATGTGGCGAATCGCGGCTTCCGACTCGCCCAGCCATTTGCCGAAAATTTCGGGGCCATCCACGGCGAGAAAGTTCACGCCCGCTTCATTGGCAATGGCCTTCGCGATCATGGTTTTGCCGGTACCCGATGGCCCATGTAGCAAAACACCACGCGGCGGCGTAATGCCAGCTTTCTCCAATTCGCCAGGGTTCGTCAGCGAGCGAACAATCAACACCTGCAGTTCGCGCTTAATACGTTCGAGGCCGCCGATTTCGCTCCATTTCACATCCGGTATGGCGATAAACGATTCGCGAATCGCCGAGGGGCGAATGGTGGATAAGGCACCGTTGAAATCCTCGATCTCCACGGTAATGAATTCGGATTTGATATTGAAGGCATCCAAATGGTTCTCAAGCATCGAGGTGCTGCGGCGCAAGGCATTTAAACCCGCCTCTCGGCATAACTCCATGATGTCGGCGCCGACAAAACCATGCGTGGCGGCGGCGATTTGCGGCAGGTAATCGGCGGCGTCATTCGCCAGCGGCATGTCGCGCGTGTGGATGCGAAGGATTTCTAGGCGCCCGTCGACTGAGGGCGAATCGATAAACACTTCGCGATCGAAGCGCCCCGGCCGGCGCATGGCGGTATCCAGGGCGTCGATGCGGTTGGTGGTGCCGATGATCACCACGCCCTCCACCTTGGTGAGGCCATCCATTAAGGAAAGTAATTGCGTCACCGAGCGCACGTCGCTTTGCGAACCGACGTGTTCTCGGTTGGGAGCGATGGCATCCAGCTCATCGATAAAAATGATCGACGGGGCGTGATGCGCCGCTTCGTTGAAAATTTTTCGCAGGTTGGCCTCGGTCTCGCCCTGCATGGTGCCCACCAACGCGGGGCCGTTGATATAGAAAAAATTCGCGTCGATCTCGTTGGCAATCGCCTTGGTGAGATGCGTCTTGCCGCTGCCCGGCGGCCCGTAGAGAACGATACCTTTGGGCGCTTGAATACCCAGTTGGCGGTACACATGCGGGCATTGCAGTGGCAACTGAATCAGCTCGCGGATGAGTTTGATCTCCGGCCCGACGCCGCCGACATCCTCGAATGTGATATCGAAAACGCCGTGGTCGTGGCCTTCCTCGGGCAATTCAATCTCAATTTTGGTATCGGCGGTGATAATTCCTGGGCCACCGGGCAGCCTCACTACCCGATAAATGGTGCCCGCTCTGGAGTGATGAAAGGTGGAAAACAGGATCGACCCCTGCATCACCGGCGTGGCGTTCTCGACGAAATTTTCCTTCAAGTGCTGCAACAGATGATGCGCCTCGGAAACATCGATGGGTGCGGTGAGCACCACGCGCTCAGCCGGCCCGAGATCGACCTTCTGCACGCGCACTTCCTCCGACAATTTGCATTTGATCGATTGGCGCAACAAACGATCCAGACGTATCGACTTCCCACCCTTGTCCGCCTCGATAGGCGGCCCGACCCGGCCCAGGGTCTCGCGCCCCATGGGCGATTCGATCGACACCACATCGCCCTCGGCGATATCGGCTGATGCCATGAGTTCGGGGTCGAGGTTCACCATGCACTGCGAGGAGGTGGTGAGCTCCGACTGAACACGATTGACGCGCGCGCGTACGTACTTCAATGCCTTAGGCTCATTCATGCACCAGTCCTACTTCTTTTTGAAGTCCGGCGAGTCTTCGATTTCCTCGTAGCTCGAGCCTTTGTCCAGGCCCAGCGCCTCGGTGAAATTGGGCTCGATGGCGGCGATTTGCGCCTCCTCGTCGTCGCTGTCGTTAAAGTGCTGGTAGGTCACGCCGTCTTTTCGCAGCGGCAGTTGAATCAACTCGCCCGCGACCCAGGAGTAGCGCACGCCATCGAGAATGGTGTGTCCCTTGCCTTTCCAGAAATAAAAAATCTTGCCCCCCGGATGGTGCTGCCTGCCGCTTTTGCTGCCTGGGGGAATGTGCTGCACGTAAAAAATCTTGGTATTCATCGATACATCGGTCAGATTCGGATGCATGTACCACTGCATCAATCCGTGGCGATTGCTCTCCACCGGAATGTCATTGCCGCGAAGGATGAATATTCCTTTTCTGCGCTCGCGTTGCTTATCCCTTAACTCCATCAATTCGTCGAATAGGTTTCGCTTGGCGAGTTGTTCTTTACGTTCACTCATTTCATTCTCCCTGCATCGGCTTGAGCATAAATCGGTTGGTGTGTTTGATTTGCGTTACAACTGGTCGCCAAATTTTTTCTGGTAATCCAGAAGCACTTCCAACTGCACCAGTTCGCTCGAGGACTCCTGCCACTGCGGCAAGTAGATAAACGCGATCCAGCGCGTCACCACGCCCTCGTTGTTGAAGTGCTGATGCTCGACACCGCCCGGCTTGATGGGCAGAAGTATCAGATCTCCCGCGCTCCACTCGTAGCGCTCTCCATCGCAAATCGTCCAACCCGAACCCTCCAGCACGAAGATCACCAAGCCGCCCTGGTGACGGTGCTTGCCGCTTTGCTTCTTGATATTGGAGATGAATACGCGCCAATCCTGCAACACCGTGGGAAAGGATTCGGTGGCAAGAAAATACTCCGCGTGCGACTGGCGTGACATCTGCACGACGACGTCCGATTTCTTGATGTGAATCTTGCCCGCCTGCTGCCGATCGTGAAAATCAGCTAGTTTCTTTAAAAACTGCTCGTACAGCGCTCCGGGCAAGGGCCCGCGCTCGCGGGTTTTGGTTCTTTCCATTTCAGCCATGACTCACCACCTTTCGATTTTTCACCATCGACAATTCGTCGGACATGCCGCCAACATTTTTGCGCGCAAACAATTGGGGTACGTCCCTGTTTTATTTATTTCTGCAAGCCGACTTTTTGCACGATTTCACTCCAATAGGGAATTTCCGCGCGGATGCGTTCGCCCAGTTCGTCGGGCGTACTGGCCGCCAGCTCCAGGCTATCTGCCGCCGCGCGATCTCTTGCTGCATTGCTGCGAAGGATGACGGCGACTTCCTGATTCAAGCGATCGACAATCGGCCGCGGCGTTTTAGCCGGCAGCACCAGGCCCATCCAAGTGGTGACATTGAAGTTCGGCACGCCGGCTTCCACCATGGTGGGCAAGGTGGGGATCGCCGGTGAGCGCTTCGGCCCGGTGTTCGCCAACGCGCGAACCTTGTTGGCGCGGATATTGGGGATGGCCGCGCCGCCGCCAGAGAACATCAAGTCCACCCTGCCCGCCAACAAATCCACCACAGCGCCACCGGTGCCCTTGTAGGGAACGTGAAGGATATCGACAGCGGTGTTCATCTTGAATAGTTCACCGGCCAGATGCAGCGTGGTGCCAGTGCCAATCGATGCGTAGGTGAGTTTGCCCGGTTGCGATTTCGCCAGTGCTACCAGATCCTGTACCGAATTGACCGGCACGCCGGGATGTGTCACCAGCCACAAAGGAGAAAAAAACAACAACGACACCGGCGCAAAATCGCGGCGCGAGTCGTAAGGAAGATCGCGGCGCATGGCGTTATTGAGCACCAAGCCCGAAGCGGTGGCGGCGAGCATGGTGTAGCCATCCGGCGTCGCTTTGGCCACGGCTTCCGCGCCGATGGCTTCGCTCGCGCCAGGACGGTTGATCACCACGATGGATTGCCCCAGGCGTTCGGTGAGCCCTTGCGTCACCACGCGGGCGAAGTTATCCATGAGGGCGCCGGCATCAGTGGGCACGATGACTTGTATTGAGCGACTCGGATAGGTTGCGGGGCTTTGCGCCAATGCGGTTTTAAGTAGCAAGGCGCAAAGCAACTGTGGTGCCAGCATGCGAATAGTGAACTGCAATCGATCATCCCTTCCAATTAAATGGGGTACGTCCCCTAATTACCGAAGCCGTAAAGCTTTGCCGGATTTTCTACCAGTATTTTTTCAAGCAATCCCTGATCGGGAACCAGGCGATAAAGCAATTCTAAAAGATCCCCGTCGTTGGGCACCTCAGGCTTGGCGTACAAAAGATGCGGCCAGTCGCTCGCCCACAGCGCGCGCGAAGGTGCGACGGCAAGCGCCGCTCGTACGTAAGGCGCGACATCACTCCATGGCGGGCCCGTTAGCGAACGTCTGTCGCCATTGGACAAAAGAATCCACCAGTTATCGCGTGTAAGCATCTCCAATACGAAACGAAACCCGAGTTGATCAAGACCGAGAGCGAAATCCGGCGTGCCTAAATGATCAATCACCACGGGAATATCCAGCGCACGCAAGGATTGCGCATGCCGCAGCAGATCCTCCGCGCTGCCGCCAAGTTTTACCTGCCACCCAAGCGGTCGGATGCGCTCAATGCAGCGGTTGACCATGGCCATGTCGGTGGCGCCGGAAAGTTGAAAGCGGATACCACGCACGCCCGCCCGATTCAATCGCGCGAGTTCATCATCGCTAACCGAATCATCGATCGCCGCCACACCGCGATAATTGGCTTGTCCTACAAGACTATCGGATAGCAATCGATTGTCTGTGCCGTAGACCGCGGGCTGCACGATCACCCCGCGAGAAATGCCAAGCGTATCGTGCATACGCCGCAAGTCTGCAAAATTTGCCGCAGGCGGCTCGTAGGTCCGCTGCAACTTGGGCGGATATTTCACCGTGTCGCCGAACACGTGAAAATGGCAGTCGCAACTACCCGGTGGCGGCGGGCGGGACGGCAAGCGGGTTTCGCGGATGTGGGAAAGCATGCGACGAGTGTAGCATTCGCATTTTGCGACGGTGGAGGTGACGTTCGCAAAATCGACCGTGGAGGAAGCAGCATGAATGCGCGAGACCAGAACACACCATTGAGCGACACGCACGATACGCCGGATAAATCATTGCATCCAGTCAATGTTGCTTTTGCCGACTACGACCGCACCCGGCCACTAATTGATGGGCGCGTACAGGCGCCGGGAATCAAACTCTCCATCGACACCAAATTCATCGCCGAGTTCTGCGCCCGTCCCGTCTATGAGGAATACGACGCGGCGGAAATGTCATTTTCCTGGTTCGTCGCGGCGCGCGCCCGCGGTGAACCCGTCATCGCGCTACCCGTATTTCCTTTGCGCATGCCGGTGTTGGCCTATGTGCTATGCCGCAACGGTGCATCTTTTACTAAGCCCTCCGATCTGATCGGTAAGCGAATTGGCGTGGCGCGTTACCGCTACACGGTCAACCTGTGGCTGCGCGGCATTTTCAAGGAGCACTACGGACTTGCACCCGAGCAAGTGACTTGGGTGACCAGCGGCGAAGAAGACGCAGGCTATGTACCACCTCAGGGCATACACATTGAATTGAATGCAGGGCGGCTCTCCACGCAGGCGTTGCTCGCCAGAGGCGAAGTCGATGCCGTGCTGCTCGCGCGCCTGCCTGATGATTACCTGCGCGGTGAAACCGATTTTCGCCGCCTGTTCCCCGATGCGCGCGCCGAGATGCGAGCCTATTACGCTAAAACCGGCATCGTCCCGATTACCCATGTCATGGTAATGGGCCAGGCTCTGTATGACCGTGAACCGTGGATCGCCGCGAACCTCACCCAAGCATTCATCGATGCGCAGCGTATGTGTGACGATTTTTATCTGGACTGCTCTAAACACCTGTCGTATCCCGAGGCGGTGTTTTTCATGGAGGAACAGCGCGAGACCTACGGCGCCTATCCCTGGTCCCACGGCATCGATGGCAACCGCCAAAATATCGATACCTTCGTGCGTTATGCGCAGGAACAGCAATACATACCCCGTGTTCTGACCATCGAGGAAATGTTCGCAACCAATACCTTGGCATTGAAGCGATAGCCGGCCATGCGCGCTACCTTCCGGTTAATTTTTATGGTTGCCGCTCTGGCGCTTAGTGTGTCCGCACCGGCGCAGGAATTCCCCAGCAAACCGATACGCATCATCGTCCCCTACCCGCCCGGTGGCGGTACTGACAGAACCGGTCGCCTGCTTGCCGAGCGATTCCAGGCGAAATGGGGTCAATCGGTATTGGTCGAGAACCGCTCTGGTGCCGGCGGCGCCGGAGCGGAATACGCGGCCAAGGCTGCACCGGATGGCTATACCCTGTTGTTCGCCGCGCAGGCGCAGTTCGTCATCGTGCAGGCACTCTACGACAAGCTCGGCTACGACCCCGATGCCATGGTGCCAATCTCCACCATCACCACCAGCCCCAATGTGCTGGTGGTGAATCCGAAAATTCCCGTGGAGAGCCTGGCAAGGTTGATCAGCTTCGCCAAGGAGAATCCGGGCAAGTTGAACTACGCCTCCACTGGCAGTGGCAGCTCGCAGCATCTGGCCGCGGAATTATTCAAATCGATGGCGGGCCTGGATATGCTGCACATCCCCTACAAAGGCACCGCACCGGCGATCACCGATCTGGTGGCGGGCCATGTGCAACTGATGTTCATGGAGATTAGCAACGCCATCACCCAGGTGAAAGCGGGAAAGCTGCGCGTGATCGCAGTGGGTGGTGAAAAGCGCCACGCCGCTTTTCCGGGTACACCCGCGCTAGTCGAAACGCTGCCCGGGTTTGTTTCCATGCAGTGGACCGGCCTTGCCGCCCCTGCGGGCACGCCGAGTGTAATCGCCGAGAAAATCTGGACCGCGACTGTCGAAGCCTTAAAACATCCCGACACCGCGCAGCGCATCCGCGAACTGAGCCTTGAAACCGTGGGCAGCACGCCGGCGGAAACCACCGCCTTCTGGAGGCAGGAGCGTGACCGTTGGGGCAAGGTGATCCGCGCAACGGGCGCGAAAGCCGATTGAACTCCTCGCGGCAACCGCAATACAAACAATAGGAAACCCAACATGGCCACCGTCGCCTATAAAGACCTTCGCGAATTCATCGAACTCGCGAAACAAATCGACAGCTACAAAATCATCGAAGGCGCCGATTGGAATGAGGAAATCGGCACGCTCACCGAAGTCACCTGCGAGCACTTTCAAGATCCGCCGCTGTTGATATTCGACAAGATTAAGGACTACCCGCCGGGCTATCGAGTGGTGGGTACGCTGATTACTTCGCACAAACGTTGGGCGCTGGCACTGGGCTTGCCGCTGGATTGCACGCGCCTGGAGACGGCGCGCAATGCCACGCGAAAAATCAAAGCAAGCTCGCCGATCCCGCCGCGCGAGGTCAAGACCGGGCCGGTGATGGAAAACATCATGACCGGCGATGATATTGATCTTTTAAAATTTCCCGTGCCGCTGTTTCACAAGGGCGACGGCGGGCGCTACATCGGCACCGGTTGCACCGTGATCAACAAAGATCCGGAATCGGGCTACGTCAACATGGGCACCTACCGCCTGCAGGTGCATGAAAAAAATCTCATGGGTCTTTGGATCAGCCCTGGGCAGCAGGGGCGCATCATCGCCCAGCGTTACTGGGAACGCGGCGAGAGCTGCCCCATCGTCTGCACCTTCGGCATCGACCCGCTGACTTTCATGTCTTCCTACACCATCGTGCCCTGGGGAAAGTCGGAGCTGGATTTTGCCGGCGGCATGCGCGGCGAACCCATCGACGTGATCAAGGGGCCGCTCACCGGGTTGCCGATTCCCGCTTATGCGGAGATCGCCATCGAAGGCGAAGTGCCGCCACCCAGCGTGGAAAAACGCGCCGAAGGCCCGTTCGGTGAATGGCCGGGTTATTACTCGGGCGGCACCCAAGGCACCGGCGAAGACCAACCGGTGATCCGCGTGAAGGCCATCTATCACCGCAATGATCCAATCCTACATAACCAGACGCCCAATTGGCCGGGGGCGGTGCATACCGCCATCGACTTTCGCGCCGGGTTACTGTGGGATCAGTTGGAGTCAGCCGGCGTGCCCGGCATCAAGGGCGTCTACATGTTCAATCCGTATTTCGTGGTGGTCTCGATCCAACAGCAATATGCCGGCCACGCCAAGCAGGCCGGACACGCCGTCATCGGCTGCGCCGCCGGTGCGCGCCAGGGCCGCTACACCGTGGTGGTGGATGAAGACATCGACCCGACCAAATTAAAAGAGGTGCTGTGGGCTATCTGGACGCGCGCCGATCCGGCAGAAGATATCGATGCCATCGCCGGTTGTTGGAACACACCGCTCGATCCGCGCATGCCGCCGGATAAGCGCAACGCGCGCGATTACACCACCGGCCGCTGCATCATTTATGCGGTGCGGCCCTTCGCCTGGCGCGATAAATTCCCCAAGACCAGCCGCTCCGAGCCAGAACTCAGGCGCCGCATCATGGAAAAATACAAAGATATGTTCAACTTTCCCTCGGTATAGGTTCAACGAAAAACTCATGTCATCGCAAACATTTCGCTTGTTATTCGTTGCGGGCACTTTGTTGCTCTCGACCTCGCTTGGCGCGCAGGACTACCCCAGCAAACCCATCAAGATCATCATCCCGGTGCCACCCGGCGCCGCGGTCGAACGCATGGCACGCCTAGTGGGTGATCGTTTGTCATCCGAATGGAATCAGCCGGTGGTGGTGGAGAGCCGCTCAGGCGCCGCCGGCAATATCGGCGCGGAGTTCTTCGCCAAATCCGCGCCCGATGGCTACACCCTGATGGTGACCGCGGCCTCGGTGCTGGTGATTAACAAGAGTCTATATTCGAAGTTGACCTACAACCCAGATAACTTCGTGCCGGTAACCATCATCGCATCGAGCCCCAATGTGCTTATGATGCATCCCAAACCGGGTATAGATAATATTCGGGAGCTTATGTCCTACGCCAAGAGTAACCCGGAAAAGTTAAACTTTGGCTCCGGCGGCAGCGGCAGCACCGCGCATCTGACCGCGGAATTGTTTACCTCCATGGCAGGCATCAAGCTCACCCACATCCCCTACAAAGGCAGCGCCCCCGCCATCACCGATTTGCTTGGCGGCCAAGTGGATATGGTGTTCATCGAACTGGGCTCGGCCCTGCCGCATGTGCGCTCAGGGAAGTTGCGCGCCCTCGCCGTCGGCAGCGAGAAACGCGCGCCGGTTTTGCCAGATGTACCCGCGATAGCCGAAGTGCTGCCCGGTTACGTTTCATCAGTGTGGTTCGGCATGGTCGCGCCGCCGGGAACGCCGGCTGCGATTGCCGGAAAACTTTCATCCTCGATTGCCGAGGGCGTAAAACAACCAGCGTTCCAAAAGCGCTTATCGGAACTTGGCGTCGACGGACGCGGCAGCACGCCCGCCGAGATGGCCTTGTTCATGAAGCAGGAGAGTGATCGCTGGGGCAAGGTGATTAAGAGTGCGGGGATTGTGCCGGAGTAAATTTAGAGCAAGCCGCGTAAAAACGCCGCACGTTGGGATGCCCCCGCCATCAAGAAGCTTTGATCGGTACCTCCACCGATAAAGCGCATCCCCATCGAGATATATTTTTTCGCCAGCACCGGATCGTGCACACCACTCATACCGGGTGAAACGCGATGCTTCGCGCACGCGGCAATGACCCTGGCGAAAGCCTCCTCCACCTTGGGATCGCCGAATTTCCCCGGCACACCCAGTTCATCGCAAAGATCGTTGATTCCGATCAACAGAGCATTCACACCAGGCACCGCGGCAATCGCTTCGGCATGGTCGATCGCCGCGACCGATTCCAACATCGCCACCACTAGCGTTTGCTCGTTCACCTGACGCGTGGCCTCGGTTACCGGGGTGCTACGAAAAGCAAGTTGCGCCTGGATGCCCGCGTAGGAGCGCGTGCCCATAGGCGGGTACAAGCATTGCGCCACAGCACGGCGCGCGTCCTCAGGCGAATTGATATGCGGAAAGATAATTCCCTGCGCCCCCGCATCGAGCAGGCGCGACGCATGATGCGACGCTTCGCCGGGCACACGAACCAAGGGCGTAATGCCCGCCGGCAGCGCCGCGCACACGATCTGCGCCGCGGTATCGACGTCGATAGTGCTGTGCTCCATGTCGATGGAGAACCAATCGAATCCTGCGGTGACTGCCAACGCTGCAATATCCACGGTGCGCGCCTGGCGCAGCACCATGCCCAACGCCAGTTCGCCCGCAGCAAGGCGAGATTTCGCACGATTGGGGTAAGCACTCATTGTTGTGACTCCTTCGTGACTCGTATCGAGGCTACTGTAACGCGGCACCTCATGCAACGCGACGCGACATCGCGCACTCGGATGTGAGATTTTTCACTGCAATCGTCACATAACCTGTCGGATAATTGCTTCTCGGGAAACCGAAATGGTTTCCTTCGCCGGTTGAGAAAGGAAGTGGCCCATGAAATGGATCGCGGCAGCATCGATAGTCATCGCCATCGCGGCGGGCGTATTCGCCTATACGCGTGACCAGGCGGCCAATGCCGCGACCGCGCAGATCGCCGCATTGAAGGAGGAGGCACAGAAAGCGCAGGCGGCGAGCAAGGCGGCGCAGGCGGAACGCGATGCGCTGCGCAAGGAAACCGACGAACTCAAGCGCGCGGCGGAGGAAGCCCGCAGCGCGGCGGAGGTCGCGACGAAATTTTTTGAAGCGGAAAAAGGCGTCAGCGCGAAATTGCGCGAAGACCTGGCGATGACCACGGCGCGTCTGGCGGCGGCCGTGGCGGCGGCGCGTCAGCCGCGTGGCGCCGAACGTTTTCCGCCGGGCGTCATCCCGCCGGGGCTGGCGCCAATTCAGCCGCCGCCATTTGTGGTCCGCGCGGCGCCCGGCAATGCCCCGGTTTCCGCGGCTGCGCCTGCGGCGTTCGCGCCCGCGGGCGCGGCCGCAAGATAATGCGATCAGCGTTCGCCATCGCGGCGTTTGCCGCCACAACCTTTGCAAATGCGCAGACACCACGTTTCGAGGATGCGGTCGGCTATGAGATCTACCAGATCGTCCGCGCCAACGACGTTGCATTGAGCCCGGGTGGAAAAACCTACCACCCCACTTTCTACTCAGTCGAAACGAACAAAATCGAAGAAGTCAGGTGCGAGCGAACCGCGATCTTTGGTCTGATCACCAAGGCGAACCTGTCCGGAAACCTGCTCGTTTCGATATGCGAAAACGAAGCGAACCGCGTGCGCGCGCTGGCGCGTGACGCCAAGCGAGGGCTTTCCGCCGTCGTCACGGAACTTCGCGCCGGAGGCGCCAAAATCGACGATGCGATGCTCGCGAAAGCAGGGTGGACCTATCAAAACATCAATGCAGCGGACGGAGAAGAACATCACTTCGCGGTGCTTCTGATCGGCCACGGCATCGATGGGCCGCAAACCATGGTGTTCGCCCCGCGCGGCGAGCGCGGCGTCATCGTGGTTCAGGCGGACGTTCGCCGTCATTGCGAAAACTACGGGTTGGATTCAAGCGCGCTGTGCGCGAATACGCGCGCCGCGCTGGCGCAACTAGGGCGAAGCGTGCTCAAACGGGTCGCGCGTTAAAGTCGGTAGCGCGGAACCCGGCGAAGATATCTCGCCCCAATCGTCATCACCTGATGGCTAAATGTGGAAACGTCCCGGTAACAGCATTAATGTCATTATTAAAGCGGCGGGGGTCACCCACATCAACGCACCGAGGGCAATAAGCAGGCAGGTCATGCTCAGCTTGAAATTGATGTCCCTGTTTCGCCAAATTGGCCTAATCCAAAAGGGCCACGTCCAATACAACGCGACGATGATCGCAAACTTAATTTGAGATGTGTTTCCAGAAAAAAGTGCCAGGCCGATTGGGCCAAGGGCGTGCAGCGTCGCAAAGAAACACACCAGATAGTGCGTCACTATGGGCCGGTAGTCCGGTTTCATATTCCAAGCCATCCACGCCGTTAATCCGGCAGATGCGCGATGTGACGCTCGATCCACTCGGGATCATCGAATAAGGTCTCGAGTTCCTCTCGCGCACCCTTCTTCGTCATGACTAGGTCGTCAATGACGGTCGGGTCGTCGGGACCGGAGCGGTGCCAAGTGACTTCCAGGCGAATTTTGTTTGGATCGAAAAAATACATCGACTGGGCGCGTTTGCCAAAAATATCGATCGGCCCCAGGTAAGGAATGGCGCGCGCGTCCAGCCGACGTTTTACCTCGATGAAGCCGTCGTGGCTTGCGGTGAACGACACATGTTGCATGCCGCCCAGGGCGTCGCGATCAGTTTGCGCCTTGACGCCCTTGGGCATCTCGAAAAAAGCGAGCACGTCGTCGTTGCCCATGTCGAAGAAGTAATGGCGGATGCGCTCAAAGGGCGGATTGCCGCGATTCTCAGGCCCGGTCCCAAGTCCGTCACTTACTTTCATTGCATGCACCAGGCGAATGCCGAGCACCTCCGCATAAAAATCCATGGTGAGCTTCATGTCCTCGGTGACCAGCGCCAGATGATTGACACCACGCAGCCCCAGTTGAGTCTTGGTCGCTCGAACGGGATTCTCCATACCATTCTCCTTTTCACGGGTTGATTCGTCCCCGCATCCGCCATTCTCATACAATGGGACCGCAATCTCACAATTTTTGCATTGTGGCGCGTCTCGACCACTTAAGGAGGTAAGGTGCAAATTTACTCCCTGTACAACGCCCTGGCACTGACCGCGTTAGCTGAAATGGCCGCCGCCCAAGCGCAAAGCTATCCGAGCAAACCGCTGCGCATGATCGTTCCCTTTACCCCAGGCACCACCGACACACTTGGCCGCTCCTACGCACTGCGCGCGCAAATGGGCCAGCCCGTGGTGGTTGAAAACGTCCCCGGCGCCAGCGGCTCCATTGGTTATTCGCGCGTCGCCAAGTCGGCGCCGGATGGCTACACCATCACCATCGCCTCGACCGGCACCTTCGCGGTGAGCCCGAGCTTCAACCCGAAAATTGGCTACGACCCGCTGAAAGATTTCGAGGCCGTGGCGATGTTCGCGCGCCTGCCTATCGTATTGGTGGCCAAGCCGGCGGCGCCGTTCAAGGATATCGGCGAGTTCATCACCTATGCGCGCGCCAACCCCGGCAAGCTCAACTATGCCTCGGTGAGCCCCGGCACCACCTCACACATCCTGGGCGAGATGCTGAAGCTCCAGACCAAGACGCAGATCGTGCACGTCCCCTACAAGGGCGGGTCGCCCGCCATCGCGGCCATCCTGGGCGGCGAAGTGGATCTGTTGTTTTCCTCGCTGATCGAAGCGATTCAGTTCATCAACACCGGAAAGATGCGAGCGCTGGGCATGGCCGACGCGAAACGCGCCTCGGCATTGCCCAATGTGGCAACACTGACCGAGCTTGGATTGCCCTTGGACACGCCCATCTGGTATGGCATCTTCACCCCGGCCGGAACGCCGCCTGCGGTGGTGCAGCGCCTCGCCGCAGACGTGCTGCGCATGGCCGCCACGGACGAGATGAAACAATTTCTCGCCGGGCAGGGCGCGGAACCCGCAAGCCTTGGCCCGGATGCGTTTCGTGCGCTGGTGACGAGCGAACTGGCGAAGTACCAGCGGGTGGTCAATGAAGCGGGAATAAAAACGGAATAACCGCTTAGTTTCCGGGCCACCCTGGCGAACGCAACATGTATTGGCCGCTACGAGATGCGAAGCGCCACCCCTCTGCGGTTTTTTTGAAGCAATCAGAATAAAGGATGGTCTGAATATTCGACATGGGATCGAAACGCTTGACCCCCTCGGCGTTATCCCGAGAGCTAAAGACCAGCGCGTAACAGGTTGAGTTCACTTCGCCGGCTTCGACCTTATGCGGAACGAAATTGGAAACGAAATGCATGCCGGTTCTCATGGCAGGTCCGCTTTTCTTCGGGCCGTCCTTCATCAATTGCTCCTTGATCCCCTGCGGCCCAAGCAGGTCGTGGCCGTGACGGTTCCAGACACCATCGGGCAAAAACAAGTTGCCCAGTGATTCGAAATCGAATTGATCGAGGTAGTAGCCAAACGCGTTACATAGTTTCAGGCATTCCCACTCGATCGATTGGCGCTCGGTTATTTCCATTTTTTCCTCACGTTTTAATTCGTTATCCAATTGCATAACTGAAGACTACTAAATGCGGAGGTTGAGGTAAATTCAATTCTAGATACGGAGACTCTCATTCCAACGCAAGTATCATGCGCGCTGCAATGGGGTGCAGGGTCATTAAAATTGCGAACGCCTAAAAAAAGGAGACTGAGATATGTATAGCCTAGTCGGCGCCGTAGCGACGGCAATGCTATCGATTGTATTCACCGCCGTTTCCCCGGTATTCGCGCAAAGCTTTCCTTCCAAGCCAGTGCGCATCGTTGCGCCCTTTCCACCTGGCGGCCCGGTGGATGCGCTCGCACGGGTGCTGGCGCCAAAACTCTCCGAGTACTTGAAACAGCCAGTAATTGTTGACAACCGCCCCGGCGCGGGCGGCAATCTTGCGGCGGACCTGGTGGCGAAATCCGCGCCCGATGGGTACACCATTTTGATGACACCCAATGGATTGGCGATTAGCCCGGTGCTGTATCGCAAGCTGCCGTTCGACCCGGCCAAGGACTTCGCCGCAGTTACGCAGCTGGTGGATTCGCGACAGATTCTCGTCGCGCGCGCCGGTCTGGCGGGCAGCGTGCGCGAGTTCATCGCCTTGGCTAAAGCAAAACCCGGCGCGCTTAATTCCGGCACTGCGGGCATCGGCAATTCGCTGCACATGACCATGGAGATGATTACCTCGGCCACCGGCATCGACGTGCTTTCCGTGCCCTACAAGGGTGAACCAGCCATCGTGCTCGCACTGCTCGCCGGCGAAGTGGATGTCGCAGTACTACCCACATCGGGCGCGCTGTTGCAACACTTCAGAGCGGGGCGGTTACGTGCACTCGGACACACCAGCGCCAAACGCGTGGCGGAACTGCCCGACATACCCACCATTGGCGAGGATATTCCAGGGTTCGTCGCGGGAAGTTGGCAGGGCTTTTTCGTGCCGGCCAAAACACCCAAGGCAGTGATCGATCTCATTCAAGCCGAAACGGCGCGTGCCCTGCAACACCCCGAGGTACGCGACCATATTCTTGCCGGTGGCGGGCGCGATATCGTTGCCAGCCGGCCTGAGGAGTTCGATGCCCTATTTAAGTCTGACCTGGCGAAGTTCGCGCGCATCGGCCGCGAGGCGAAAATTCCATTTCAGGACTAGTAAATTACTGATGAAGTACGTCAAATAAGCATAGTCAAAGACAAATCTTAAGGTTTTATTATGACAACCAGCGCTGAAATGATTCCCGTACCACTGATTGAGCCGCGTAATCAATCCTCCGTGGTGAAACCTTTCGTGTTGTCGCACGGGACGCTGGAGTGCGTAAGCCTTGTCGAAACGCGCAAGTTCTACGAAGAGTTCCTCGGTCTGGAATGCGTGCGCCACGGCAAACGCAGCATGGTGATCCGCTGTGGATTGAAGTTTCACATTGCCTGTGTGGAACGTGGTGACAAGTTGAAACCGGTGCATATGCTCAACCATTGGGGCGTGGATGTGCGCACCCGCGAGGAAGTGGATGCCGCGCGCGAAGCGGCGCTACGGCTAAAGGACCTCTACAAAATCCGCGAAGTACACAAGGCCCTGGATCAACACGGACTGTATTCGTTTTACTTAGTCGATCTTGATCAGAACTGGTGGGAGATCCAGTGCGGCCCGAAAGGCTTTCGCCATGACGAGTTATTTGAAGGTGGCGAGAAGTTCGGCATGGAGTAGGTGGGGGCGCACCACGATCACGTTTATGAAAACGCCAACAACTGCGTGAAGCAAAGCCGAGGTGAAATGGGCGGTAACGGCTAACAGCGGATAATTGACCTCTCCGCGTCCGTCAAGTCGTCCAAAGCTCGGAAAGTGGCACCGCCAGCACACGACTATCCGAGGTCGGCAGGATGCTCGTCCCGGCATGCAGAATCATCCCCCCTTTGAAATAGCGTCCGCACTGTTCGGCCAGCCGTCGCATGCCTTGACCGTCAGAGGGGGTGAGTGTCGCGGCGGCTTTCACTTCAACGCCCCATGTCTCACGACCACGTGTGATCACCAGATCGACCTCTACTTGGTCCTTATCGCGGTAGTGCCAGAAACGCAGGTCGGGGTCGGTCCATTCCGCTTGGGCAATCAATTGCTGAATGACAAACGATTCGAGCAGGTGCCCGAAACGATTCATGTTCGTCAGCCAGTCGGTCTCGACAAGCCCTGCGAGCGTGCTCGCTATGCCGCTATCAACGATGTGGATTTTGGGCGCTTTCACCAGACGCCGCGCATCGCTTGAATGCCAACCGGGGAGCCGCCGTATCAAGAACAAGCGTTCCAGCGCCGCGAGGTTGTTCTGCACGGTTTCCCGGCGGATAGCGAGATGCTTGGCCAGAGACTCGATATTCAGAAGCTGCGCTGTCTGTAGCGCGAGGTAAGAGAGGATATTTTCAAGCTGATCGAAACTACGCAGATTCGCGGCATCGCGCGCGTCGCGCTCTATGATGGCTGCCAGATAGTCCCGATGCCACTGTCGTACGCGCGCCAGTCGCGCTCTGCGGATGGCTTCCGGGTATCCGCCGCGCAGAACTCGATCAATCAACTCATCGGTGGACAGCCTTTTAGAACGGATGTTGCCCTTCAAGCGACCGCCAATCATCGCGGCGAGCAGGCCACCAGGCTTGCGTTCCTTTTCCGCCTCAGTAAGCGGATGCAGTCGGATCAGCGCCATGCGCCCCGCCAGCGACTCGCTAACAGAGGGCAGCAGCAGCAAATTCGCGGATCCGGTCAGCAAAAATCTTCCGGGCTGGCGCGCCTCGTCAACAGCCATCTTGATCGATGGAAGAAGGGCTGGCGCGCGTTGTATCTCATCGAGCGTGGCGTTGTCCGGCAATGCTGCGACAAACCCACGCGGGTCCAAGGCCGCACGTTCGCGCAGGGTATCGTCGTCCAGAGAAAAATACGGCCGACCGGGAAAGGCTCGCCTGGCAAGCGTGGACTTGCCGCATTGCCGCGGGCCGAGGAGGCAGACCACGGGCGTGTCGGTCATTGCCTCGGCGAGCGGCGTGGCCATGTGGCGAGCGAACCAGTCGGCGGAAGCGTCCATATTGCTATTATAGCGCCGTCCATATTACTATTAGCAATGCGTCCATATTACTATTAGTTATACGGCTATTCCACTATCGGAGCCTCGTCGCAATGCACCAATACACCACAAGCGCCGGCACAACGGTGTGCGCCGTTCAAGAGTGCGGCACGGTGTGAACGCTCTCTACTCGCGCGACACCTGAATATTGGCCGCCTTCACCACCTCGGGCCAAACACGGAACTCGGTCTCCAGGCGCTTCGCGATATCCGCCATGCCCGTGCCCACCGGCACGAAATTCATCGCCTTCAGCTTGGCCGCGAAGTCGGGACTCTTCACCAATCCCGTCACCTCGCGCTCGATCACCGCGAGCACCTCGCGCGGGGTCTTGGCCGGCGCGTAGATGCCATGCCAGCCCTCTTCGAAATCCAGATCCTTGGCACCTGCCTGTGACAGAGTCGGCACATCAGGCAGCGACTCAAGCCGCGTGTGATCCAAGGTCGCCAACGCGCGCATCTTCCCGGCGCGCAAGAATGACGCCACCGCCTCGGGCGACTGGATGAGAAACTGCACCTCGCCGCCCAGCATGCCGCGATTTGCCGGCGCGCTGCCCTTGTAGGGCACGTGGGTCATCTTGATGCCTGCCTGCGTCGACAGAAGTTCGGTGAGCAGATGGAAGGAGTGGCCGATGCCCGGCGAACCGTAGAACAACTTACCCGGCTGCTGACGCGCGAGTGCGAAGAACTCACCCAGCGTGTTCGCCTTGACATCAGGCGGGATCACGATCAGCCGGGGATTACGCGCGACCACCGCCACACCGATCAGATCACGTTGCGCATCGTAGGGCGGCTTGGGATCGAAGTTCCGGGCGATGGTAATTGGGGTAGAGCCGCCGTACAGAATGGTGTAGCCGTCGGGCGCCGCCTTGACCAGAGCGTTCACTCCCATCTGCTGCGCCGCCCCGATAACATTCTCGACGATGACCGGCTGCCCGAAGCGCTGCGAGAGGCCCTGGGCGACGCTGCGCGCGGGGATGTCCAAACCACCACCGGGCTCGGCCGGCACGATGATGCGCACCGCTTTGTTTGGGAAGGTCTGCGCCAGCGCCGATGAGAGCGGCGCGAATACCAGCGCGCCTGTTAGTAGCGCGCCTGTTAGTAGCGCAACGGTTCGCAGCGAAAATTTGCGCGGCGAAATTATAGGTAGCGAAACTGCGGCGCCTGAGCGGCGCCCGCTAACAAGCTTGCGATTCATGGCGTGTCTCCTTGTCGTTGGGAACGGGCCGCAGACCTTGACTCCCACTTTCGGATACCGGGTGTGGCAGGCGACCATCTGGCACGCAGTCACAGTATCACAAGGCAGCGGGAGTACAGGCGAGGGTCATTGGTACGACGGGATCGATACGAGCGGCTCGAAACGACCGTATCGATACGAGCGTTTCGATACGAGCGGCTCGATGCGACCTACGCTTGCACTCGCTTGCCTGCTTCGCCACAATGCGTCGGCGCCATCGAATTTTTTTGACGGCGCATGATTCTTAACGGTGCATCGTTCTTGATGCGCACTGGCAATTCCACCAAGGAGAGCCCGATGCCGTTCATGCAAATTCCCATACTCACACCTATTCGCCACGCCATGGCGCTCGCCGTCTGCGCCCTCGCGGCAATGCCCTGTGCATCGCTGGCCCAGTGGCCAGACAAGCCGGTGCGGCTGTTTGTGACGGTCGGCCCGGGTGGCGCGGCCGATACCTTGTCACGCAACGTCTCCAGCGGCTTTTCTCAATTCGCCAATGGCCAGCCGCTGGTGGTGGAGAACCGCGTCGGCGCCGGTGGCACCATCGCCGCAGCGGCGGTCGCGCGCGAGAAACCCGACGGCTACACGCTGTTCCTCGCCGAGGTCGGGCCCAATGCGGTGTCGCATACGCTGGCCAAACTGCCCTACGACCCGCATACCGCGTTCACGCCTATCGTCCATCTCGCCAACCTGCCGGCGGTGGTGCTGATCCGCGCCAACCTGCCGCACAGGACGCTTGCGGAGTTCGTCGCCGCGGCTAAACAGCAACCGGGCAAGTTCAACTATGCCTCGGCGGGATTGGGCAACTGGACGCACCTGTACATGGCCTACCTCAATAGCCGCGCCGGTATCGACCAGGTAAACATTCCCTACAAGTCCGGCGCCGAGATGCTCACCGCGCTACTGCGTGGCGATGCCGACACCGCCATCATCACGGTATCCACCTCGCTCGGGCAGGTGCGCGACGGCAAGGTTCGCGCGCTCGCGGGTTCCGCCTCGCGACCGATGCGGCAACTACCCGATGTGCCACCCACCAGCGATACCCTGCCCGGGTTCGATGTCAGCGTTTGGCACGGCATCGTCGGCCCGGCTGGAATGGATGCTGGGCTGGTGGCACGCGTCAACGGCGTCTTTAATCAGATCCTGCAGACACCCTCGGTGCGCACTGCGATTACCGAGGGCCAGGCTGCCGATATCATCGGCGGCACGCCACAGCAGTTCGATACCTTCATCAAAGGCGAACTCAAGCGCTGGCCCGAGGTAGTCAGAGCAGCCGGTATCAAGCCGGAATAACTAATCAACGATCTTGAGTAGCGGCCTGCCGACACCGAAATTCCCAATCACCATGACAAGTTCGCCCGCCGCAGCGTCGATGTAAAAATGGAATCGACAATAATTTCATCACCTTGTTCTTTCGCCACCATGTCGGAACGAAAGCATTGGATGTCATGCGCAGCAAACTCGAGTCGCCGCATCTTGAGAAATGCAAATTCAGGTGTCTTCCTTCACCCCGGTTCGACGGATCAATTCGCCCCATTTCAGCGTTTCGGCGCGTATGTAGGCGGCGAATTGTTCAGGAGTCATTGGACGCAGCTCGAATCCCATTTTCATCAGCCGTTCGCGATTTTCCGCACGCGCCATACCGCGCGTGGCGGAATCGTTCATTCGACGGATGATCTCTCCGGGAACGCCGGCACGCGTGCCCACGCCAATCCATGGGGTGACTTCAAACCCTGGAATACCTTGCTCGACGATGGTCGGAATATGCGGCGCCATGGCGATGCGTTTTAATTCGCCCACGGCGATAGCGCGCAATTGTTTCTTTTCGAGATACTGCAGCGTCGCCCCGGAACTATTGAATGCAATGTCGATACGCCCGGCAATGTGATCGATGGCCGCGTTCGCACCGGAATTCTTGTAAGGAATATGCGTGGCCTCCATACCCGTGGTGGTAAGAAACAGTTCCATCGCCAGGTGCCCGGTAGAGGCGATCCCCTGCGAGGCATAGGTCACCTTGTTGCCTCGCGATTTCATCCATGCCAAAAGCTCTTGCACATTGTTGGCGGGAATGGAGGGATGCAACACCAACATCAATGGCAGCGACCCCAACATGGCCACCGGCGCGATGTCGCTTGCCGCATTAAAGGGCACGGCGCTCATGAAACTTTGATTGATGGCAAACGGTCCCGGCGCGGACACAAAAAAAACATGGCCATCCGCCGGCTCGCGTAGCGCAGCCTGGGTGCCGATATTGCCATTGGCGCCAGGTCGGTTTTCAACCACGAAGGGCTGCCCGAACGATTTCGCCGCTTCCTCGGCCACCAAACGGGTCATCAAGTCGATACCGCCGCCAGGGGGTGAGGTGGCGATCACTTTCACCGCTCGCGCGGGCCAGGATGGGGCTTGTGCTTGCGCGGCGAGCGCGGCCCCCAGGCAAAACGCGCCACAAATTGCAAGCGGAAAGAAACGAAACTTTTTCCAGGCTGAATCATTGGTGGTCGGCATTGGGAGTTGGCTGAATCCATTTACCTGATGGCGGATTATGCAGCGTCTAGCGCATCCGCACGGGGCAGTTGTAATGGCGCACCCGCAGAATCATTGTCACGCAATCTGCTTCATTAAAGAGGGCTCGCCTCAACTAACCCCAACTCAGCGGATGGCGCAGCACTTTGTCCGCCGAGATATGAATCGCATCCTCCGGGCAATCTACCTCGCATAATTTGCACAGCATGCAGTCTTCCCAGAAGCTTGCCTCGAGCCAGCGCGTGCTCGGGCTGATGCGCAGAACATCTACCGGGCAGGAGCGAATGCAGATGGCGCAGTTGGTGCACTTTTTGTAATCGATGTGCACGTTGGTGCCGGTGGGTTCGATGGCGTCAAGCGGCGGTGGATTTTTCATGAGCGGGATCCATTCGCGACTGTAGCGGCAGGGGTGGTGGTAGTGGCGGTTTGCGATCCGGACTTATCGACCGCTTTCACGCCAGAGGCACCCTGTTCCTGCATATAGACATCCTCTCCCGGCAGCCGCCACTCGTAGCGTTCTTCATACGAGAGCGAGGCGCTCGGCCGCCAGGGTTCGGGC
>JBJXEY010000394.1:0-3662 GCA_046153355.1 Burkholderiales bacterium
ACCCGAACAATTCACCGAATTCGTTCGCGAGGAAATCGCGAAATGGGCGAAGGTAGTAAAAGCCTCGGGCGCGAGGGTCGAATAAATAATTCGGCGCGGCAATCATCCGCGCCGGGGTTCAGCCCACCTGGGTTCAGCCCATCTGGGTTCAGTCCACCTAGGTTCAGCTCACCTAGTCTTTCGGAAGCCTAAGCTTCTACCTTGGGGCAGCTCGATACCACCCGATATAACAAACCCTGGTCGTCGCGATAGGCGCGCACCAGGGCGAATCCACCGACTTTCCAGCGAATGGATTTTTTCGGCGGTTCGCCAGGATCCTTGGCGTCGCGAATCAAGGTGACATGCGGCTTGAATGGCTTGGGGTCGAAGCGAAAACCGTTTTTCTTCAATGCGCCGCGTAGCTCCTCGACCATGGCGGCCAACTTATCGGGTATTTTGCTCGAGCCCGCCCAGTCGATATGGTTATGTTTCCAATACCCTGCCTCGTCCAGCGAAATTGTGCAAGGGGAAATTTTCACCGATGCGGCGACCGCTTCGAGTTCGGCCAGTCGCGTTGCGTCGGTGGGCCCAAGAAACGCCAGAGTCAGATGGAGATTTTCCGGCCGCGTCATGCGCCCGCCAGAAACCTTAAACATGCCTTTGCCGCGAGTTGCGAGCGCGCGGCGCGTCTCGGAATCCGGCCACAGCGCGAAGAATAGTTTTGGTGCAGTGATGACAGGTATGGCAGCCTCCGCTTGTTTCGTTACTCGACACTTTCGACCAGAGCGATCGCCTCGGCGGCAATACCTTCGCCACGGCCAACATATCCCAGGTGCTCGGTGGTTTTCGCCTTGACATTCGCGCAACCGGCCGCGATGCCCAGATCGTTTTCGATATTGCCCACCATCTGCGCGATATGCGGCGCCATGCGAGGGCGTTGCGCAATGATGGTGGAATCGACGTTGATAACTTTGTAACCGGCGGCGCGAACCTTGTGCGCGGCCTCGCGCATCAGCACTCTGCTGTCGGCATCTTTGTAGCGCTGGTCGGAGTCGGGAAAGTGACGCCCGATATCTCCCAGGCCGGCGGCGCCCAGCAGCGCATCGGTGATCGCGTGCAACAACACGTCGGCATCGGAGTGACCCTCCAAACCCTTCTCGAAAGGTATGGTCACGCCGCCGATCACCAGTTTGCGCCCCGACACCAGCGCGTGTACATCGAACCCCTGCCCCACCCGCATTGCCCCGTCTCCCCCGAGATCGTGCAAAACCACAATCTCCCCACGATCTCCCTACTGCCTGGCGGCAGCCAAAATTGTTGCCGCCAACTGCAAATCATCCGCGTACGTCACCTTCAAGTTTCTCGCGCTTCCCTCGATCAACTGCGGTTTTTCCCCAAGTTTTTCGATGGCGCTGGATTCGTCAGTAGCTTCGCGCGCCGTATGCAATGCTCTCAACAACATCCCATGGCGAAACATTTGCGGCGTCTGCGCCTGCCATAAATTTTCCCGGGATTCGGTTGCCACGATGCGTCCCTGCGAATTGCCGCGTTTCAAGGTATCGGCAACGCGTAGCGCGAGTAATCCTCCAGTATCGATCCGTAACACTGCTTCGATTAAGCGACGCAGGTCTAAAACACTTACACATGGCCGTGCGGCATCGTGAACCAACACCCAATCATTGGGATCGATTTGGGCCGACGCCGCGATCAATCCATTCAACACACTGTCGCGGCGCGTCGCCCCGCCGCAATATAGAGGCGCCAAACGATCACCGCGATCACTCCAATCCAGCCGACGAAACGTCTCGTCCTCTGGGGACAACACTACAAATACCGTGACCAATTCGGGCACCGCCAATAACGCGTCTACCGAATGCGCGAGCATGGTCTTGTTGCCGATCAGGCTGTATTGCTTGCGTACGGGCTGTCCGAGGCGTGCACCCAAACCGGCCGCGGGGATCAGCCCGAATAACCTGGAAGACATTGGGAAAAACCCCTAGGAAAATCCCTTAGAGCGGACCGGAGATTCCAACAGGAAAGCTCTGATTCGACAGTATAATTATACCAAGTCCCGCACCGGACCGCCGAATGCCCACACCTGGCGGCCCTTCGTGCGGGTTTTGACGTTTTTCAAGGTTAGAAAAGATTCTTGGACGAGCACCATCCCGTGGCTGAAAGCTCGCCACAGTCGTCGTCTTTAGTTATGCCCTCCGTGCCGGCGCAAACGGGGTCTAGCGACGCCCTGGAATTAGCCGAATGGGCGCGGCGCGATCACCCCATGGTCGTATTCTGCGCGCGTGCTTCGGAAGTTTCGCGTTTGCGCGAAGAAATAAGCTGGTTCGACCCGGCGCTTAAAGTCTGCGTATTTCCCGATTGGGAAACCCTACCCTACGATAGTTTCTCGCCGCACCAGGACTTGGTCTCCGAACGCCTGGCGACGCTCTACCAGATGCAACGCCGCGAATTCGACGTGCTGGTGCTGCCCGCCACCACCGCGTTGCAACGCCTGCCGCCGCTTGAGTACCTGGCCGCCTATACGTTTTTTCTTAAACAGGGCGAAACCTTAGGATTGGACGCGCTGCGCGCGCAACTGGTGTTTGCCGGCTACCAGTCTGTATCCCAAGTCATGGCGCCGGGCGAATTTTGCGTGCGTGGCGGAATAATCGATCTCTTTCCCATGGGCAGCGTGCTGCCCTACCGTATCGACTTGATGGATGAAACCATCGAAGGAATACGTACGTTCGACGTGGATACGCAGCGCACCATCTACAAAGTAGGGGAAATTCGTCTTTTGCCGGCGCGCGAATATCCTACCGACGATGCGGGGCGCAACCGCTTTCGCAATGCGTTTCGCGAACACTTCGAAGGCGACCCTTCGAAAAGTACTATTTACCGCGATGTCTCCAACGGCGTGTCACCTGCCGGTATCGAATATTGGTTGCCGCTTTTTTTCGAGAAAACCGCCACCCTATTTGATTACCTGCCGCCCGAATGTAAGCTTGTCATGCAAGGCGATACACACGCCGCCCTCACCGACTTCTGGCGCGATATGCAAAGCCGTTATCGGTTCCTGCGCGGTGAACGTGACCGCCCCTTGCTCGACCCGAGCGATCTATTTCTCGACGCGGAACAGTTTTTTCTGCGCGCCGGGAGCTTCGAGCGCCTGCGTAGCGACGCGACGCACAAGGAAAATGACGCCATACCGCGTTTCACGTCGCTGCCCGTGTTAGCGGTGGAACGACGCGCGGAAGACCCCTTGCATGCGTTGAAAGCGTTTCTTGACCGATACCCCGGTCGCGTGTTGTTGATCGCCGAATCTGCGGGTCGGCGAGAAACCTTGATCCAGTACTTGAACGAATACGCGTTACGTCCCGCCGATTGTGACGGTTACGCGAGCTTTGCCAATACCGAAGCACCGCTGATGCTGTGCGTATCGCCGTTGCTAAATGGTTTTGTAGATACCACGAGCGCGCGCGCTTTAATTACCGAAGCGGAACTATTTGCCGCCACCGCGCGCACTCGCGGCGCGCGCGCACGGGAACGCGTGACCTCCGTCGAAGGCATGCTGCGCGATCTCTCGGAGCTGCGCGCCGGCGACCCGGTGGTGCACCTGGATCATGGCATCGGCCGCTATCGCGGGCTGATTGATCTTGATTTCGGCGAAGGCAAAACCGAATTTCTGC
>JBJXEY010000399.1:0-2996 GCA_046153355.1 Burkholderiales bacterium
CTTGTACGGCCAGACCTACCCGGTCAAACCGGTGCGATTGGTGGTTCCGTTTCCACCGGGTGGCGGGGTTGATCTAACCGGGCGGATTCTCCAGCAGGGCCTGTCGGCTGGCTTGGGTCAATCGGTAATCATTGAAAATCGCGCGGGCGCCGCCGGTGTTATCGGCGCCGAGTATGTGGCGCGTGCCACACCGGATGGTTATACGCTCGCCTATACCGCAGGCTCTGATCTATCACTTCGACCTTTCGTGTCGAAGGATTTCAAGCTCGACGTACTCAAGGATTTCACCCCGATCGCGCCGGCGCTTGAAACCGTGAGCTGCATCGCGGTAGGTGCTTCGATGCCGGTTAAGACCCTGAGCGAGTTATTCGACTTTGCCAGGAAAAACCCCGGGCGGTTGAACTACGGTTCTTCGGGCATCAATACCTCGCAACACCTGATCGGCGAATCGCTCAAGCAGCATGGCATCGACATGGTGCATGTCCCGTTCGGTGGATTGGCGCCCGCGGTGCTCGCGCTGGTGGCCGGGCAGATCGAATTGAATATCACCAATGTGGTATCGGTTGCCTCCCATGTACGCGATGGCAAGGTGAAGATATTGGGGCTGACGCGCGCCACACGCTTCGCGGACATGCCGGATATCCCCACCGTCGCCGAAGTGGTACCGAGCTACAGTTTCCCGGTGGCATTTTTTGCCTTTTACGGGCCACCGGATATGCAGCCAGCCGTGGTGGCACGCATCAATGCCGAGGTGGGCCGCGCGTTGGCGGCGCCGGAAATGCGTGCCAAGTCGCGCGAGCTTGGCCTGGTCGATATACACACCAATGCGGCGCAATTCCAAACCATGCTGCGCCTTGCGGCCGCCGAATATGGCGCGGCGGTGAAGTCGGGCCGCATCCAGCCGCAATAAAAAGTAGGTCTTCAAGGAGAAACCCCATGGTTCGCACACAATTTGTTATTGCACTACTCGTATTCGCGTCCACTGCCGTCGATGCCGTGGTCACGCGTGTTGAAATTCAGCGGCGTGACACCTATGCCGGCGCCGGATTCGGCAGTGCGGGCGCGTATGAACGCATTGTCGGACGTTTTCACGGGGAACTGGACCCGGAACATCCGCTTAATAAGGAGATTGTCGACATTGGACTCGCGCCGCGCAACGCGCGCGGCCGGGTGGAATATTCCTCCGATCTTGAGATCATCAAACCGGTGGATATGGCCAAGGGCAATGGCGCCTTACTCTACGATGTGAACAATCGGGGCAATAAGATCGCGCTGGGAAGCTTCAACGATGCGCCATCTGGCAACAACCCAGTGAAGCCTGATGACCTGGGCAACGGTTTTCTGATGCGCAACGGCTTCACCGTGTTGTGGAGCGGATGGATTCAGGATATTCCCGCCGTCAATAATGTATTGCGTATCCAATTGCCCACGGCACCGGGCCTGGGGCAAAACGTCTGGGATGAACTGCTGCCCAATGTGCGAAATGCGACGACGTTTCCGCTCACCTTCAAGGCGTCCAGCACTGAAAAGTCACGCGCCCAACTCACTCTTCGTTACCGCAACAGTGATGCGCCGCGGGTAATACCCGATTCGGATTGGGAGTTCGTCAACGACCGCAGTATTCGGCTGCTGCCCGCGGGAAAACCATTTGCCATCGGTGTGCTGTATCAGTTTGTGTATCCGTCGGAGAATCCTTCGGTGTCAGGAATTGGCTTTGCCGCGACGCGCGACATCGTTTCTTTCTTGCGTAATGAATCCGCGGAGGCGAATCCGCTCGCGGGCGGAATTAAACGCGCGCTTGCGCACGGCTCCTCGCAAAGCGGACGATATCTGCGCGACTTCACCTATCGCGGTTTCAATGAGGACGAATCCAATCGCAAGGTATTCGATGCCATTAACCCGCATATTTCCACGGCGCGCCTGTTTCTCAACCAGCGCTATGCCCAACCGGTGCGCATGATCAATATCGGCTATGGGTTTCACGCCTTTCCCGACACCACTTTTCCCTTCGGCTATCAAGACGAGACCGATCCATTCAGCGGCAAGGTCGAAGGCCTGCTCACGCGCTGTAGCGCTCGTGGCAACTGCCCCAAGGTCATCCATACCACCACCGGAACCGAATACTGGCAAAGCGGCCCATCCCTGGTGACCACCGATCCGCAAGGCAAACGCGACGCCAAACTGCCCGATGAGGTGCGCGTGTATCACCTGGCCGGCACGCAGCACATCCAGGGCGCGACCATGCCGCCGGGCGTGTGCGCGTTGCCGCCCAATCCCACCGACGCGCGGCCTGTCCAGCGAGCATTGCTGTTGGCCATGGATCGCTGGGTGCGGGAGGGCACGCCGCCGCCGCCATCGGCCTATCCAAAGCTTGCCGACAAAACGCTGGTGGCCGCCAGTCAATGGCGCTTTCCCTCCATACCCGGCGTGCAAAAACCAGCCGGGCCCGCCCCGAAGCCGCGCTTTGACTACGGTCCCGAATTTGCCAAAGGCGTCATCAGCAACGTGCTGCCCCAGGCGCTCAAAGGTGAATACCCGGTGCTGGTCCCGCAGGTGGATACGGACGGCAATGAAATTGCGGGGGTGCGTGTTCCGGAGCAGGCCGTGGCCACCGCCACCACCACCGGCTGGGGCGTGCGCAGCGCGGGTTCTGGCACGCCCGGTGAACTGTGTTACCTGGACGGTGGCATTGCGCCGTTTCTACGCAACGCTGGTCAACGCAAGGACTTCCGCGATCCTCGACCCTCGCTGGCCGAGCGCTATAAAACGCCGGAGATCTATGTGGACCGGATCAATGCGAACGCGCAGTTGTTGCTCCGAGGCGGCTATCTGCTTGAGGAGGATGCGCAGCGAATTTTGCGACGGGCCTCCGACCTGCGCTGGTAGCCCGAGACGCGCATCGAACAATCTTGGGATTCACGGAACCAGGGGGCTGTACCGTGAAGAAGATTGTTATACATCGCGAAACTGACAGTGGTTATTCCGGTTCACTGCGC
>JBJXEY010000419.1:0-10499 GCA_046153355.1 Burkholderiales bacterium
TCGAACATCATCGGTCAGCCGGTGATCGTCGAGAACCGCGCCGGCGCTGGCGGCGTGCTGGCGGCCGAGTCGGTGATTCGCTCCGCGCCCGATGGGTACACGTTGCTTGGTGCAACGCCCAACGCCATTATCACGCGGGCGTTTCTCTCCAAAACCAACACCATCGACTGGCGCCGCGATCTCACGCCGATTACCGGTTTGTGGAGTACGCCCGCCTTCATTTTGACCTCCACCACCCTACCGGTGAATTCCATGAAAGAGTTGATCGAATACGCCAAGGCCAACCCCAATAAGATTTCCTATGGCACCACCGGCGTGGGCACGCATCATCATTTCAATGGCGAACAGATTCAGCAGTTGGCTGGCATCCAGTTGGTGCACGTGCCATACAAAGCCAACGCGCAATCGTTTCAAGACCTGGTGGGTGGCGCGCTTCCCATGGTGATCGGCATCGTCGCGACCGCCGTGCCGTTCTTGAAATCGGGCAAGCTGAAGATCTTGGCCATGATGGAAAAGCGCATCCCCGCCTTCCCCGATACGCCCGCGTTGGTGGAGTCGGTGCCGGGCTTTGAGTCCGCGCCGTCGTGGACTGCCTTATTCGCGCCCGCGAAACTTCCTCCCGCGATTGCGCGTCGCTTGAATGGCGACATTCTCAAAGCGTTGGCCACGCCGGAAGTGCGCGCGCGCGAAGGCTTCGAATTTATCGGCGAATCGCAGGAAGCGTTCGTTGGGCGTATCAATCGCGAATTCGCGTTGGTGGAACGCCTGGTGAAGGTGGCGAAAATTCAACCTACGGAATAGATGGTTTGGCTGGTTTGGCGGGCAATAAACGAGGAGTTACTATGCTTAACATGACTCAGGATAATTCCATAATTAATATCGATTGTCTCGTCTACGGAACGCCAGATATGGCGATGGCAAAACGAATTTACGAAAATTGGGGGCTTTTTCTGAGGGAGGAGACGGACACGCGTCTGGAATTCACCTGCGGCAACGAGAGTGAAATTATTGTCTGTCACGAAGACTCGCCGGGTCTCCCGCCACGCTTCAAGGACGGCTCGAATTTTCGTGAAGTGATTTGGGGCGTGTCATCGACGGATAAGCTTCGCGCCATCGGCGCCGAGCTTGCGCGTGATCGCGAGGTGCGCGAGGACGCGGATGGCACGCTACACAGCGTAGACAACAGCGGTGTCAACTTCGGTTTCCGCCTGACCCGGTGCAGCGAAAACAAACCCGCGGAAGATCCCATCTACAACACCGTGGGCAACTACCGCCGCATCGACCGCCGCGCCACCATTCACCGGCATGCGCAGCCCTGGCGCATGGGCCACGTGGGTTTTCGCGTCGACGATACGCGCGCCGCCGAGCGTTTCTACGTTGATCGCCTGGGGTTCTGGTTATCGGATCGCTACGCCGAGGGCGGCGCGAGTTTTCTGCGCTGCTCGCGCGTGAACGACCACCACAATTTGTTCTTGAGCGCCAGTCCCACCGGCATCACCATGTTCCACCATGTTGCTTTCGAAGTGCGCGATATACACGAGGTATTCGGCGGTGGCCTCGCGTTCAGTAACGAAGGCTGGGAGACGCAGGTCGGGCCGGGGCGTCACCCCGTGTCATCCTCCTACTTCTGGTATTTCAAGAATCCCCTGGGCGGTGCCATCGAATATTTCAGCGACACCGACATCGCCACCGAGGCCTGGGAACCGGTGGACTACGCCGAGCCCAAATTCTCCGAGTGGCACCTGGTGGATGGCATCAAGATTCCGCCAAAGTCGATGGCGCCTTCTTCGTTGGATATTGCGCGCGCACGCAATTTGAAGGCGTAGGCCGCAGGGGAGAAGACTTCTTGAGGTTTGGCGCGGTTGGGTTGACTAGCTGGCGCGTCAAGCAAGCCACGAGGGACTAGGCCTGGCTCGTCGCGCAGGATCGATGCAACGCGTGAAGAAACTACTTGGCCCGTCGCGCGGCATCTAAAGCAATGCCCACGAAAACAAGTACGACGGCAAGCATGACAATTGCGGCGAAAGTTTCGATGGCTATAGCCTCCCCATTGCGAATGCCTCCGAGTTTCGACGTCAATGTACCACCGTGGGTTACTTCATGGTGGGGTCGCATTCGGTGTTTCTGCTACCATCGCGACCCCATACCGCTGGCGTCTGAACGTACGCTGGCCATGCTCCAGCACCAAGGTCCGAAATGAGCGACATCGCCAAGGAAGTTGCGCGCCGCCGCAGCTTCGCCATCATCTCCCACCCCGACGCGGGCAAGACGACGCTGACGGAGAAGTTGTTGCTGTTCTCCGGCGCGATTCATATCGCGGGCAGTGTCAAGGCGCGTAAGGCTTCGCGCTATGCGACTTCGGATTGGATGGAGATCGAGAAGCAGCGCGGGATTTCGGTGGCAAGCTCGGTGATGCAAATGGAGTATCGCGATTGCATCATCAACCTTCTCGATACCCCCGGCCACCAGGATTTTTCCGAGGATACTTATCGGGTGTTGACGGCGGTGGATTCGGCGGTGATGGTGATCGATGCGGCCAATGGTGTGGAGGCGCAGACGATGCGACTCCTTCAGGTGTGTCGCGCGCGCAATACGCCGATTGTTACCTTCGTCAATAAGATGGACCGCGAGGTGCGCGGGGCCATGGAACTCATGGATGAGATCGAGCAGGCGTTGGGCATGACGGTGGTGCCGATCACTTGGCCGGTGGGCATGGGTTCGCGCTTCAAGGGGGTGTTCGATCTTTCGCGCGATTGCATGCGGGTGTTCGCTGCGGGGGAGGATAAGGCTGGGGGCGATGTCGAGACGCTCGAAGGGCTGGATAACCCCGAGAGCCGTGAGCGTTTTGGCGAGGTGTTCGCGCAGGCCGTGAATGAAATCGAGTTGATTCGCGGCGCGGCGCCGGCTTTTGATCGCGCCGAGTTTCTCGCGGGCCGCCAGACGCCGATGTTCTTTGGTTCGGCGATCAATAACTTTGGCGTGCAGGAGGTGCTCGATGCGCTGGTGGACCTTGCGCCGCCGCCGGGAGCGCGCCCCGCGATTCAGCGTCGCGTGGAACCCGAGGAGAAGAAATTCTGCGGTGTGGTGTTCAAGATCCAGGCGAACATGAATCCGGGGCATCGGGATCGCATCGCGTTTGTGCGCGTGAGTTCGGGGCGCTTCGAGCGCGGCATGAAGCTCACCGTGTGCCGTAGCGGTAAGGACATCCGCACCAATGCGGTGGTGAGCTTTCTCTCGCAGCGGCGCACCATTGTGGAAGATGCCTATGCGGGCGACATCATCGGCATCCCCAACCATGGTGTGATTCAGTTGGGCGATACTTTGAGCGAGGGTGAAAACCTGCAATTCACCGGACTGCCGTTTTTCGCGCCGGAATTGTTTCAGTTGGTGGAGCTAAGGGACCCGATGCGCTCCAAACAGCTCAAGGCTGGCCTCGCGCAATTGGGCGAGGAGGGTGCGATTCAGGTGTTCCGGCCGCATAACGGCAGTGGTCTCTTGCTTGGCGCGATCGGTCAGTTGCAGTTCGAAGTGGTGGCGCATCGCCTCAAACACGAATACGGCGTGGATGCACGCATGCTGGCGAGCAACTATCGGCTAGCCCGCTGGGTGACCTGCGATGATGATCGAAAGTTGAAAATTTTCATTGAAGCCAACGCGCATCGTGTGGCCTACGATGCGGTGGATGCGCCCACCTTCCTCGCCGCCAATCCATACGAAATTTCGGTGGCGCAGGAGCATTGGAAAGAGATCAAGTTTCATGCGTTGCGTGAGCACGCGGGGCTGGTGTTCCAGACGCGGATCGATGTCGATATGGTCGAATAGTTCGTACAGATAGTGCAGCGGCAGAACGTCCTTTATTTGGCTTTAAGCGCCCAAGATTAAAAAGTCGTTGCTGGTGGGTTGGCGTTTAAGGAAGAAAATTGAAACAGCAGATCGGATTTGCGCCCCTGTAAGCCATCGCTGACGAAGATGCCGCCCTGTTGCTGGCCGATGGCATCCTTAAACCGAAACTGCAGCGACTTGATCCGGCTGGCATAGCGGCGCTTAATGAGCTTGTCGCGCCCCTTGACGTGCTTGCCAATGATCTGCCCAGCACAGTAGGTGGTCGTCGCCATCGGGAACAGCAGTGTCGAGCAGAGAATATCTGCGATTTGCAATGGGACGTGATTATTGCTGTGGCCGAACGCGGGCAAGTCGAGTAGGCGTTCCCACGGGTCACCCTTGGCGCGGTATTTTTGCGTGAAGATGGAATGTGACACCTGAGTATTCAGCGCGGGTGTGCGCGAGTCGGCCACCATGAATCCATTGTCGTTATGCCAATCGAGAAATAGCGAAAAATTTCGGCATGCCGCCTGGATCGAGCTGGTGTAGATTGCCCTGCTGTCGATGGGCTTGCCAATTCCTTTTATCCATACCGTAGCAAAAAGGCGGGCCTCGTTGGCGCGTAGCAAATCGAGCGTAGCGTCGATGAATTTCAACGTGGCGTCGGCGTGTGCGCCGTGCTTACGGATGGTTGACCGCAAGTCAGATCCTTTAATTTCGACCAGTACATCGTCAAGTTGATGACTGCCATTGCCGAATTTCTTGGGGAAATATTTGCGTTTAAGCTTGAGGAAAGCAAGTGTCAGGTTGCGTATCTTGGTGGCGCCGACGATCAGGCCTACGATCGCCAGCACCGGCTGGATGTCGGTTTGTGGGCCCGGCAGCGGGGTGGTGCATCCGGCTTCGTCGATGTAGCAGATATAAGTCATTACCCCACCAGAAATGACAGCGGCCACTCAAAGGTGGCCGCTGGGCTGCTTTTCAGCAGGTTGTGTCGCCAGAGTTGCCCCCGTTCGACAAGCCGACTCGCGTCGGAATGCCTCGAATATTAGCAAACAGCGTGGATTCCCGTCAAACCTGGGCGAAGCGGTCCCAGGATTCAGATCGCTATTTATCCCTTTAAATTCAGAAGTTCGCATTGGCTGTATCACTGCAAATCTGCAAACTAAGAAATTTGACCCTAACAATTGCGCCGATCTTCCCCTACTCAGCCAATGCTCATTTCATTTGACTTCCGTATTCATACCACCGGGGCAAGCTACAAGGAATATTGGCGATAAGCGAAAATTTGCCGGCATCTGGTTTTTAGAATCCAAATAGGAGGTCGAGTAATGCGTATCGCCAGAATATTCGAATACGAAAGCAGGTTGTTTAGCGCGTTCTCGCTTTCGCCACTTGTATTGACCGCGTTAATATTTTCAACAACCCAAAGTGCGTTTGCCCATGGCGTGAAGACCACCGGCCACAACGCCAGAGAGCAGGCTGCCCTGACCCGCCTGTGGGATATGTTGATTTCACCCGCGCGCGCGGCCATGAATAGCCGTATCGCCGATGGCATGCGCTTCATCACTGCCGATGGCCTGCCGGATCATGCTACCGGCGAATTTCCCAATCGCAGCAATCCCAATCGAATCGCAAAACAAAATTATGAATTTCGCATGCCGCTGCAACCGCGCCGAACCGGGAGCCTCGTTGATCTTCGCCGCAACATGGCCTTTGGCGTGGCCATTAACGGCGTGGTGTTCGACCCTTGGACCGCCGAGTTTTGGAACAATGAGCCGCGCTCGGGTTACGCCTATGAGGCGTTGACTGGACCGTACCCTCTGGGTTTGGATCGCAACAACGCGCATGTGCAGCCCGATGGCGCGTATCACTATCACAGTGTGCCGGTGGGCATCGTTGAACGTCTGGCCGGTCGCAATACGCCTTCCTTGATTGGTTATGCGGCAGATGGTTTTCCTATTTATGGCCCGATGGGTTATCGCGATGCGAAGAACGCGGCCAGCGGTTTGATTGAGCTTCGCTCCGGCTATCGATTAAAAACCGGGCAGCGTTCCGGTGGGCCCGGTGGCGTGCCCAATGGCGAATTCGCGCAGGATTACGAACACGTAGAGAGCGCGGGCGGTTTGGATGTGTGTAACGGACGCGAGGGCGTGACGCCTGAATATCCCGAGGGCACTTATTACTATGTGACCACGCAGAATTTTCCCTATATCCCACGTTGCTTTGTCGGTTCCCCGGATCAAAGCTTCGTCAAGGCGCCCCCGCCGTTTGGCAAGGGGCCGCCGAGAGGGCCGCCTAAGGAAGGGTTTAAGGGCGTTCCGCCCAAGGATGGATTCAAGGATGGCCCGCCGTTCGATAAAAAGCCGCTGCCGTTTTAACGACAAAGCGGTAATGCGTGGCCGCAAGTCGGCGAAGTACCCAGTCGTTCGGCGGATATAATCGCTGGGTGTTGAATCCCTACTCCCCAATAAAAATGCAGTCCGTGGCGCGACGCGGTTTTCGCGCTTTGTTTGCGCTGCTATTCGCGTCGCTTCTCCTCGCCTGCTCTGCCGACAAACCCTCGTTCAAAGGCATCGATCTCACCGGTAGCAAGCAGGATATTGGTTTTACGATGACCGATGCCGAGGGCCGCGAGCGCACGTTGGCCGATTTTCGCGGCAGTTACGTGCTGGTGTTTTTTGGCTTCACGCAATGCCCCGATGTTTGCCCGACCACGCTGGCGCGCGCCGCCGAAGTGAAGAAGAAACTCGGGGTCGATGGGAATAAGTTGAAGGTGGTGTTCATCAGCGTTGACCCCGAGCGCGATAGCGCGGAGCTGATGCGCAACTATCTCAAGGTTTTCGACGCTGAGTTCGTAGGATTTCGAGGTACACCCGAGCAGACCAAAGCTGCGGCCAAGGCGTTTAACGTGTTCTTCGAGAAAGTCACTACGGGTAGCTCCTACACCATCAATCACACTGCCATCACCTATGTGCTGGATGCGCAAGGGCGCTTGCGCTTAGGGATGCGTCATGCGCAGGAGGCCGACGATTACGTCGCCGATTTACGCACCTTAATGAAACAGGCTTCTTAAATGATCAATGTGATGCAACGCGATTGGAATCGCGACAAGGCGATACGCCGCGAGGTAACAGTTCGTTGGGTGTGTGGCCTGCTTGCTCCCTTGTTGATGGTTGCCAGTGGCGGCGTCTTATCCCAGGTGCAGGTGCACGACCCCTGGGTTCGCGCCACCGTGGCCACGCAAAAATCCAGCGGTGCTTATATGCATTTGGCTTCAAAAGACGATGCGCGTCTGGTATCGGTTAGCAGTACCGTAGCGGGCGTGGTTGAGATCCACGAAATGGCGCTGGTGGATAACGTGATGCGTATGCGCGCGGTACCTGGCATCGATATTCGTGCCGGTAAGGGAGCTGAGTTAAAGCCTGGTGGTTACCACCTTATGTTGCTCGAGCTGAAACGCCAGTTGAAAGAGGGCGAATCGATTCCATTGACTTTGGTCATTGAAGGTCGCGACAAGAAGCGCACGACAATTGCCGTGAACGCGGAGGTTCGCCCGCTGCAAACACCCGCTAAGAGTGCCAAGGCGCACGAACACGCCAATCATTGATTAAACATGGAGGCGCGTATGGCAACTTTCACTGCCACGGCTATTCGAGTGGCCTTCGTTTGTGCCTCGCCTATCTGCGCGATGCATGTCTATGCGCAAGGCACGCCTTACCCTGCCAAACCGATTCGCCTGATCGTGCCGCAAACCGCCAGCGGTCAGGTGGATACCGTGGCGCGAACCTTGGCGCAACACTTGGGCGAGCGCCTGGGCCAACCATTAATTGTTGAGAATCGCGCTGGCGCCAACGGCATCATCGGCACTGACGCAGTGGCGAAAGCCGCGCCGGACGGTCACACCTTGTTGTTTTCGGCGCAGTCGGCGGTGGTGTTCAATGCGGTGTTGAAAAAAACCCTGCCCTACGACCCGATCACGGATTTTTCCTCGATCTCCATGGTGTTCGAGACGCCGTATTACTTCGTGGTGCACCCATCGGTACCAGCGAAAACCTTGCAGGAGTTATTGGCCTTGGCGCGCGCGCAGCCGGGCAAACTCAATTACGGCACGGTAGGCACCGGCAGTGGCCAGCATCTATACATGGAAGTTTTCAAGGGCATCACCAAGACCGACATCGTGCACGTGCCCTACAAGGGCAGCGCGCAGGCGGGTACCGATTTGCTCACTGGTCAGGTGCAGATGATGTTGCAGGGGCCAGGCTTTACCATTCCGCAGGCCAAGGCCGGCAAGACGCGGGTGCTGGCGACTACTGGTTCGCTGCGCCTGCAAGGTATAGCCGACATCCCCACCGTTATTGAAGCCGGTGTCCCGGGCTATGTCGCCTCAACTTGGTATGCCTTGGCCGCGCCGGCGCGTTTGCCGCGTGTCATTGTTGATCGTCTCAATCGCGAAACGGGGGAGATTTTGCGTCTGCCCGCGGTGCAGGAGAAATTCGCGGTCATGGATTTGTTGCTGGTGCCTGGAACGCCAGAGGCATTGACAGAGCGTGTGCGTCGCGAAATCCCGATGTTCGCCAAGGTAGTGCGTGAGGCGGGCATCGATCCGGAGTAGTCGGTCAATCGACCCGCGACGAAGCATTTGGTAAAAATGGAATTTCACCTGCAGACGTTCGTCTAAGTTTAGGAGAGACTTTTCTATGACCCGCGATAGCAGCCATTTTTTTCTCCTCAACGTCGGTCATTTCTTCGACCACTTCTTCACCTTGATATTCGCCACGGTGGCGGCGCTGGCGTTGTCGCGCGAGTGGGGCCTGGGCTACGCGGAGTTGCTGGGCTACGCCACGCCTGGTTTTTTTGCTTTTGGTTTGTTCGCGCTGCCCGCCGGGTGGCTTGCCGATCGCTGGAATCGCGATGGCATGATGGTGGTATTTTTCATCGGCATTGGTCTGTCATCGGTAGTGGCGGGGTTCGCGCAGACCGCCTTGCAGATGGGCTTGGCGCTATTTGTCATTGGCATTTTTGGCGCGATCTATCACCCGGTGGGTTTGGCCATCGTCACGTCGACGTGGAAGAACACCGGCATGCGCATTGCGGTGAATGGCGTGTGGGGCAACCTGGGCGTGGCCTGTGCGGCGCTGGTCACGGGTTACTTCATCGATCATGGCGGTTGGCGTGTGGCCTTTGTGATTCCCGGCATATTGTCGATTGCCATTGGGCTGGCCTACGCTTGGTTGCGTTGGGACGCGGTCATGACGCAATCCGGCGGCCGCGCGGCGGCCAAGGCCGATGCCTCGCAGCCGCCTTCGGCCGATTACAAAGCGATCTTGTTTCGCGTCTCGGCGATCGTGTTCATTACCGCGGCGATTTCCAGCATCGTTTTTCAATCGACCACCTTCGCTTTGCCGAAGATTTTCGAGGAGCGTTTGCCAGGCATTGCCACCAGCCTGGCCGAGGCATGGAAAACCGGTGGTGGTGCGGGGCAGTCGGATGTGGCGACCATGGTGGGGATGTTCGCCTTCGTGGTGTTCGCCGTGGCATCGCTTGCGCAATTGGTGGCGGGGAAGCTTCTCGATCACTATGGGCCGCGCACCATTTTCATGGGCGCGGCGATCATTCAAATTGTGTTTTTCGCTGCTATGCCCGGATTGCATGAAGGTATCGCGCTGGCGGTGGCCTTCGGCTTCATGCTGGGCGCCTTTGGCCAGATACCGATCAACGATTTTTTGATCGGCAAAATGGCCAGTGGGCAGTATCGCGCGCGCATTTATGCGGTGCGTTATGTGGTGAGTTTTACCGTCTTGGCCGCGACGCTGCCCTTCGTGGCAGTGGTATATAACAACTGGGGGTTCGATACGCTGTTTCGCTCGCTCGCGTTTCTTGCAGTGCTGATTCTGGTGGCGGTGGCATGTTTACCAAGAATTATGCCGGCACCGCCAGCAACCACCTGAGTCATGAGACAAATCTAATATTAGATTTGGATTGAACATTGCAATAGATTGGAATTACTTTCGATAGGTAATTCCGCTATTCATCAGGCGGCTTTCGGCAAGCTATATTCGACCAACCGCACCCAATACGAAGCACCGATCGGCAACGCCGCATCGTTGAAGTCGTAACCTGGGTTGTGCAACATGCAACCGGGTGTGCCCGCGCCCTGGCCATTGCCCATGAACACGTAACAACCGGGCTTGGCCTGCAGCATGTAGGCGAAATCCTCGGCGCCCATGGTCGGCGGGAATTGGCGATACACGTTCTCTTTGCCAACCAACTCCTCCAACACGCGCGCCGAGATATCGGTTTGCTCGGGCCAGTTGATGAGTGGCGGGTAGCCGCGCGTGTAGGTGAATTCGGCTTTTGCGCCATAGGCCGCAGCGGTGTTCTCGCAAACCCGGCGCATGCCGGCTTCCATGGCATCGCGCGTGGCGGGTTTGAAGGTGCGCACCGTGCCGCGCAACACCGCTTCGGTGGGGATGACGTTGTAGGCATCCCCTGCGTTGAATTGCGTCACGCTGATGACTGCGGCATCCACCGGTTCGATGGAGCGCGACACCAGGGTTTGCAGCGCCTGCACGATGGCCGCGCCCGCCACCACCGGATCGACGCCCAAGTGCGGCATTGCCGCGTGCGCGCCGTGGCCGCGCACCACCAGGTCGAATTGATCGGCACTGGCCATC
>JBJXEY010000421.1:0-18812 GCA_046153355.1 Burkholderiales bacterium
TGGATTCTTCGCTTTTCCAACCGCTTTTCCAAGACATGCGCGTTTCGCGCGAAGCTAACCGATAGGCAAGAAATGGAACGTGAACGCATCAAACAACCCGAAGCCATCCCAGATTCGGATTACGACAAGACTATTCGTCATTATCAGGAGTGGATCGCGCGACAGAAGAATGGTCAGCTACTGATCAAGGGCGATGAATGTGAATTCCAGCAGTCGCGTCAGGGTCTGATTCGCTACTACTTAAACGCTGTGTTCGAACACACCGCGTTATCCAGTTGGGGCGTGTTCGAGCACATCATCAAGCGCCAGTCCGGCCGACACAAGCATCAAGGTGGCATCATCATCTACGTGCTCGAAGGCGAGGGCATGACCGAGACCAACGGCAAGATTCTCGATTGGCAAGAGGGGGATCTCCTCCTTCTGCCGGTACAGCCCGATGGTTCGGTGCATCAGCATTGGAATAAAGATGCATCGAAAGGTTGCCGTTGGGTGGCGTTTCGCGATTTGCTGATGGCGCGCTACATCGCCAACGCCATCGATCAGGTGAGCGATACGCCCGATCTACGCAGCGCCAGTACCAGCGGACCGCATGGGCAGCGCCAAGACGAATGGAAAGTCACCGCCACCACCGAACAAACCCCGATGTTCGCGCACCCGGACGATTTAAAAAGCGTGAATCTGTTCGACGAGCTTTTGGCGCTGCGCGATCTGCAACGAAAGCGCTTGGAGCAAGCGACTTTCCTCATTCGTGGTAGCGAACTGCCCTGGGAACAAAATGCCCATGGGAAAATGCAGTGGTATCTGCACCCGTCGCTTGCCTATACCGCAGTGCAGACGCATTTGTTCTACCGGCAGGAAATACCGCCGGGTAGCCGCAGCGGCGTGCAACGCCACGGCGGCGATGCCGTCTTTTATATTCTCGAAGGCGAGGGTTACACCGAAGTCGATGGCGTGCGACACGTTTGGAAGGCGGGCGACGTGATGACCCTGCCGGTGTTCGACCGTGGCGTGGTGTACCGGCACGTGAACACCGGCGCCAAGCGCGTGCGCCTCATCATGATCGAGCGCAACCTGGTGCATACGGTGGGTGTGGATCGCCAATCGGGATTCGAGCAATTGCAGCCCTGCCCAGAATATCGCGAAGCGAAATAGAAAATATTCCATAACGTACGCTGGGATTAGCATCAGCAAGGAGAATTTAGTGAATTTCTGTCTAAAGCAACCTAATACCGTCCAACCGGCTATTACCCTGGCAATAGCCTTCACCCTATGCGCATCGAGCGCCTTCGCGCAACTCTCCGGCAAGCCGGTACAAATGATTTCCGGCTATCCACCCGGCGGCAATGTGGACGTGCTCGCGCGTCTCTTTGGGGAGAAACTGGGCGAAGCACTCGGGCGCCCGGTGGTGGTGGTGAACCGCGCCGGCGCGGGTGGGCAAATTGGCCTGGAAGCGGTGAAAGCCGCAGCACCCGATGGCAACACGCTGATCGTCACGCCCGATTCGAGCCTAGTGCTGCGTCCGTTGACCATGAAAGATCCGCCCTATCACCCGTTGAAGGATTTTGCCGCCGTGGCGCATGCCGGTGCGCAAGACTATGTTTTCGCCGTCGGCGGCAATATCCCCGCGAAAGACTTACGTGAATTCGCCACCTGGGCGAAGGCCAATCCGACCCAGGCGAACTTCGGCGCCGGGCAAGGCGGCTCGACGCATCTAATCGGCATCATGATCGGCGACGCGATTGGCGTTCCGCTGCAAGCCATCCCCTACAACGGCTCCGGGCCCGCAGTCACCGCACTGCTCGCAGGCCAGATCGCGGCGACCGTGCAACCGCTGGGAACCGTGATCGCACAAGCGCAAGCAGGAAAGATCCGCTTCATCGCCACCACCGGCATCAAACGCGCGCCCGAATCGCCCAACACCCCGACCATGGGCGAACTGGGCCACGCGGCGCTAACGGTAAGCAGTTGGTTCGGCATCTTCGCCCCGGCGGGCACGCCGACTGAAATCGTGTCGCAGTTAAACAGCATTTTCCAGAAAGCTGCCCGTACCGAATCCATGAAAGAGCGATTGCATAAACTGGGGTTGGATGTGCGCGAGATGAATCCAACGCAACTGACGTCGCTGGTGAAAGCCGATTACGAACGCTGGGCCCCGGTTATCAAAAGTAGCGGCTTTACGATGCAGTAGTTACACGAATTGAATCACGAAGGCATTCAAGGAGAACGGGATCGACCGAGTGACGCCGTAGCATTCGAGCATGATTCGAACCGAAATCGGAAATCCGCCTCGGTATAATGTCGTCATTGAAGCGATCAAACTCCACCACCGGCAGCACAGAATGAAAAAAAAGTCCGACTCGCGCTTGGTTGCAATAGTTGCACTCATTGGTGGCTTGCTCTGCACGCACGCCACCTTAGCCCAATACCCCAATAAGCCCATCCGCTTCATCGTCGCGAGCCAGCCCGGCGGGATCGCGGATCTGACGCCACGCCTGCTCGCGCCACGACTGCAGGAGGCGCTGGGTCAACCCATCGTGATCGAGAACCGCCCTGGCGGCGGCATTGTGTCGGGGGGCGAGACGGTTGCCAAGGCGCCGCCCGACGGATACACGTTGCTCTCGGCCACCCCACAGGTGGCCATCGTGCAGTCGATGGTCAAGGATCTGACGTTTGATCCGCGTCGCGACCTCGCGCCTATTTCGCTGATCGGTGTGATCCCCAATTTGCTGTTGGTCGAGCCCAATCGTCAACAGAAAACCATCGGCGAGCTGGTGGCGTTCGCGCGTGCCAATCCCGGCAAGCTAAACTATTCGTCCACCGGCGCGGGCACCGCAGTGCATCTATCGGCCGAGTTGTTCAGGTATTACGCCGGTATCAACATCGTGCACGTGCCCTTCAAAGGCGCGGCCGCCGCCATGACCGCGCTGATGGCGGGCACCGTGGACATCACAGTCGAAACGCTAGCTTCTGCCAATTCGCATATTCGCTCAGGAAAGGTGCGGCCGGTGGCGGTATTTAGCGCGCAGCGCCCAGCGGCGATACCCGATGTGCCCACCATGATCGAGTCGGGATTTAAGGAGCTTGAGATGAGCGCCTGGGCGGGCATTGTTACCACCGGCAAAACACCGCCGGAAATCATTGCCCGGCTCGACGCGGAGATTGGTAAAGCCTTGGCGCATCCACCCACCGCGGCGAGTTACGACAAGGTCGGCCTCATCCTGCGTTACCGGGGCGCGAGCGAATTCGGAAAGTTTTGGGACGCCGAAATCGCCCGCTTCGCGCTCGCCATCAAGGTTTCGGGCGCGGCGAAGGACTAGCAACGCCTTTTTAATTGGCCGGAGGGTCAGATCGCTGGTCGCGCGAGCGTTTCAGAGCCAGGTCGCGTTCACGCATGCGCTCGATGGCGGCAATTTTTTCTTCCCAACTCAGCGCCTGGGCGCGCTTGCGCCACGCCGTCTTTATATTGGCGATGTGACGTTCGAAAAAAGCCGGATCAAGCGTATCGATGGGCATAGGCGTTCCAACGCTCTTTGAGTCCATAGGTCTTGATTAATTGTCGTAGCTTCGCCGGGGCAACGCAACCTGCCTGGAGCAGGGAATAGACACGTAAATAATCCTTGGGTCTACCGGTTTGCAACGCAATGGCGCACAGGTAGTCCGCCGTCACCACCGGCACCGCCAAACCTTCATAGCGTTGTTCCTGGGCGTTACGCACCGCCTCTTCAACTAGCGGCGTGTATGCAGGAAAAATTTGTACCGGCCAGTCGTGTATCAGGACGTGTTCAGCGCGCACCGTGGCGCCCAACTCGCTCAGACGATCATGGAGCGGCGTCAACACCACCTCGCCGCTGCCAGACGGCGGCAAGACCGCAAAGATATCCAGATCTTCGGTGGCGACGGCTTCGATGTAAAAACTCGCGGCAATCGCCCCACCAACCGCGAATTTCTCCAACTCGCCCTCATCGCGCAGTCGCAACAGCACTTGGAAGGTCTGTTTCATCCAGCAATGATAACAAGTCGCCTAGGGCTGGCGATCTGCCTTGATAGACAAAGCCATGAAATGAATTAGTCGGAATTCGACAGGCGCTCGAACAACCGCTTATCCCACAGAACCTTTTCCGTCTGTGAAACAACTAACCTGGCGGCATCCGGGTGCAAGGGATTCACCAGCGCATTGAATTCCAGCCTCGCAACCACGGATGGCACCAGCAATACAGCGCTTCGTGCTTCTGCCAGCCACAAATCACCAAATAATTTTGCGATTGAACTATTTTCGCCATCCCATCCGCGAGGAAGCGAGTTCGAATCATGGCGCTCGATAGTTACTTTGTCCGGCACATTTGCGACAACAAAGCAGTGTGTCGAAGGAACGCGTCCGATATTCGCGCGCGCCAGCGTTTCGAGCATGGCGCAGGCGTAGCTCTGCGATCCATATATAAGCGGTCTGCCAGGGCTATTCCAACGGCCACCGACCAGGGCCGCCCCGTGACCATCCCATAGTGGATGACGCGCATCACCCATCCGGAAAATCCGCATCAAGCGGCAATTCCGTAGTAGAGCTTCCAGAGCAGTTCTTCAACGCGCCGGGCGCCCAGTTCCGACATGGAAACCTCAAGCGGCGTGCGCCCTTGCAACATCGAATGCGGCGTATTCAGGAACGCAGCGGCATCCTCTTCCGAGTCCCACACGTATTGGGCTGTCGCAATGACTCTGGCGAGGCGTTCGGTGCGCTCGGACTCTTCGACGGAGAGATGCTTCTGACGGCGCTTGTACGTCGCCTCCGGAATGATCCGGTACAAAAGATTCCTGCGATCTTCGCTGCTCTTGCAGATTCGATCGACACTGGCTTTCAACGTCCCTTTCGGAAGACCTTTGGACACCAGGCGGTCAAGTTCGGCAAATGAATGCGGCACTGGCACCAGCGCCATGACCGAAGCAATTTTTTCCGGGGTGACGAGCAGCATGGTAAGATCCAAATAGTATCAATCGATACCATAAATATGGATCTTTTGATGCTTGCTGTCAATTGGGGATGTTAATCGGGGACGTACCCCATTTGTTTTCTTGTCAGGCTGCCCGCTTTTGTTGCGCGCTCGCTTTATCGCGTTTTTTCGCTGGGCTGGTTGCCTCTGGTTTTTGCGGCATGCTTGCTGTTTCCTTGCCTCGCTTGGCCTCATCCAGCAAATACTTCTGGTAATCCTCCAAGTCACCATCGAAGGAAGTGACGCCGCCGCGCGACACCAGCCAGAACTCATCGCACACCGCGCGCAGCAGCGCGCGATCATGACTCACCAGCATTACCGTGCCTTCGAATTCGTTCAAGGCGACGCTCAGGGCTTCGCGTGTGGCCAGATCCAGGTGATTGGTCGGCTCATCCAGGAGCAGCAAATTCGGCCGCTGCCAGACGATCATGCACAGCACCAGACGCGCTTTTTCGCCGCCGCTCATGCTGCCGACGGTTTGCTTCACCATGTCGCCTGAGAAGTTGAATGTCCCGAGAAAATTGCGCAGGTCCTGCTCACGCGCATTCACCCAACCACCGCGGTTGCTGGCGATCACCGCCTTAGCCAGGGCGATCATGTGCTCCATGGGTGTGTCATCGGGCTGCAACACATCAAGTTCCTGCTGCGCGAAATAACCGATGGTCAAGCCCTTGCCCTCGGTGACCTCACCGCTGATAGGCACGAGCGCGCGCGCCACAGTTTTCACCAACGTCGATTTGCCCTGACCGTTGGCGCCAAGAATGCCGATGCGTTGGCCGGCATGTACCGAGCGATTCACGTGCCGCACGATGATCGTAGGTTCAGTGCCCGCAGGCGCGTCCTCGGGCGGCGGGTAGCCGAAGGTGGCCTTGCGCATCGCCAACATCGGGTTGGGCAAGCTCAAGGGTTCCTGAAATTCGAAATTGAAATCGGCTTCGGTCAACACCGGCGCGATACGCTCCATGCGCTCCAGCGCCTTGACGCGGCTTTGCGCCTGCTTGGCCTTGCTCGCCTTGGCCTTAAAGCGCGCGATGAATTTTTGCAGATGCGCGATTTTGTCGTTTTGCTTCTCCATCGCCGATTGCTGCAAGGCAATCTTATCGGCGCGCATGGTCTCAAAGGCGCTGTAGTTACCGCTGTAACGCATCAGTTTGGTGTTATCGATATGCAAGGTCACGTCGGTGACGCTATCGAGAAACTCGCGGTCATGGCTGATGACCAGCATCGTCCCGGCATAACGCTTTAACCACGTCTCCAACCACAGCAGGGCATCCAGATCTAAGTGATTGGTCGGTTCATCCAATAACAACAAATCGGATGGGCACATCAGCGCGCGCGCCAGATGCAGGCGCATGCGCCAGCCGCCAGAGAAACTATTTACCGGATTGTCCACTTCGGAAACCGTGAAACCCAGGCCGAGAATCAGCGCCTGCGCGCGCGAAACGGCGTCGTGTTCGCCCGCATCCGCGAGCGCCATGTAGGCATCAGCCATACGCATGCCGTCCTCGCCCTCTTCCGACAGCCGCACTTCTTCGCGCGCTGCCATCAGAAAAGTATCCCCCTCCAACACAAAGTCGGTGGCGCTTTGTGTGGTCTCCGGCATCTCCTGCGCCACCTGCGCCATACGCCATTGCGACGGCACCGAACAGTCGCCACCATCCTCGCGCAGACTGCCGTTGAGCAGGGCAAATAAGGTTGACTTACCGGTGCCGTTGCGCCCCACCAGGCCGACCTTCTCACCCGGATTGATGGAGACGGAAGTTTTATCGAGCAACACCTTGGCGCCACGGCGCAAAGTGAGGTTTTTCAGGGTAATCATCGGCAGGACTTTCACTCAGGGTCGCGCATGATAGCGAAACGAGCATTTCTTACCTGTGGCGATTGCGAGGAGGTTATCAGGAGCCTCCACCAATCCGAGTCTTGTGGTAGTGGCGTTCAAATCCACACTCGCCTCGGGTTCGAGACTTGCATCGATGGCAGAATGGCGAACCTGCGCAGGGCGCTTGTCCGATATCGATTTTTTCATCCCGACGCTTGCAATTTGCGCCTCCTGTAGAGCATCCAACACTCCCCCATGCCATGACCGGAAAAACAAAACCGCGCCTATTCCACGGCTGGAAGATGGTATGGGCCTCCTTCGGCCTGCAAGGCTTACAAACCGGCCTCCTGCAGCAATCCCTTGGCGCCTATGTGGCGGTGCTGCGCGAGGAATTCGGCTGGGGCAAGGCGGCGCTGGCAGGCGCGGCGGTGATTCAGCAAGTGGAGAACGCGTTGCTCGGGCCGATTCAGGGGTGGCTAGTGGATCGATTCGGATCGCAGCTCATGGTGAGGTGCGGCATCCTCGCGCTAGGCGCGGGCTTCATGTTGTTTAGCCAAGTCGATACGTTGACGGGTTTTTATGCGGCGTTCGTATTGATCGCGCTGGGCTCGGGCTTTTCGGGGTTTTTCCCCCTCACCATCGCGGTAATGCATTGGTTCGAGAAAAAACGTTCGCGCGCGCTCTCCACCATGAACCTGGGCGGCGCCTGCGGCGGGATGCTCGCTCCGCTGGTGGCCCTGGCGATTATTTCCTTTGGCTGGCGCGCCACCGCGTTTGCCTCGGGCATCATCATCATTCTCGCCGGCTGGCCTCTCGCCTCGGTGATTCGCCGCCGTCCTGAAGATATGGGTGAAGTGATTGATGGGCGGGACGCCACGCAGACTGCGGTCGACACCCGACCAATCGCGCACGACGCCTCGGGCGCGCCGCCAGCCCCCGCCGCAAAAGTCGTGCCCGGCCCGTCCGCCGACTTCACTGCCAAACAAGCGATCAAAACCTCCGCCTTCTGGTTCATCTCCCTGGGCCACGGTCTTTCGCTCCTGGTGGTGAGCTCGGTGAACGTTCACGCCATCACGCATTTGAAGGAAGGCCTGGGTTACGAACTGGATACCGCCGCGTTAGTCATGGGCCTGATGACCGCCGGGCAATTCGCCGGCATCGTGCTCGCCGGCATCCTCGGTGATCGATACGATAAACGCCTGCTCGCCGCCGGCTGTACCTTTTTCCATATGGCTGGCATGCTGCTCCTGACCTACGCCACGTCCTACGCCATGTTGATAGGTTTCGCGGCACTACACGGCATCGCCTGGGGCTTGCGCGGCCCGCTGATGCAGGCGATGCGCGCCGATTATTTCGGCCGCAAGGCAATTGGCCTGATCGCGGGCCTGTCGTTCACCATCGTGTTAATCGGTCAGGTGGTGGGGCCGGTGTTCGCCGGCGCTCTGGCCGATACCACCGGCAATTACCAGGCGGGGTTCACGATTCTCGCGTTGCTCGCGGGCCTGGGTTCGGTATTCTTTCTGCTGGTGAAGCCGCCGGTGCGGCATGCTTGAATGGATCCTGGTGAAATGAGACCAAATCAGAATTTAAAGGAGTCAATCAATTGATCAATTCTACCGTCGGCATTTTTGCCACCTCGGTATTGGCAGGCTCGATTGCCCTATCAGGGGCGGCGCGGGCGCAATCATTTCCTTCCAAACCCATCCGCATCGTGGTGCAGTTTCCCGCCGGCAATGGCGCCGATATCAATGCGCGCCTTCTGGCCCACCAATTGTCCCTGTCGATGGGTCAACAAGTGGTGGTGGAAAACCGCCCCGGCGCGGGCGGCGTCGCCGCGGTGCAGTCGGTGGCCAAGGCCGAACCGGATGGCCACACCTTATTGCACATCGCCAACATTAACGCCATCAGCGCGTCCCTGTTCAAAGCGCTGCCCTACGCAGCATACTGTTTCTCACCGCGAAAAATTCGCCGGCCAACAGTTATAAAGAATTGATGGCGCAAGCCGCCGCCAATCCGGCGCAATTCACCATCGGCGTGGGCGTGCTGGGCAGCACTCAGCACCTCACCGCGGAGCTTTTCAAGGCGACCTCGCGCCTGCCCCTGACGATCGTGCCGTTCAACAGCGCCGGCAACCTGTTGGCCGCGGTCACGCGCGGGGATGTGGCATTCACGGTGGAATTGATCACGCCGGTGCTCTCGGCGGTGCGCGCGGGCACGCTAAAGCCGCTCGCCATCAGCGCCGCGCGCCGCTTTGAGGGCTTGCCCAATGTGCCAACTTTCATGGAAAGCGGTTTCGTCGATTACCCGATGCACTCGTGGGGCATGATCGGCGCGCCCCTCAAGACGCCCAATGCCATCGTCGAGCGCTTGAGCCGCGAGTCGATCACCGGCCTCGCCCATCCGGATGTGCAGAAAAAAGCGAATGAAACCGGTATCACCATTGTTGGCAGCACGCCGCGCGAAGCCCGCGAGTTGATTACGACGGAAACCGCGCGCTGGAAGAAAATAATTCTCGACGCAAAAATTGAGCCGCAGTAAGGCATATGAACGACATCGACACGGAGTGAACATGAGCACAGTCATCGAAAACCATGCGAACGCGAATAAAGTCGATGCGAACCCTCAGCCTTTCCCCGATGACATGCTTTCGGGCTACGGGCGAATAGCACATGTGCCCGCCGAAGACGCAGATCTCACCCATGTCGGTTTCGGCACCCCCATGGGCGAGATGCTGCGCCGCTATTGGCAGCCGGTTTGCCTGTCGGCGGAACTCGCCGATCTGCCCAAGGCGCTGGTCATCATGGGCGAGGAGCTGGTCGCGTTTCGTGGCGGCGACGGCCAGGTCGGCGTGCTGGATCGGCACTGCGCGCATCGCGGCACATCGCTTGAATATGGCCGCATCGAAAAGGAGGGCATTCGCTGCTGCTACCACGGTTGGCTGTACGCGCCGTCAGGGCGCTGCCTGCAACAGCCGGGCGAAGCGCCAACCAGCGGCCTCAAAGACCGGGTCAGGCAGCCCGCCTATCCGGTGATCGAATATGGCGGTTTGGTTTTTATTTACATGGGCCCGCCCGACAAACAACCCTTGTTCCCGCTCTACGATTGCCTGGATCAACCCGGTTACCAGGTGATTGCCTATCGCAATTTCACCCGTGGGGTGGTGGCGGAATGCAATTGGCTGCAAATCCAGGAAAACGCCATGGACCCTTTCCATACGGCCATTCTGCATTCCAGCATGGGCGGGCTGCATTTTTCGAAACTCTTCGCTACCCTGCCCAAACTGGATTTCGAGGAAACCCGCGCCGGCATGAAATATGTGCGCACCGCCGAGCTGCCCAACGGGATGAAATTTATTCGCGTGATGGAGGCGATGTTGCCCAATGTCAGGGCGATGGCCAACGCGCTGGTGTCGCGGGAAGAAGTGCACAGCGAAAAATCCACCACCATAGGCTGGTGGGTGCCTATCGACGATACGCGTACGCTGGGCTTTCATCTTGAAGCCATGAAAGTGGTGGATGGCAAACCGCTGCCCTCCGCGAAAGCCGCGGCGAAGGTGGGCCGAACCAGCGGCAAAGTACCCGAGCGAACCAGCTACGAAGATACCCAACGCGACCCGGACGATTGCGAGGCGCAGGTAAGCCAGCGGCCGATTGCGGTGCATAAACTGGAACATCTTGGCGGCACCGATCGCGGCATCGTCATGATGCGACGCCTCCTGCGGCAGGGGTTGGACGCCATCAAATCGGGCAATGATCCCAAGGGCATCGTTCGCGACAACTCGAATCGAGTGGTCAACGTTGTCGCCGGCAACACCATCACCGCGCCATGAAGACGAGCGCCTGCGTTAGGTTTCTGACCGTTGCGCTGAGTGGCGCGATCAGCATAATCGCTGCACATCGAATCGCCCTGGCGCAAGTCCCCGCTGCGCGCGCCTTGCAATTGGTGGTCCCTTTCGCCCCGGGCGCCGCCAACGACAACTTGGCGCGCATCATCGCCGCCGAGGTGAGTGAGAATTTTGGCCGCGTGGTGATCGATAACCGCCCCGGCGGCGATGGCAGCATCGCCGGGCAATTTTTCAAACGCTCACCCGCCGATGGCAGCGCGGTGATGTTGATCTCCAATAGTTATGCGATCAACGCCGCAATGCGCGATTCGCTGCCCTACGATGTGCTGCGCGATTTTCAACCGGTGGTATATGCGACGCGCGTGCCATTTTTTCTGGTGGTGAATCAGGAAGTGCTGCCAGTGAATTCGCCCGGCGAATTGGCCAAGTACGCGCGCGCCAATCCGGGAAAATTGAGTTTCGCCTCGGCCGGCAACGGCTCGCCGCATCACCTGGCGATGGAAATGTTCAAACTCAGCGCCAATATCGACATGGTGCATGTGCCGTACAAAGGTTTGGCCCTGGGTATGGGCGACTTTCTCACCGGTCGGGTGCAACTGGTGATCACAGGCTACCCTGCCGTGGCCACCGCCATGAAAACTGGAAAACTGAAAGTGCTGGCCGTGGCGAGCGGGACGCGCAGCAGCCTGCAACCGCAGGCGCCGACTTTCACCGAGGCCGGCGTGAAGGATGTCGAGATCGATGTGTGGCAAGGCATCCTCGTGCCCACCGGCACGCCGCCCGCCATGATCGAAAGATTGAACGCCGAATTCAATCGCATCCTGCGTCTGGAACGCGTGCGCGAAAAACTGGTACCACAAGGCATCGATGCCGTGGGCGGCACGCCGGGGGAGTTTGGCGCGCGGCTGCGTGGGGATATTGAGATGTATCGTGGGCTGGTTAAGGCGGTGAATTTGAAGGTGGAATGAGCTGGTAATGGCGATAATTCCGATTGACCTCGGCCGCCTTGGCCACAACACAAACGTAATAGGAGTCCGCGATGAAACGATTGATCGTATTTGCCGCCGCCGCATCACTTGCGGCGTGCCTGTCGATAGTGCCTTCCTCGAACAATCGTGAGACATTTTCATTCGCGGTTATTGGCGATCTTGGCTACACCGTCGCGCAGGAACCGATGGTGGAAAACCTTCTGGCCGACCTCAATGAAGCGACCAATCTATCTTTCGTCGTGCATGTGGGCGATTTGGGATCGCCCTTTGTCGGCTCCTGCACCAACGAATTTCAAGTACGGCGCCTGTCGCAGTTCCAGGCTTCGGTTAATCCGCTCATCTACACACCCGGCGACAATGATTGGACCGATTGCCACGAAAAAAATGCCGGCGCTTTTGATCCACTGGAACGCCTGGCCAATGTGCGCAAATTGTTTTTCCCCAATGACGAAAGCTTGGGCAAGCGTCGCATGGCGTTGACGCGACAATCTGCCAACCCCACCCGCGCCGCCTATCGCGAAAATACGCGCTGGAGCCAAGGCGGCATTACCTTCATCACCCTGCATGTGGTGGGCAGCAACAACGGCTGGGGAATCAGCCCGGCGGTTGACGCGGAGTTTCGCGAACGCAGCAACGCCAACCTCGAGTGGATGCGTGAAGGCTTCGCGCATGCGCGTGCCAACGAAAGCCGTGGGGTGATGATTTTGCAGCAAGGCAATATTTTTCCCGGCATCACACCCTACCCCGCGCCACCCAACGCACCGACCAATGGTTTCGATGACATACGCGCGGCCTTGGAACAAGAGACGATTCGCTACGGTAAACCGGTGATGCTGGTGCATGGCGACAGCCATTTCTTTCGCGTCGACAAACCGTTGGGTGTACGCGCGGCAAAAGCGCCGGGGGCCGCCAAGGCGGTGATTCAACCCTCGATTGAAAATTTCACTCGCGTGGAAGGATTTGGCCAGCCAAACCACCACTGGCTACGAATCACCGTGGATGACAGCGAAGGCGTGTTCACGGTGCGCCAACGCATCGTGCCCACCAACATTCAAAAGCGATAAATCGGCTTACGGGGTTTATGGCGCAGGGTTCGCCAAATCATTCTCCCTTGATCCCCAGCCGCTTGATCAAAGCCCCCCACATCACGATCTCACGTTCAACTTTCTGCGCGAGTTCCTCCGGCGTGCTGGTGACCTGCACAAATCCCATCTTGTCGTAGATCGCAATGGTCTCGGGCTGCGCCATGGCTTTTTTCACTTCTTGATTCAAACGCGTCACCATTTCCCTTGGCAATCCGGCGGGGCCAGAGAGTGACGCCCAGCCGCCAACCTCCATGTTTTTCAATCCCACTTCATCGAAGGTGGGGACATCGGGCAGCGCCTTGAAACGCTTATCTCCCACCATCGCCAAGGCGCGCAATTTGCCGGCCTTCATTTGCGCGATTACCGGTGAGGTAGGTGGGTAGAACATCATTTGAATATTGCCACCGATCAAATCCTGCAAGGCGGGCGCGGTGCCCTTATAGGGTATATGCGTCATGCTGATACCGGAGCGGTCCGAAAGCAGTTCGCTGGCCAGATGAAACGAGTGGCCGATGCCGGCGGAACCGTAATTCACCTTGCTGGGATTGGCTTTGGCATACGCGATGAAATCCTGAAAACTGCCTGCTTGAATGGAACTGTTGATCCACAACGCCGACACCAGATTGACCAGCATGCTGATGGAGGTGAAATCGCGGCGCGTGTCGTAGGGCAACTTTTCGTACATGCTCGGATGCATGGTGAGCTGGCTCACGCCGGTGATGCCCAGGGTGTAGCCATCGGGCACGGATTTTGCGATGCCTTCGAGACCTACAATCCCGCCAGCCGCGGCGCGATTGTCGATGATGAAGGGCTGCCCCATGCTTACCGACATCGGCGTGGCAATCGCCCGGCCCACCACGTCGTAGGCGCCGGTGGCCACAGTGGGGACGATCATACGTATCGGCTTTGCCGGATAACTTTGCGCGGTGGCGCTAGAGGCAAGTACCGCGCTTGCCAAAGCGATTGCCGGTAAGGTCGAGGTCGGGGTTTGCATCGTACTTCTCCTAGTAGGGGCGGATGTAGACTACCTAAGCTTGTGTCGGCTCGCAAGAAAATCGGGGACGTACCCCTATTTCCGCCGGATTAAAAATGGGGTACGTCCCCAATTCATTAAGGACTCGAATATGAAGTGGGTAACCAGAGATTTCGTCCACCTGGACCGCGTGGCCTGCCCGTGGCTGATCAAGCGCTTCGTCGATCACGATGCGCAGTTCGTGTTCGTGCCCTGGGGCGAAGAAGTAAAGCGCCCGTCCGATGCCATCCCCTTCGCGCTGCCCGGCGTCGAGTTGGGGCCGCATGATGAAAAAGGCACCACGTTTTCCAAGATCGTCGCAAAGTACAAAATCGACGATCCAGCCATTGCCGAAATCGCCAAGGTGATTCATGCCGGCGTCGAGTACGTGCTGCATGGCTATCGACCACCGGCAGAGGATCGTTATGGTCAGATCGCGGTGGGTCTACTGGCGATTTCCGAAGGTGTGCTGCTGGTGAATACCACCGACAACGCGATTATCGATGCGAGCCTGCCGATTTACGATGCGCTGTACGCCAATTTACATGCGCATCAATTGATGACAGCGGCTGGCAAGAGTATTCCTGATTCGGCGGGGCGTGGGCCGACGTTGCCAACATTGTTCTTGCGTGGTCTACTCAAGCAGGATAGGAATGCTTAAATTTTAAACATTTTATCTAATTTATACATACTCGAAGACCCTTTCCAAACATTGGCCATTCCGTAAGTGGAATTGAATTAAGGGCGAAACCGCCGTTCAAGCATCAATACCAGGAGGCGAGGCGCATGAGAATTCATTGGATGGCAATGCCTTTGCTGGCAGCGATACTCGCTACGCCGCTTGTCGCGCAAACCTATCCGGCCAAACCGGTGCGCGTGGTGGTGCCCGCCTCGCCCGGTGGCGGGCAGGACTTTCTCATTCGCTTGATATCACCGGGATTGGTCGAGGCCTTGGGCCAGCAAATCGTGGTGGAGAATCGCGCCGGCGCCAATGGCATCGTCGGTGCCGAGCATGTGGCGCGCTCGGGGGGTGATGGCTATACCCTGATGCTCACTGGCCCCTCCACCTTCGCCGCCGCGATGGTGCAGAAGACTCCGCCCTACACGCTCGCCGATTTCGTCCCCGTGGCAGTGGCAGTGGAGCCGGTATCGGTGCTGGTCGCTAACGGCGCGCTGGGCATCAATTCCTTGCGCGAGTTGATCGATTACTCCAGGCGCAATCCAGGCAAACTGCATTACGGCAGTTCCGGCATTGCCTCCTCCATTCACCTCATGGCCGAATTGCTCAAATCGCAATCGGGCCTGGATATGTCGCATGTGCCCTACAAGGGCGTGGGGCCGGCAATGGCGGATCTATCGGCCGGGCATATCCAAGTGTCGATCGCCGCAGCCGCGACCGCGCTGCCATTCGCACGAGCGGGAAAGTTGAAAATTCTCGCCGTGACCCTGGGCAGTCGATATCGAGTGTTGCCTGATGTGCCCACCATCGCCGAAACCATCGCCACGTTTCGCAAGCCCCCCACCTGGTTCTCGTTCTTCGCACCTGCGGGGATAGCACCGCCGGTGCTGGCACGCGCACATGGCGCGTTGGTGAAGGCGCTGACCAATCCCGAGCTGCGGCCTAAGTTCGATCAAGAAGGCTTGCTTGTTATCGCCAACACACCCGAAGAGTTTGCCACCGCAATGAAGCTCGACATGGAAACGCATTTCAAGGCGATGGCGGTTGCGGGGATCAAGCCGGAATAGTGGAACTCCCCCTTCGCAATCTTCAAAGTTGGTTGGATTGCGAAATTTGGATCTTGGTTCCATTTGCAAAAACCTGACAAAAACCTGTCGCAAGTAAACCAAAGTACTTCGGCAAGCGTTGTCGGGAGATATGTTTCTTCCGCACGTAAATAACGTAAAAGTTCCAGAGGATAAAGTTCGAAAATATCTTCTGTCTTCGACCCATCCTATGGGGAAAGGTAAGGCGGCACTGTTTATCCGTTTCGGATTCACCGCTGAAAAGTGGCAGGAACTCGCAGCGGAATTGGAAAGCCATGCACGGGAAAACCCTGTCGCAAACATAAGCAGCACGGAATACGGCGTGCGATATGTCATCGACGGTCTATTGCGTACGCCCAACAACTCCGCCTTGAACATACGCGGCGTATGGTTTATAACTCGAGGAATCGAAGTGCCGCGTTTCGTGACCGCCCATCCATTGAAAAGGATCGCAAAATGATCGAAGAACTTGATCAGATTATTCTGGCTTGCGACCTTCCCGAACACCAATTGACGCAAGGCGATATCGGGCACGTGGTGCTAGTCCACAATCATGGCAAAGGCTACGAGGTTGAGTTCATGACGCTTGATGGCGAAACCGTGGCGGTAGTCACCCTGGATTCGGTGCAGGTACGGCCTATCGGCCATGGCGAGATTGCGCACGCACGCGGGCTCTCACCACAGGCTTGATACCTAGAACGCCCAAATTCAGCGCAAGCCCGCCGCCGCCGCATGGATTTCCAGCAATTTCGGAATGGTTGCTGGATCGCGCCGACCAAAACCGCACTCGGTGGCGAGCGCAAATTCCTTACGATATTTTTCCGCCACCGCGATACGCGCGCGTGTGCCTTCGACGCCGTCGGTGTAATGCACCAAGCCAAGCGCCAGTTCGGTATCCGGTCGTAACGTCAATTCGGTGAGCGCCTCGTAGTAGGCCTCATCAACACGATTGCGCGGCACCGGCATGTGGATGAGCTGCATGCTGCGCTCGGTTTTCGCGGTCAGTTGGTTGGAGAATTCCACCAACCAGCGGATGCTCGCCGGTTCGATGGTGTGACGGTGTCCGGCATCGCCATAACAAAGGTGAATCAGCAGATCCACACCCTCGGGCACCGCGTCGTTCAAGCGTGCATGCCAGGTGCTGAAGTGATCGATGATCTCGGCGCGCGTTTGTCCGTGCGCGCAGGGCTCGCCGGCCTCAATGTATTGAAACACCGCCGAGGCCACGTCCCATTGGATTGCCAATTGGTCTTTGGGGATGGCTGCGGCGATGCGTTGAATCTGATCGATCAGGGCTTGCTCGTATTTCGGCGCCAGGTCATTTCGTTGCTCCTCCACCACGAAACGGCGGATCACTGAGTTGACGCCGGCGAAGCCCACTTGAAAGCGTGTGCGCGCCGGAATCACGCCGGCCTTTTTCAATCGTTCGAAATCGCGATAGGAATTAATCGCGATCTGCGCATAAGGCAAATTGTGAAACACCACCGAGGCCGGATCGATTCCCGCCTTCACGCGATACACCGGATGCGATTTCACTTCGTGCACGCGTTGGTAGCGTTGCGGCGTCGGTTCGAACTGTCCATGTTCGGCAAACACCGGCTCAAGCCAGGGCAACCACGCCTGACGCACCCCGGTTTCGCCATCGGGCAACCAGCGCAATGCTGGGCCGACCGCGCGGCTGACCGTGGTGAATACCTCCGCCGAATTGGCCAAGGGAATGGTGCCGGTGAAATACACGTCGCGTTGCGTCATGGCAGGCGCCTTTTAAGTGGATGGTGAGTCGATATGACGAATCAAGTTTGCATCGAAATCACAAATGCGATTCCTGGTAATCCAGATCTTCCTCGATGTGATGCAGCACCTCGTCGCTGATCTGATTATCGCGCCAGATGCGAAGCAATTCCTGGCGCTCGGCTGCGAGTGCCGCTTGGCGTAATCGACCGGCCAGACCGGCACGAGGGCCTTCTTTGGGTGTCGCCCCGCCATCGGCCGTGGCATGCGCAATCTTGTCGGCGAATTCGGCGCGAATACGTTCGGCAAGCTCGGCAGGCGCATTTTCCTCGCTGGCGAGTTTGCTGATCGCGGCGGCAGCGGCGCTCCCCAAGGCCTGGCGGGCGCGGGTGTGCTCATCCAATAGGCTCCAGTCGCTGCCCACCTGCAACCAACGAATCAGCGGCGACAAGGTCAAGCCCTGCAAAACCAGCGTGGCAAATATCACAACAAAGGTCACGAACACAATGGTGTCACGCTGCGGAAATGGGTCTCCGCCGGGCAACATCAAGGGCAGCGCGAGGGCGGCAGCGAGTGACACGATGCCGCGCATTCCGCACCAACTCATAATCGCCAAATGCTTCTCCGAGGTGGCCTGCTCGCCCTGGCCGCCCAACAAGCGCGACACCCACGCGGCCGGATGAATCCAGGCAAAACGCACCGCAATAGCCACCACGCTCACCAGTACGCCATCCCAAATCAATTGCATGGCGGAGGCGCGCTCCATGCGCTCGACAATTTCCGAGAGCTGCAAGCCAATCAGAATGAACACCAGGCTATTGAGTAGGAAAACTAAAAGATTCCAAGCAGAGCGCGCCACAATGCGCATTTCGGCCGAGACGATTTCCGGTGCGTAACGCCCGCGCACGATGCCCGCGGCCACCACCGCGAGCACCCCCGACACATGCAGCGACTCGGCCAATATATAGACCACGTAAGGCACGGCAAGCGTGGTCAGTACCTCGATCAGCGTATCGCCAAGACGTTTGTGAATCGCCACGAACAACACCGCGATCAACATGCCCAATACCACGCCGCCCAGGGCCACGCCGACAAACTGAACGCTGGCATCCACCAGGGAAAACGCGCCGGTCATCACTGCCGCCACCGCGAATTTGTAAATCACCAGACCCGAGGCGTCATTCACCAGGCTCTCGCCCTCGAGAATGGTGACCACGCGGCGCGGAATATTCAAACGCGAAAGAATGGCCGTGGCCGCCACCGCATCCGGCGGCGACACGATCGCGCCCAACGCAAATGCCGCCGCCCATGGGCATTCGGGCACCAACCATTTGAAGGTCGCCCCCACCACCAGGGTGGTGACGATCACCAAACCGATGGCAAGTAGTCCAATTGGACGAATATTGGCCTTGAAATCGCGCCATGAGGTCAGCAGCGCCGCTTGATAAAGAATAGGCGGCAACACCAACACCAAAATAAATTGCGGATCGAACGGCAAGGAGGGCAGGTTCGGGATGAATCCCAACGCGCCGCCACCAATCACTAGCGCGATCGGATAGGGAAAATGAAAATGGCGCGCCAGCCAC
>JBJXEY010000424.1:0-2773 GCA_046153355.1 Burkholderiales bacterium
GATCTATGGTCACGTAGTGGCACATGCAGCACGTTTTACGTCGAGCGTTGGCGTGATTTGTTGCACGGAACGCCGGCGGAAGTCGGCCATGCGCTCACACAAATGGATGCGGCGTGGCAATCCGCGCTGTTGCAAAACAGTCCGTTTGGCAGCTTGCTTGCACACAACGCGTGAATTTTCAGCAACTCGATTACTTGCTGGGTCAAATTGCCCGTCAAAATCGGGTCAATGGGTTCGTGGTGATCGGCAGCCTCAGCGTTCTGGGGCTCGCTCAAAAACACGACATTCCCGCCGAAATGCTGCTGTCCAATGAAGTTGACGCTTGGGTGGAGAATGACCCTGAACGCGCCTTTGAATTTAATCGCGACTGGGGACAAGGCTCACCCTTCGAGCGCGAACACGGTTACTACTTTGACGCTGTATCGCCAAAACTACCCACGCTACCGGATGGCTGGGAAGCACGAATGGTGAGCATGCAACTGCCTGCAGGCGCCATAGTTAAATTTCTTGATCCGAACGACGCGGCAGTCTCCAAATACGCACGAAGCGACCCGAAAGACCGTGCATGGATACGTGAAGGCCTAAGGCTTTCCCTATTGTCGATTGCCACAATCGAATACCGTTTCCGGGAAACTGCTTTCCTTGATTCCGAAGAGCAAGCGCGCGCAAAATCGGCTCTCGAAGAAGATCGCCAATGGATCACAACAATTCATCAACACAAATAACCGGAGAATCCCCATGATCGAACTACATTCCACCCCCACTCCCATCAGCCAGACGGTCAGCCGCAAGTAAGTCCATTTTCTAAGATCGTGCCTACGCTTCGCATACGGATGGCGCGAAAAACTGAGGAGTTTGCGCCTTGAATGGTGCGGGATTCACGGGGAAAGACGCTTGGTTGACAGGCCTCGCCACCGGGAGATACATTGGCTGCGAATCAAAAGCGGAGTCTACTTACCCTATTCTCTTCGATGTCGTGGGCACGGGATTTAAAGTTCTTCCACGATGTCTGCAACCGCCGGTGTACCGGGCGCGCCAGAGGCAAAAGCCGTGACAATAAACAAACGATCACTTCACGCCATCCAATTGGAGAGGATGTTGCTAACCATGATCCTTGGTTTGCCGGTTGCGCTACTGGCGCAGCAGCCCATCTCTAAGCCGCAACCTGAGTCAACACGCGCCGCGTTCGAATATGTGCAGGGATTCAGGCTACCTGGGAAGACTGGCAAAGAGGCGTTTGATGCCTTTGTAGCGCAAGGGTTTAAGTGCGAACTCGCTGGTGTCACGGCTTCGAAGGAAGACATGCCGGTCCAGATGGCGAAATGCAGGAGGGCTGATACGGGCTATCCCGGGTGTAATCCCATGGCCATTGCAATTTCGCTCGAACTGCGAAATCCCGGACTTGGCGTGGTGGGCTTACAGCATCGCCTGGGTCAAACGACCGTAACGACCGCTAACCTTTCATGCGGCGCCCAAGCGATCCCGCCGATAGTTCCTAGTATCCAGCTGGGCGACGGTCCGATAGGCGCGGGGGCGGAGGGTTGGCGCATTTTGGCTGCGGTGAATGAGGGTGAGTTCACCAAGATCGAAGAGACGCTCAAGCAATATGCATCATCGCGAGAGAGGCTGCTGGATGGGCGCTGGCGGCTCAACGCATACGTCAACGGTATGATATCCGCGATCGGGAATGATTGGGCGCGCAGCGCAAAGATCATCGAACTTTGGAAAAAGGCGGTTCCGATGTCCGTTGGCGCAGCCTTGTTCGAGTTTCGTTACTGGACACGATATGCATGGGATGCGCGTGGCACAGGGTTTGCGAATTCGGTGACTCGGGAAGGCTGGGCGCTTTACCACGAGCGCATGCGCAAGGCCGAGTCTGCGTTAATCGAATCAAAATCATATGCGTCGCAGAATCCCGAGTGGTACGCAAGCTACATCGAACTTGCCGGACAAGGGGGATGGGAGCGCGAAAAGCGTTGGGCGCTTTTTCGCGAAGCGGTGGCTCGCGAGCCGTACTACCAGGCACACTATTTCAATTTCGTGAGTTTCGCCATTCCCCGCTGGGGGGGCAACTACGAGGAGATCGCGAAAATCGCGGACGAAGCGGTGAAGCTCACGAGCAAACAGGAAGGGGTGACGTTTTATACACGCGTGTACTGGTCGTTGCAGGGCACTGAAGGCACCACAGCGGACATATTTCGCGATGCCGGAGCATCCTGGCCACGGATGAAGAAAGGATTTGACGAACTCATTAAGCTGAACCCGAAGAGCAACTGGATTTTAAACAACTACGCTTCGTTCGCATGCCGCGCAAACGACAAGCAGACGTTTCTGGCCTTAAGTACGCAGATTGGAACCCAGCCCTACCGCCAGGCATGGTCGAGCAACCATTCGTACGACGTCTGCGTGCGCCGGTTCACCGAGCAGGCCTGATTTGTGGCACTGCTATTTGTGCACAGCCGTACCATTTCTGCCGCCACACCACGAACGGCACATTGGGGCATTTGCCCTGGCAACACGACGAGACAAGAGGCATTGCGACATGTCATCACTTGCGCTTGGCTGCCCGGTAGCAGAACGATTCGTCGACGCCAAACGCACCGGCAACATGCGTAGGTTATCGCTTGGTTTCCATTCCCTCGTAAACGGCGCCATCGTTCGTGGATAGTCAGCGGAATTCGAATTGCAAATTGATTAGCATATCGATATCTGCCGCACCAGCCGCACCGGGCAATGCGAGTAGAATAGTCAAAGAGTTGGCATTGAATAAGAC
>JBJXEY010000425.1:0-30301 GCA_046153355.1 Burkholderiales bacterium
GTTAATTTGGATGACACAGCGCTCATCGCCATGCTGGAGGATCTGCGCCGTTCGGAGACCGTCTACAAAAGCGCAGGTGCGGTGCATGGTTGCGCGCTGTTGTCGCTCGCTACCAATCAATCGCCGCGACAACTCTACTTCGTCGAAGATGTCGGCCGCCACAACGCGGTGGATGCCATCGCTGGCCTGATGTGGTTGGATGGCGTGGAAGGTTCCGATAAAATTTTCTACACCACAGGGCGGCTCACTTCGGAGATGGTGATCAAGGCCGCGCAAATGCGCGTGCCGTTTTTGGTTTCACGCTCGGGGCTCACGCAAATGGGGCATGCCATTGCCGAACGTGTTGGCATCACCATGATTGGCCGCGCGGCCGGTCACCGTTATCTGTTATTTACCGGCAAACACCGTTTTCGCAAAACCATCGCGCAAACGTTAATCGCATGAACTCAGCAAACAATATCTGCGGTTTGATTCTCGCCGGTGGTCAAGGCAGGCGCATGGGCGGCGTGGACAAGGGTTTGCAGCCGCTGCGCGGGCGGCCCATGGTGGAATGGGTGATCGAGCGGCTTTTGCCCCAGGTAGGTGAGCTGATTATTAACGCGAATCAAAATATTGACGCTTACGCGCGCTACGGTTACCCCATTGCCAGCGACGAAATCACGGAACACGGCGGCGCCGGTCCACTGGCCGGATTGCACGCGGGCCTTGGTCGTTGTACCAAGCCGTACCTGATCAGCGTGCCCTGCGACTCACCGTTTCTTCCCCTAGATTTGGTGTCGCGACTGCAGACCGCACTTGAGCGCGAGCACAAACAAATAAGCGTGGCGCGCACCGGTTCACAAACGCATCCGGTGTTCGCGCTGATGCGCAGCGATGTCCGAAATCACTTGGGAGTTTTCCTCGCGCAAGGCGGGCGCAAGATCGACGCCTGGTACGCAAGTTTGAGCACGGTGGAAGTCGATTTTGAAGATGAGGCGAATGCATTCTCCAATATCAATACCCGCGATGAACTTCGCGAACACGAGGCAAAACCATGAGCGCGCCTGTCGATTCGCTCAAGGAGGCGATTAGCTGCCTCTCCGATTACGACCCGAATGCACTGCCCGTGGCAGACGCCAATCGAGTCATACGTTCGCTGGCAAAAACCATCGAGGAAACGCAAACGCTTCCGGTACGCGAAGCACTCGGGCGTGTACTCGCTGCGGACCTCATCTCGCCCATTGACGTGCCCGGGCACGACAACTCGGCCATGGACGGCTGGGCGTTTCGCGCGGCGGATCTCATCGCCGATGGTGAAACGCTGCTCACTGAAATTGGCACCGCCTATGCCGGCGGCGCATTCAGCGGAAACATCGCGGCAGGCGAATGCGTACGCATCATGACCGGCGCCGTGATGCCGGCCGGCACCGATAGCGTTATTCCGCAGGAATTGGCGCGCGCCAACCAACGGCGCATCCACATTCCCGCCGGCCAACAACGCGGCCAACATCGCCGTCTCGCGGGCGAAGATTTGACCCGTGGCCAGGCTGCGCTGTTTGCCGGCACCTTTTTGCGTCCCGCGGAAATAGGCCTCGCAGCGTCGCTGGGTATCGCCGCATTGCCCGTGCGCAGAAAACCGCGCGTCGCCTTTTTCTCCACCGGTAACGAATTGCGCTCTGTCGGCCAACCGCTGGGTGAAGGCGAGATCTACGACAGCAATCGCTACACGCTGTGGGGAATGTTGCAACGCCTGGGATGCGAACCCATCGACATGGGCGTGGTACGCGACGATCCCACGTTGATCGAAGCCGCTTTTCGCGAAGCCGCATCACGCGCCGATGCAGTCATCACCACCGGTGGCGTCTCGGTAGGCGAGGCCGATTACACCAAGGCAATGATGGCGCGCCTGGGCGAGGTGGTGTTCTGGACCTTGGCCATGCGCCCCGGACGCCCCATGGCGTTTGGCCGCGTGGTTGATGGCAATCGCTCCGCTCTGCTGTTTGGCCTGCCCGGTAACCCGGTGGCGGTGATGGTGACGTTTTATTTCTTCGTGCGCGGCGCCCTGCTTGCCATGGCAGGAAGGAAAGATCTCGATCTCCCGTTGCTGCGTGCACACGCCGCCGCGCCAATGAAAAAGAAACCCGGCCGCACCGAATATCTGCGCGGCATTCTGGCGAATATCGACGGCGAATACCGCGTGCGCCTGACCGGCCCACAAGGCTCTGGAATCCTCAACTCCATGGCCATGGCCAACTGCTTTGTGGTGTTGCGCCATGAACAAGGCAATGTCGCCGCCGGTGAACCGGTTGATGTGCTGTTGATGGATGGGCTGGTCTAAGTCGCCGGGTAAGGCTTTCCCAAAGCCTTATTTCATACCTGGCATGACGATATCCGGCGCTCAGGCGGTCTGGGCAAGCATGATCTGGGGCCGAGCGGAAACAGGTTGTTTCTCCTCCTCGATCATCTCCTCGACGATGCGGCGCGCGTGGCGCGGCCCCACGTCCCATCGCGTATCGATAAGAACCCGGTCGGGATATTGAAGGGTGCGTTGTTGCAGGGCTTCAATAACGGGCTTGTCCTCCAGCTCGACCGTCAAGACGCTGGCCTCATGTAGCCGCGCATGCAGCGCCTTGTCATCGTGACCAAAATTGATCGAACGGGTGAAATGGTAGTAACAGGTGGTCGCCGTTGACGGTGTGATCCCGTGAAACGTTACGAACTGCACGCCGCCTTGTCGCTTGCCCTCTAACGCACCCGTGCCCGCATCCGTTCCACCGGTCCAGAGGCGAATCCTGCCGGGCAGGAATTCCATTTCCTGCCAGCGATCGATCTTTCCCTTGAAATCGAACGACTGGAGGTACATGGGCGGCGGCACAACGTTGGGCATGTGGATGTGATATTCGATGCGCCGGCCAATGCGCCGCGTCTCGACATGGGCATCCGAGGTATGCGACGCGGCGGAGGCGCCGATGGTTTGTTTATGCACGAAAGGCAGATGGGTCAGATCGAGCAAGTTATCGTTCACCAATTGCCAGTCCGCCTTGACTTCCATGAAGATGCTACTGGCGCGCGCCCATTTTGCATCGCTATGCTCAATATGTTCGGGCGGCGAGCTGCCCGCGGCAATGGCAGGATCACCCATCCAAATCCAGATCAGCCGATCTTGCTCGCGCACCGGATAGGTGATTAATTTCGCCCCCTCGGGAATGCGATCCTGACCGGGAATCGCGACGCACTTCCCATTGGTGTCGAACTCCAAGCCGTGATACGGGCAGCGAATAATTTCGCCGCTGCACTCGCCGCCATGGGTGAATGGCATGCCGCGGTGCACGCAGCGGTCCTCCACCGCCGCGAGGCGACCCGATTGCGTGCGAAACAGCGCAACCGCATCGCCACAAACTGTTCTTGCCACCGGGGCGGTGCCAACATCTTCGCTGAAGGCGGCGACGTACCAGTTATTGCGGGGAAACCGATTGATGGGAAGCATGCGCATTCTCCTGAAAGACTACGTCGACACGGCGAATTAATGAGCATTGATTATAGGGAAGTACTGAACAAGGGGCTCTAATCTGAACCCATTGTGTAGCCTGACTCCTTCTGGCCGCGTAGGGCAAGAACGAACACCGTGTCCACCTCTGCCACATACCGGTATAAGGCGACGTAACCGCGCGAATCACGCCCTATTACCAATTCCCGCAAACCTTCCCGAACCGGCCGACCAATTTGGGGATTTCTTTCGAGAACATCAAGCGCGTGAAGGATGTCCAACACCCTGGCTGCCACGCCACTTACTTCGTGGGATTCCAAATGCTCGATGATTCGTTCAAAGTCCTCGTCAAGCCGTGACGAAAGCTCGATACGTGCCACGGTTAGCGCGTCAACGCGCGCGCTTTGGGATGCGGCGGCCGTTTCCCCGCTATCCTCTGCTCGAGATAATGCCGCATATCCTTCCAGGGAATAGTTTTCCCTGTAGAAACTATTTCAGCGTAGCGGCGCTCGGCAAGATCGTAGAACGCGGAGCGTCGGTCCTCGATTTCGGTTACCCGTTCAATCGCATCCAAAATGAATCCATGGGGCGTGGTTCCCGCGCGTTCCGCCGCGCGGCTTACCCGCTCTTTGAGCTCAGGGGGAAGGCGAATCGTGGTCGTGGTCATGGCGTCACCTCAATTTTTTTGACTGTAGCACAAACGTGCTTTAAGTCACCCAAATAGGCGTCCCATTGCGCCGACCCGCCGACGCCTCCGCGTCCATTATGTCAATATCGCAACACTACGCATGCATGTTCAAAAAGGTTCGAAAACTACGTTATTTGCCAGTGAGGTCGTCGCAATGCTGCATACGGAACAAAACGAGCTAATTACGCAGATCGGTCCCGGCACGCCGGGCGGAAATCTCATGCGCTCTTACTGGCAGCCGGCAGCGCTTTCACGCGAGCTCAAAGACAACGAGCCCCTCGCGGTCACCCTGCTGGGTGAGGATCTTGTGATGTTCCGCGACGACAAGGGCCGGCCCCAGCTCATCGGCCGCGCCTGCCCTCATCGTGCAACGGATCTGACCTACGCCCGCGTTGAAAATGGTGGTCTACGCTGCATCTATCACGGTTGGTTGATGGACGGCCGCGGACGCTGCGTGCATCAGCCCTCCGAGCCAACCGGGTCGGCATTCAAGGACCAGCAACTCACTCCTGCCTATCCCTGCCACGAAGGCGGTGGGCTGATCCTTGCCTACCTGGGCAGGGGCGAACCGCCCGCGCTGCCTGGATTTCATTTCCTCTCGGCGCCCGAGAGCCAAACATTCGTGATGAAGGTGCACCACGCATGCAGTTATCTGCAGTCCAACGAAGGCAACATTGACCCGCAGCACCTGTCATTCCTGCACCGCTTCCTAGCTGCAGGAGTTCCAGGCAGCCGCCGCTCATCCGATGAGTTAAACGAGATCATGTCGAACAACCCAGCGCCGCAGATTCGCGTGGACGAGACCGCGTATGGGCTACGCATCACCACCGCAAGAGCACACAAGCCGGGCTCGCGCTGGGTGCGGATCACCAATTTCGTGATGCCCAACGGCTCGGCGATTCACGGCAGCCCGGTAACCAATCCGCGCACTGACCCTGTCCCAGAGAATTGCGCCTATCAAATGAATTGGCATGTACCGATCGACGACCGCAATCACTGGAAGTACGTCGTCGCGCACCGCTTCGACGGCCCGGTCGACGCGCCATACATGATGAGCGCTTTTTCCGAAGTCGCAGCCGACTTCACCGTGGCGTACAACCGGGAGAACCGATACCGGCAGAATCGCGCCGAAATGAAGTCGCAGAGCTTTGCCGGCCTCGGGCCCAGTTTTTTCATTCACGACAAGTGCGCGACCGAGAGCCAGGGTCCGATTATGGACCGTTCCAACGAGCACCTGGCAACCACCGATCGCGCCATCATGCGAATGCGCAAGCAGCTCCTGGAGGCGATCGACGCGGTGCAGGCCGGGCGCGATCCGTTAATGGTGGAGCGCGACGGCGCACCGCCCGCGCTCGCCGAACTGACGGTGCTGTCGACCGAGGTTGCCGAGGATATAGAACTCGGCGCCGACTGGTGGCGCCCCTATTTCGAAGGGAACCGGCCGAAGTTGACGCCGGCATAATAAATCGACTGGCAACATAAATCGTATTTGCGAACCACACTAAGATTGGCACAACGAAAACCAGGAGGAGCGATGCGAGTTCGAGTGACGGTACTGCTGATAATGGCGTGCGCTGTGCTGCAGGCGGCAGGTGCGAATGCGCAAGGATCCTATCCGACCAAGCCGATCCGCTTCATCATCCCCTACGGGCCCGGTGGCACGCCCGAGAACATCGCGCGGGCGGTATCGCAACACCTAAACGAGCGCATGGGGCAGCCAGTGTTTCTCGAGCACCGGCCCGGCGCGGCGCAGGCGATCGCCATTGAGGCGGCAGCGAAGGCAGCACCCGACGGGCATACGCTGTTGATGGGCACGATGTCTGGGTTGGTATTGATGACCGCCACACGAAAGAGCTTACCCTACGATCCGTTCAAGGACATATCCTCGGTGACCTTGCTTATGGCAACGCCGTTCTTCGCCGGCGTTAACGCTTCGCTGCCGGTCAACACCATCCAGGAATTCATCGCCTACCTGCGCAACAACCCCGGCAAGCTCTTCTATGGGTCGCCCGGCAACGGCAGCGGCCACCACCTGGTGGCGGAGCTATTCAAAATGCGCACCGGAACCGACATGGTCCACGTGCCGTTCAAAACCAATCAGCAGGCGCAGATTGACCTGGTAGGCGGGCAGGTACAGGTAATGTTCGAGGGCCCCGGCATCCTGCCCCACGGCAGGAGCGGGAAGCTCAAGATCCTCGCCGCCAGTAGCATGAAGCGCGCGTCCGCGGCGCCCGACTTGGTCACGCTGCATGAGACGGTGCTGCCCGGCTTCGACGTTTCAACATGGTTCGGGATGTCGGTGCCCGCAGGCGTGCCGCGGCCCATCATCGACCGGCTGAACCGCGAAACCGTGGCGCTGCTGCGTATGCCGGCGACGGTGGAGAAGTTCGCAAGCACCGGTCTCGAATTTCTGCCGAGCACGCCCGAGGAGATGACCGAGCGCATCCGCGCCGAATTTCCGCTGTGGAGCAAAGTAATGCGCGCTGCGGGAATCGAGCCCGAATAAAGCTATGACGTAGCGCCACCAACCTCTGGACGCGTGTGTCCGGCGCAAAGGCGCCGACTATGGATTAAGCAGGCCGATGCGCGCGCAGGAATGAGCGCACGTGGCGCACCGCGAGTGGAATCCGCTCCTTGGGCTCCTTCCACGGGTAGATGCTCACTTCGGCCTTAGGCGCAAGCATCGCGGCCTCCATCGCAACGGCGTAGGGATGCGACGGTACATCGTCGGGCAGGATCAGCACCGGCGTCTGGCAACTGCGCACGAAATCGCGCGTCACGGTGAACACAAAATCCGCGTTGGTGCGGTACATCCGGGTGAGATAGCGATCGACCATGTCCGGGGTGATATCCGGGCGGCGCTTCATCAGGTCCGCACCCCAGGTCTTGCTGAAGTCGTACATGACGGTGGGCGCCTCCGGCCGAAACCCGACCGGCTGCGCCAGCACGGCGGCAACCACCCGATCCGGGGCCCGCTTCATCAAGTTCCAAATAAAAGGGCCGCCGATGCAAAAGCCCACCACCATGAACTTGCCTACGCCCAGGTGATCCATCAAGGCGAGCTGGTCGTCGGCGTGCGAATCCCAGGGCCGGTCGACCTCGAGCGGCCCCGATGACTGGCCGGGATTGGCGTTGCGCAAGTCCGCCGCGATGACGCGGTACTCCGACTTGAACTCTTCGAGCGGATTGAAGGGCGAGGTGCGCAGGCCGGCGCTCACGGAGTTCAATCCTCCACCGGCGATAGCCAGCAACGGAAAGCCTGAACCAGCCTCCTCATAACGAAGCCTTACTGGGCCTCGTTCAAAGAATGTTCCGCCCTGCGCCGCCTGTTGCGCAAGCGCGCTTGGCACCGCGGCCATCGCCGTCGCCGCGACACCTGTTGCGAGCAAATTTCTTCTGTTTTGATCCATGGCCGACTCCTCTCTCCGTTAGCGTTGTGACGAGCGTACCAAGAACGGTGCGGGCCCGCCAAAAATGGCTGCAAAGCCGCGCCAATAGCAGCACCAAACGTCATCATGATGACGTTTGGTACGCTCTTCCCTACAACAGGCAGGACCTGCAATGGCGATCAATTCGAATCCGCCGCGTTCGGCGATGCGGCCCCAGCTATTCAGGACGGATACCCAGGCTATTGAGCAACGCTGCCGCTCGCTCGAAATCTCGCTTCACGAACGCGGACATTTCCTCGGGCGTCGAGGTGCCGATGTTGATGGCAACCTGATCCAGCTTTTCGCGGACTTCCGGCAGGCTCAACGCGCGAATAGTTTCCGCATTCAGACGGCGCACGATCAGTTCGGGCAGGCCGGCCGGTCCGAACATCGCCATCCAGCCGGGCGGCAGCTCGTAACCGGGCATTTCCTCTGCCACCGTGGGCACGTTGGGCATACCGGGAAAACGCTTGGCGTTGTTGATGGCGAGGATGCGCACTTTGCCGGCATTGATCTGCGGCATGATGGTCGCGAGTATGGTGAATGAAACCGGCACTTCGCCGTTCATCAGCGAAACGGTCTGCTGCACGCCGCCTTTAAAAGGCACGTGCAGCAGATCGACTTTGGCAACCTGCTTGATGAGCTCGCCCGATAAGTGTTGAACGGTTCCAATCCCTGACGAGCTGTAGGCAATCTTGCCGGGGCTGCGCCGCGCCGCATCGATGAATTCCTTGAACGTCCGGTACGGCGTGTCCGGGTGCACCGCGATGCACAGAACCGCATCACCCACGCGCACGATGGCGGTGAAGTCCTTGATGGGGTCATACGGCGTGGTCTTCGTCAGTAACGTGTGATAGACCTGCGACTGCACCGCAGCATAAAGAATCGTATGCCCGTCAGGCGCGGAAGTGGCGACGGTGCTCGCGGCAAGGGAACCGCCGGCCGCCGATTGCGGCACTACCACGATGGGTTGTCCAAGCGCGGCGCCGGCGTGCTGCGCAACAAGACGCGCGGCGATTTCCGCGCCGCCTCCAAGGCCCAAGATCATGCGCACGGGCTTGGTTGGATAAGACTGCGCCACGGCAGGATATGTTTGCAACATCGGTAACAGCAATGCGGCCGGGGTCACGGCCACCCATAATTTGAATTTGAATTTGAGTTGAGCTATCCACATGGTTACCTGTCCTTTGCGAACGTCGGAATTCAGCAATTTACCGGGAATTGATTCGACGCCGTATTGTCGCCTTACGAGGGGCTTGTAACTCCAGCGCCCTACATTCCGATTTGCTAAATCAGGACCCGCGCGGGCCCGCCAAAAAAGGCTGAAAAGCCGCGCCAATGCTTGTTCTTCGGCATGGCATTCTGATCGAACCTCACTCCCGTACACGCCATGCTGTGCGCAGAGGGGCGATCAGCAAGCCATCGCCCCCGCTCACGCCACGCGTTTCTTTCCGCTTCGCAACAGGCGTTCTAATTTTGTCAACGGCACAGGAGATGAATCGTTATATCTGCATCTCGGGGATCTACGCTGCCGCCAACCGCATGGGCTAGCGTGCTGGAGAATGGAATGAGCAAAGCAGTTCTATCAATGAGCGGCGCAAGTGTTGCCCAGCGCATCGTGATCATTCGTGGCTGTCGGGTCATGATAGACGCCGATTTGGCGGAACTCTACGGAGTGCCGACTAAGGCATTGAACCAGGCCATTAAGCGCAACGCGGAACGTTTTCCCAGTGATTTTATGTTCCGGCTCACGGCGGCGGAAAAGCAGGAGGTGGTCACAAAATGTGACCACCTCGCCCAGTTGAAATTTTCCCGCACGCTACCTTGCGCGTTCACCGAGCATGGGGCGCTGATGCTCGGCAATGTGCTCAAGTCGGCTCGGGCGGTTGAGATCAGCCTCATGGTAGTGCGTACCTTCGTGCAATTGCGCGAGATGCTGACGGCAAACAAGGAACTCTCCGCCACGCTGGAAGAACTTGAACGCAAGGTTTCCAGCCACGACCAGGCGATCACCGGCCTAATTGACGCCATTCGCGGACTGATGCAACCACCCGAGCCGCAACGCCGGCCCATTGGCTTTACCGCCGACCTGGGCAAAGGCGGAAGGGATTAGGGCATGGCGCGCTTCCTTCCTTGGCCCTCGCGCTTGACCCCGATCGCGCGTTTGCGGAAAAAAATGACGCCTACCCCCCACTCAATGCCTGCACGATGATGATGTCATCGTCAGGTTGCAGCGGCGCAACAAGATCGTTCAACTGCTCGCCATTGACGAATATGCGGATGTGCCGCCGGATGCGATCTTGTTCATCCACCATGCGAAAACGAATGCCCGGGTGGCGCCGGTCGAGGTCCCACAGGGCTTCCCCGAGCGTGGCGCCGCGCGCCTCCGAATTAGCGTTATCGGTGTAGGAGCGCAGCGCGTCGGGAATCAGCACTTTCATTGTTAAATCTCAAAAATAGAATGCTATTTGCCGCAGACGTCACACCATAACTGTCTCGACGGCATAAATTTCCGGCAAATGTTGCGCAATGCAACGCCAACGTTTGCCTTCGTCGTGGCTCATCCATAACTCGCCACTCGAGGTGCCGAAGTACAGACCCACGCTGTCGCAGGCATCCGCCGTCATACATTGGCGCTTCACCGTCCAATAGGCCTGCGATTTCGGCAGGCCCTCATCCAGCCGCTGCCAGGTTTTGCCGGCATTGCGCGTGCCGTACACAGCGGGTTTGCCGCCGGGGCTGGTACGCGGCCACACTTGCGTGGCATCCATCGGAAAAACCCAAGCCACGTCCGCATTGCGCGGGTGCACCACCATGGGAAAACCAACGTCGCCTACCTTCTTGGGCATGGATTTGCCAATGCGCGTCCAGGTGTTGGACGGCCGGTCGATGCGATAGATACCGCAATGATTCTGCTGGTAGATGCGCTCGGGGTTGGACGGGCACATACGCAGGCAATGCGGATCGTGGCAGGTCGGGTTCTTGATATCCAAGCCAAAACCTTCCACCACCTCCATGCCGTCGATCAGCACGCGCCACGACGCGCCGCCATCGGTGGTTTCATGCACGCCGCCACCTGACATGCCGAAGTACATATGCTTGGGATCGCGCGGATCGATAAGAATGGAATGCAGTTTCGGGCCGTCAGGCGTGCCATCCTGCACCGTGCCCATCCACTCGATGTATTGCGGATCGGTATTGATGTAGGAGAACGGCGCCCAGGTATCGCCTCCATCCTCGGAGCGGAACAGTCCCTGCGGCGAGGTGCCGGCGTACCAGACATTGGGTTCATTCGCGTGCGCTGGCGTAAGCCAGAAGGTGTGATCCACGGCGCGGCCCTTTTCACCTTCGGGCGCCTTGGCGAAAGCGGGCGGTTGTTTGGCTTCCTTCCAAGTGCGGCCGCGATCAGTGGAGCGGAATAAGGTTGGGCCGAGGTGGCCGGTCTTCGCCGCGGCGAGAAGTGTTTTTCCGTCGCGCGGATCGAGCACCATATGACTGACGACGTTCCCCAGAAAATGCGGGCCATCCACGCGCCAGGTTTTGCGCTTTTCGTCCCCGTGATAAATCCAGGCGCCTTTGCGGGTTGCGACCAAAATCACCAGTTTCTTCGTCCGCGCCGCGTTGGGCTTACGTTGGGTTGTAGCATTGCCGGCCTTTGCCATGATTTCGCTCCTTTTTCAATGTCTCGTAACCGCCGAAAGGTCCTTATGCGTTCACCAACGCCTTGAATCCACCCAAAATCATGCGCTTGCCGTCGAATGGCATGCCCTTCTGATCCATCATCGCGGCAATTCGCGGGTCTTTCATTATCTTGGCGTTGATACGGTCGCGCTGCGTCCGCGATTTATAGACGATGTAAGAGAAGACCACCGTTTCATCCTTTTTCAGCTTGACGCTTTGCGGGAATGAGGTCCATTTGCCCGGTTTTACGTCGTCCGCGACGTACTCCCGGTATTCCAGCGCGCCAAGTTCACGCCAAACCTTGCCCGCGAGCCGCGCCATACGGCGGTAGGCATCAAGATTTTTTTTCGGCACTGGTAACACAAATCCATCAACGTAACTCATTTGTAGCCTCCTTTTCATTTGCAAAAATACAATGTCAGTAAAACGGGTGCCATGACTGGCTGTTTGCTGTTGCGTAGCCTCAACGCCGTTGCAATGCTGCGGCCACGGTTTCGCGAATCGGCCGTACTGGCCGCACTTCAATACTGCCCACGCATGCGGGTGGGATGCGCGAGGCAATTTGGATCGCTTCATTCAGATCGCGCGCCTCGATCATGTAGAAACCGGCAAGCTGTTCCTTGGTTTCGGCGAAGGGCCCGTCGGTGATCGAGGTTTTCCCATTGCGGACGCGCACTGTGGTCGCCGTCGTCACCGACTGCAGCGCTTCCGAGGCAAGGCATTGCCCGCTTTTGCGAATGCCTGCGTCGAATGCAACGCAGTCTTCATCGGGAAGATTGGGTAATTCTTTTTCGTCCAAGTACACCAGACAAAGATATTTCATGAGTGTTCCTTAGTTCGCCTTTGGTATGGCCGCCAAGTCCATCCAAAACGCTTCCCAGATATGGCCATCGGGGTCGGCCAGATCCCGTGCGTACATGAAGCCATGGTCTTGAGCGGGATTGACATCAGCGATTCCACCGTTCGCGGCCGCGATGTCGTTGATGCGATCCACCACTTCGCGGTTTTCACAAGCCAGCGCGACCATGACCTCGCAAGAATTGGTTGGAGGAATCGGTCGTTTGGTGAATGTTTGCCACTTGGCGTGGGTGAGAAGCATCACGTGGATCGATTCACTCCACACCATGCAGGCAGCCGTTTCGTCGGTGAATTGGGGGTTGTTCGTGAATCCAATCGATTTGTAGAACGCCATCGACGCAGTGAGATTGACTACGGGGAAGTTGATGAAAACCATTTTTTGCATTTGAAGTTCTCCAGAAAAATCAGTAGGGCGCAGCAATACACAACTTTTGTCACAGAGCGCTGATAACTTTCACTTCAGACGCTCCAGTTTGCCTTTGCGACGAACAATATTTTTGTAGTCCCATTGGATTTCGCGCGATTCGACTAGCCACTTTTGCAACAACTCCGTGTCAACTTGTTCGGCCAAGATATATCGCGCCTCAGCCGCCTTGAAAGAACCTTCTTTCTCAAGTCCGGGCGTACGAAACGATTGACCACTCCAGAAAAGCAGTCGGACGCTGTCCTTTAATTTGCTGTACCCAACGATTGGATTGCCACCCAGAAACCAAACGGGATGCGCGTGCCACACCTTGTTCTCGGCTTCCGGTAGTTCGCGCTCTATCTCCTTGGCTAACAGATCGCAAGTCTCGCGGTCACTGTCAGCCTGAGATTTGTTGTACTTTTTTGTATCTGTATGTATCACCGCTCAACACTCCTCACAATAACCGGCATACCTGTTGCGCCTTGATTTGCGAATAGGGCCGCAGCCTTGTTCATACGTGCAATCCTTTTGGCAATCCTTCGATTTCAAAAATCTGCCGCACTTCCACGGTCCCAATCCGCGCACCAGGGACCTTTTCGGAAATCGAGATAGCTTCGTTGAGGTCTTTTGCCTCGACCATGAAGTAACCCGCGATCTGTTCATGCGTTTCTACAAAGGGCCCGTCGGTCACGGATCGCTTACCATTTCGCACCTGTACCTTTGCGGCCGATTGGCTGGGTACCAAGGGCGAGGCGTTCAAGTACAGCTTGGCCGATTCCAGCGTATGCGTCAGCCGCACCGATTCAGCCAGCATGTCGCGCTTAACCAAGTCATCCAGCTTGGAAAATTCCGACTCGTTGTGATGCACCAGCAGCAGAAATTTCATGATGGCGATTATTTCTTCGCGTTTTTCGCGGCCTGCTCGCGCTGCCGGTCTTCCTGCTCGCGCAATTCGGGGGTGAAGGCTTCGCCAAAATCCTCGGGCGCGAATACTTGGCGGATTTCCACCTCGCATTCGTCGGCGTGTGGATTGGGGCATTTTTTCAACCAGGCGACGGCCTCCTCCATGGATTTACATTCCCAGATCCAAAAGCCCGCGACCAGTTCCTTGGTCTCGGCGAAAGGGCCGTCGATCACGGTGCGCGAGTTACCGGAGAATCTCACGCGTTTGCCTTTGGTTGACGGGTGTAGGCCTTCGCCAGAGCGCATGACGCCCGCCTTGACCAATTCTTCGTTGTACTTGCCCATGGCTTCCAACAATTGTTGGCTGGGCATGATGCCAGCTTCGGAATCTTTGCTTGCTTTGACGAACACTAGAAATCGCATGATGGTTCTCCCTGGCTGAATGCGTAAATGATCGCTTGCGAATGGCTTCAACGGATGTAAATGTCTTGCACACCATCTAATCGAACGGTGGGCAGCGAATTCGACAATCTCATCGAAAAATATTTCGACGTTGTGCAAGGAGTTTGCCTGACGGACAAAAACCCCTTAAAACTCAATGCTCTAACTCACGTAAGCGCATCGATCTTTTTCTGCAAAAAACGTTGTTCCGGGGCTAGACTGGAGAGTTCCAGCGCCTTTTTGTAGGCTAGGCGCGCGGATTCAATTCGACCAAGGCGTTGCAACATGTCGGCGCGCGCGGCATGGGTGAGGTGGTAGTCGGCCAGATCGCCACGCGAGAGGATGGCGTCGATGACGCCCAAGCCCACCTTGGGGCCGTCGCGCATGGCCACGGCGACGGCACGGTTGAGCTCGACCACGGGCGAATCCTCGATATTCAGAAGCGCGTCGTACAAACCCACGATTTCATTCCAATCGGTGGATGCGGCGTTGGGTGCTTCGGCGTGCACCGCCGATATTGCCGCTTGCAAGGTGTATGCGCCAAAGCGACGTGTGAATAATGCGCGTTCAATCAAGCTCACTCCTTCCGCGATTTTCTTCCGATCCCAAAGCGAACGGTCCTGCTCGGTAAGAACAATAGGCTCGCCCGCGGAATCGACGCGCGCGGGTTGCCGCGATTGGTGTAACAGCATTAACGCAAGCAGGCCCATGACCTCGGGTTCGGGAAGTATCTCTAGGAGCAGCCGCGCGACGCGAATCGCCTCCATTGATAAATCCTGGCGCGTGAGTTCAGCGCCTGAAGAGGCCGAGTAGCCTTCGTTAAAAACCAGGTAGAGGACACGCAATACGTTATCTAACCGCTCGGGAAGCTCCGGACCCGCGGGAACTTCATAGGGAATGCGTGCTTCGAGGATTTTCTTTTTCGCACGCACAATGCGTTGCGCTAGGGTGGTGGGTGTGGTGAGGAATGCGCGCGCGATTTCCTCGGTGGTGAGACCGCACACTTCGCGCAGCGTCAACGCCACCTGCGCGTCCGGATTCAGCGCCGGATGGCAGCAGGTAAAGACAAGGCGCAGGCGGTCATCCTCGATGGCATCGGTATCGTGCGCCGATTCATCGGCTGCAATGGCTTCGATACCTTCGGGATCGTTCTCCATCGAATCGAAACGCGCCTCGCGGCGTACACGGTCAATTGCCTTAAAACGTCCGGCTGAAACCAGCCAGGCACGGGGATTCTCGGGAATTCCGTCATTTGGCCATTGCTCCAGCGCAGCGCGGAAGGCTTCGTGCAGCGCCTCCTCGGCGAGGTCGAAGTTTCCACCCAGCAAGCGGATCAGCGTCGCGAAGACGCGTCGCGATTCGGCGCGGTAGATGTTGTCGATGGAGGTTTGGACCGATCCGTTCATCTCGCGGCGCCCGTTGTAATTCCGTGCTTCCGCGATGCAATGCTTTCGCGCATCGAACTCAATCACTCGGGTTTGATGCCACTCAATGCAAAGGCCTTGCCGTAGACCTCATAGCCGCGTTTGATTAACGTCGCGAACTCCACCGGCGAGTTGCCAATTACGGCGACACCGGATTCTTCCAACTTGCCGCGAATCTCCGGCGCGTTGAGCATTTTCACGATGTCGCCATGCAGGCGAGTAACGATGGGAGCGGGAAGATTAGCGGGTCCGAAAAATCCAAACCAGGAGGAAGGCTTTTCGAATCCCGGCACCGATTCCCCCACGGTGGGCATGTCGGGCAACCCGGCAAAACGCCGCCCTTCCAGTATCGCGATCATGCGTAGCTTCCCCGAGCGTGCGAACGCCAGCGTGCCCGAAATCGCCGCCAGCGTCATCGACACATCGCCCGACATATTGTCGGTCAACGCCTGCTGCGTACCCTTGTAAGGCACGTGAACGAGGTCGATGCCGGCGGCGCTATTCAACAATTCGCCGGTGAGATGGAACACCGAACCAATGCCCGAGCTGGTGAAGGTGAGCTTGCCCCGATTGGCCTTGGCATAGGCCACCATTTCTTTCACATTGGCGATGGGGAGCTTCGGCCACACCACGATGCCCGACACCGGCTCCACCGCCGCGCTGATGGGCGTGAAATCCTTAATGGGATCGTAGGGCACGTTTTTGGAAATGAAGGTGGCGGTCACATGGGTGCTCGGTGTGGTGTAGAGCAAGCTGTAGCCATCAGGCGCGCTCTTGGCAATGTTGTCGGACCCGATCATGCCATTCGCCCCGCCGCGGTTTTCGATAAACACCGGCTGGCCTAGGATTTCACCCAGCTTGGGCGCGAACAGCCGCGCGGTAAAGTCGACACCGCTTGCACCGCCGGGAAACGGCACCATAAGGCGAACGGGTTTCGCAGGGTATGACTGAGCAAATCCTATCTCTGGATTGATAACGCCTGCGATTGCCCACAGAGCATAGAAGCTAAAATATATTTTCATAAAATTTCCCTGCAAATTGTTAGTTTCTTCCACTGTCATTTTCGGATCTCATTTATCTTCATCCGCGGCGAACAAGGCCACGGGCACGCCACCGCCCTCGGGTACGGGCAACGACTCCACATCCTTTAATTTCCTTTCGATTTGGCGCGTGCGAGTCTCTGCCGCATCGATTGAATTGGCTACCGTCTGCAATTGTTTCTTGGTGTTGGCGAGCACATCGCCGAAGCGGCCAAACTCCGATTTCACCGCGCCAAGAATTTTCCACACTTCGCTGGAGCGTTTCTCGATGGCGAGCGTCCTGAAACCCATTTGCAGGCTGGACAACAATGCCGCCAAAGTGGTTGGGCCGCAGACCACGACGTGATGGTCACGTTGCAGCGACTCGAAAAGACCGGGCCTGCGCAGCACCTCGGCGTAGAGACCTTCCATCGGCAGATACAACAAACCAAAGTCGGTGGTGTGCGGCGATTCAATATATTTTTCAGCAATGGTCTTAGCCTCCAGGCGCACGCGCGCTTCAAGCGCTTTCGCGGCAGCTTCGACTTTGATGGGGTCGGCGGCATCTTGTGCGTCTTGCAGGCGTTGATAATCCTCGGTAGGAAATTTGGCATCCAATGGCAGCCACACTGGGCTTTCGGCATCCTGCCCCGGCAAGCGGATGGCGAAATCGACGCGATCTTTGGAGTCGGGGCGCGTGGCGACATTGGTGGCGAACTGTTCGGGCGTGAGAATCTGCTCGAGCAAGGCCGCGAGTTGTACCTCGCCCAAGGTGCCTCGCGTTTTAACGTTGGTCAAAACTTTCTTTAAGTCGCCCACATCGGATGCCAGCGCATGCATCTCGCCCAACCCCTTATGCACCAACTCCAGGCGATCCGAAACTTGCTTGAAGGATTCCGACAGCCTTTGCTCCAGCGTGGCGTGTAATTTTTCATCCACGGTCTGGCGCATCTGCTCCAATTTTTCCGCATTGTCTTTTTGGATGCGATCGAAGCGCTGCTCCAACGTATCGCGCGTCTCTTTAGACGATAACCGTTGCTGATCGGCAAGGCGCCCGAGGTTCTCCTCCATCGCGCGGCGCAGCGTTTCCATGCGCTCTTCGTTACGGCCGGTGAGCTGCGCGAGCGACACGCCGATCTCAGTGCGCGCTTCACGCGCGGCAGTCGTGCTCTCTTCACGTGCGTCGCGGGCAGCGGTGGCGCTCTCCTCGCGGGCTTTTGCCAGATCACCTCTGACCGCTTCCGCGGTGCGCGCCGACTCCACCTCAAGAGCGGACAAGCGCGCATCGATACCCGCCGCCGAGCGCTCGCGCCGCATAAGCAAAACAACTAGAAGCGCCAGATTGGCGATGGCGGCAAGCGCCAGAATAACAACCGAGGCTACCAGGGCGGAATCGCCCATCAAGCCGCTTTTGCCGGGAGGCCGACGCTCACACCGCCTGCGTTCAAGCCCTCCTCCAAGGTTTGCCCCGGCACCGTATCGAAGAACCCAGCGCGAACGCGATAAGTCTCGGGCTTCAAACCGGGCAGAAGAACATCGCCCTCTTTCAACATGCGCAAAAGATGATTTCTCACTTTGATGATGACCTCATCGCCGCGATTTAAATGCTCGCGGGTGCGATCGGCAATCGGTCCCATGGATTCCTGAATCGCCGAATCCTGCAGGCCAAGGCCATGAATACCGGTGAAACTCTTTTTCTGCCGTACGCGATCCACTAAATAATCGTTATCGCGATTGCGAAGGGGTCTGACCCCATCGGGCAAGGTTTCGACATGGATGTAGTTGAACTGGTCTTTCGACCATAACATTTCCTCGGGGCGCAACGGGCGCGACGGGTGATATTCGACGGCCCAGATCATGCAGCTATGGTCATCCACCGGCATCCAGGCGAGCACGCTCACACGCGGGTCGGGCATGCGAAACGGCTGAAAACTCTTCCACGCCGGCATGAACATAAGCGAGATCATCCAGTTCATACCGCCATCGGGCTTGTTGCGCCCCTCGCCATAGACAAAACCATATTCGGTAGCGACAAACTCATACACATCGGGAAGCGCCTTGACCGCCTGCGCCCCCGGTGCGCCGAACACGCTTTGCGGCAGGATGTCACCGCGATGCAGGAACGGCAGATGCGTGGTATCCCAACCGCCCTCATAGCCCTGGAACCAATTGGATTCCTGCAACCGGCGCGTGACATGCCGGTGCGAGGCCGGCACTTTGGCCCATTCGAGTTCGGGAAATGCCGGTTTCGATTCCGCCGGCCCCATATAGGCCCAGATGATGCCGCCGCGATCTTCGCAGGGGTAGGCGGTGATACGCACCTTATTTTTAAAATTACTCTCAGGTGGTTCGCTGGGCATATCCACGCAGCGCCCGGTGACATCAAACTTCCAGCCATGATACACACAGCGCAAACCGCTTTCTTCGTTGCGACCAAAGAACATAGAAGCATTGCGATGCGGGCAGCGTTCATCCACCAGCCCGATGCTGCCGTCACTCGCCCGGAACGCCACCAGCTTCTCGTTCATCACCGTTATGCGTTTGGGCGGACAGTCGGGTTCGGGCAATTCATCCGCTAGCAATACCGGAAACCAATAACGCCGCATCAGATTGCCCATGGGCGTCCCAGGGCCGGTTTGTGTTAACGATTCGTTGTCTTCACGGGAGAGCATGGCAAGCTCCTAGTATATTATTTACCGGGACCAAACGCCTTGACTTCCTCGCGGAATGCCGCGAGCACCTTCTCGCCATTGGGCGCTTCTTTGGCCCAGGCAACCGCGACCGGCGCCAAGGTTTTGCGCCAACGATCCTGTTCTTGTTGATTCATTGGCGTGATGCGTTCTTTCACCCCGTCGCGCGATTGCGCCCAGTCCTCGTCGGCACGGCGCGCCGTCTTTTGCGACAGCGACAGAAACGAATACTTGTCGATTGCCGCTTTCGCGGCCGGAGGCAGGCTTTCGTATTTTTTACGATTCATGATGAGCATGGCCGGATCGCCGCCCAGCGGCAAATCCACATGGTGCTTGACCACCTCCGAGAGTTTGAAAGTCGATATGGCCGAATAATTAATCAGCGACCCATCGATGGTGCCGCGCTGCAAAACTTGATACAACTCATCTGGCCGAAAGGGCGATGGCGCGGCGCCCAGTGTGGCGATAATTTTTCCCGTCGCCGAATTTCCCGCGCTAATACGTTTACCTTTCATATCCTCGACCACGCGAATCGGCTCACGCGAATGCAAGGCCGCATTGGCGAATACCCAAATAGCAATAGGAATGGTGTCGTTGAATTCGGCGCGCGTCACGCCCTTCTCGTACATTTTCCACAGCGCGGTGGAAGCCTGCACCGAGGGACCGGATTCGAAGGGCAGCGCCGCCACTTCGTGCATGCGAAACTTTCCCGCCGCGAACGAGGCCACGATAAATCCGATATCTGCCACACCGTCTACCACACGGTCGTACATCACGCCGAAATTGCCCAACTGCCCGCCGTACAGGGCATCGATTTTTAGCGTGCCACCAGAAGCCTTGGTGACATCCTCAATCCAGGGTTGAAATACATCGGAATGGAGGTAGGAGCGCGGCGGCGCGGGTGATCCCAGCTTTAGGGTGATGGGTTGCTGTGCGTAGACGAGGGTCGAAGCAAGCTGGGATGCGGCAACCGACAGAGCGGCTAGTACAACGCGGATCGATGATTTGGGCACGATACCTCCAGGAGGGGTTGGCGGATCAATAGAGCGGGATGGCGGATCGCCCCGCCGAGCAAACAATTATGCCTTGCCTTTCTCCACCACGGAACTCTCGTGATTCGGGCGGGGAAGCTTCCACTGCTCACGCCGAAGGTAGCTCGTGCCCATCAACGCCGCGCCCAACAACCAGAAAATGGGCAACACACCAATGGCAGCGCTCACCGCCCCTGAAATCATCGGCACCACCGTGGCGGTGGTGTTCATCACGGTAACGCGCAAGCCCATCACTTCGCCGATACGCTCGGGCGGTGAGGCGTCGTAGAGCAGGTTTTGTGAAAGCGGCCCAGCCAGGCCCATGCCCAAACCAATGAAAAAGGCCACCACCATCAAACCGGCGACACTGCTGACTAAAGGCAAAACGACAAAACAGGCGCCTGCGGAACACAGAGACATCAGCATCTGTTGCCAACCTGTGAAACGCGCCGAAATGGCGGTCATAAACGCGCGAATGACAATGGAGGCAAACGAATAGGCGCCCAGAATCAAGCCGATGGTGGAGGCTGACAGGCCAATCTCCGCGCCATACAGCGGTATTAACAGGCTCACCAGGCTCCAGGTGGTACTGGCAATCACGGCCACGCCATAGACACGGCGCAGCTCGCGCATTTTTAATAGATCGACAATGCGCCGATTGCTCGCCGCGGCACGCGCCGCCGCACTCGCATGCGCGCCGGGCGGCGGCACAATCACCTTGCACGCAATCACTACCACGGGGAACACGCACACAACGGCCATCATTAACAGCGCCTCGGCGTGGCCTGCGTGGTCGATGACATAACCTGTCGAGAGCGGCCCCAAAAACGTGGCAAACGAAAACCCCAGCGCCGCCCAACTCACGTTGCGCACCCGATCCTGCGGCGCGCCAATACGCCCCACCCATTGCGTATGACCGACAAAAAACAGGCTGTAGAAAGTGCCCACCAAAACGCTGACAAAAAACAACGCCGCGATATCGCGCCACAACACACCAATCATCGCGCCACAAGCCATTAGGACCGAACACCACAACATCGGACGCCCCGGCCCAATACGATCCATCACGCGACCCATGGGCACCGAAACGAAGGCACTCACCATGCTAAACAACGCCGCCAACACGCCAACCACCGCCGGCGAGGCACCCAAATGCAGGGCGTACAGCACCACCACCAAGCGCGTCCCCATGAAGGCGAAATGGTTGGCCGATGAAATTGCGACGAACCAGCTAAGAGTTCTGATCAAGGGTGTCGAGGAAAATGGATGGGTTAAGCGAGAGAATGGAAAAAACACGGCAACGCGTGTAGATTCGCCTGTTCTGAAGGAGGGATTCTATGCGGGTATCTGGGGCGGTGCGAAAAGGATTGTTGTGCGCGGCCATCGCGGCACAGGTGGCCATCATCGCCAGCAGTGGCGCCACTGCACAGTCGTATCCGGTCAAACCGCTGCGCTACGTCATCGATACCTCGCCAGGGGGCGTAACCGACATTCTGGGCAGACTATCAGCGGAGAATTTGAGCCTACAGTCCGGCAAGCCCGTGGTAGTGGAAAACCGCTCGGGCGGCCTGGGGTTCGTGGCCTTGGAACACTTCATGAAAGTGCCCAACGACGGCTACACCCTGATGGTGGTGAGTAGCGGCGCGCTGGTGTTGCAACCTCTTATGCAACGCAATGTGCCTTACGACCCCGCGGCGGACTTCCTGCCGGTATTCAATATCGCGGAAACACCGCACATTTTGGTGGTGCCGGGCACGCTTGCGGTCAACAACGTCGCCGAATTTGTGGCTTACGTCCGTGCGAACCCAGGCAAAATAAATTACGGTTCATCGGGCGTGGGCGGTCCGCCGCATCTGGCGATCGACAAATTCTCCCGCATCACCGGCGCAAAAATGACCCACATTCCCTACAAAGGCACGGCGGGAACGCTCTCCGATCTGGTCGCGGGACGCATTCAAATCGTTTCCATGAGCCTGGGATCGGCACGCGCTAATTTGAAAAGCGGGAGCCTGCGGGCCATCGCCACGGGCGCCAAACGACGCCTCGCCGGCCTACCCGATGTTCCCACCGCCGCAGAAGCCGGGTTACCCGATTGGGAAATGAGCGCCTGGTTCGGCATCGTCGCCCCCAAGGGCACGCCAGCGGATATCGTTCGCTACCTCAATAGCCGGCAACAGACCTGGTTGGACGAGGATAAAACGCGCGCCCGCTTCGTTGATCTAGGCGCGGAGCCGGTGGGCGGAACACCGGAGTCGTTTGTCGAGCGCTTGCGTGCGGATATCCGCCTATGGAGTCAACTGGTCAAGGATTCCGGCGTGAAAATCGAATAACAAGCTGCAAAAATACTAGTTACTGATTTGCCGTTTAATGAATAAAAGTTCCGCAATAAATTGACTTCAACCATGGAAAAAACGATGAACGAAACCAGCATCAAGCAAAAAGTCGAGCCCGCTCTGAAACTCAACTTCATCTCGCACGGCACCCTGCCATCGGTGGATCTTGAAGCGACGCGCGAATTCTACGAACAGTTTCTCGGCCTGGACGTAATTCGCACCAGCCACCATTCCATGATGATTCGCCTAGGTGGCAACCACGTCTATGCCGTGGTGCACACCAAGAAGCCGCTGAAAATGCCGCGGCTATATCACAACGGTTTGGATGTCACCACCGATGCCGACGTGGATAACGCCTATCGCATCGTCAACGAACAGGCGGAAAAATGGGGCCTGCACGACATCACCAAACCGGTGTCGCGCCACGGCACCTACAGCTTTCACTTCTGGGATCGGGATGAAAATTCGTGGGAGATTTTGTCCAACCCCAAACAGGGCTATACGTGGATATTCGATAAAGGCGATCTAGAAGGTCGGGGACACTTCGAGAAGAACTTTCGCGCTCAGCGGCCGGATTTGGTCAACGCGCAGGGCGTGGACACATCGGAATCGGCGTGATCCCATAAATTATAAACATTTCATGGTTACTCACCATGTACCATGCTAATCCTGAAGACAATGTCATTTAATTTTGGGATAGTCCGTAATACGGCCAAATCGCCGCCCCATCCACTTAATCCGTCGTGCCGGGCTCGCTTCGATTCCGCATCCAATCAGCAGTCTTGAAAAACGCCGCTTCCAGCGACTCGCGCACGGCAGGATCGATGCCCACCTCCTCCATCGCCATGCTCATCCCCGCCATCCACTGATCGCGTTCGGCCGTACCAATGGAAAATGGCAGATGACGCGCGCGCAGCATCGGATGGCCGAATTTTTCCGCGTAGAGCTGCGGTCCGCCAAGCCAGCCAGACAGGAACATGTATAACTTGTCGATCGACCCAGCAAGAGAGGGCGGATGCAGTTTGCGAATGTCGGCCAGCGCCGGTTCGGTATCCATCAAAAAATAAAAACGCTCCACCATTTCGCGCAGCTTGGCGTCTCCGCCGATGAGTTCGTAGGGAGTAGCTTTGGCGCGGCGCGACGCGCCGTCCTGGGGATTGGGCAATGTACCGGTGTTGTCGCGGCGGATATCGCTGTTGTCCGAATCAATCATAGAAAATTATCTCCCGGCCCACACTCACATCCGCGAATCCGCCGCCGCCGGCAGGTCGTCGAAGGAGGCCACGTTCATGGCGTGCAGGCGATGGTATAGGCCGTTCATCGCGAGTAACTCCTCGTGCGTACCCTGCTCCACGATGCGCCCTTCCTGCAGCACGATGATGCGATCAGCGCCACGCACCGTGGCTAGGCGGTGCGCGATGATGAGGCCGGTGCGACCAACGAGGGTCTTCTCCAACGCCGACTGTATTTCGCGCTCGGTAAAACTATCCACGCTGGCGGTGGCTTCATCGAGGATCAGGATGCCGGCATCGGCAACGATTGCACGCGCAAACGACAGCAATTGCCGCTGACCAATGGAAAGATTCACGCCGCGTTGCCCGAGGATGGTGTCGTAGCCTTGCGGCAGGCGAGCGATGAAATTGTGCGCCCCGACCGCGCGCGCGGCGCGCTCGACCTCCTCGCGGGTGGCCTCGGTTACGCGATAACGAATGTTGTCGATCACCGAACCGGTAAATAAGAACGGCTCCTGCAGCACCATGGCGATATGCCGGCCCAGAGACTCCTGTTGTAAATCGCGCACGTCCTTGCCACCGATCAGCACTTGACCCTGCCACACGTCGTAGAAGCGGTGCAGGAGCGCCATGGTGGACGTTTTTCCCGAGCCAGTGGGCCCCACCAGCGCCACGGTTTCTCCGGGTGCCACCTTGAAACTCACGTTTTTTAAGATCGGCAAGCCCGCAACATAACCGTAAGTGACATCGCGAAACTCCACTTCGCCATCCGCGTGAGTGCGGCCTTGCATGATGTCTATCGCGGCAGGTTTATCTTGTACGTCGACTGGTACATCGAGCACTTCGAAAATGCGCTGACCCGAGGCCACCGCCTGCTGCATGGTGCTGTATTGCATGGTGAGCGAGCGAATTGGGTCGAAGAAGCGCTGCACGTAAAATAGAAACGCGACCACCACTCCTATCTCAAGGGTTCCCTCCAGCACCCGATTGCCGCCAACCAGGATAACGATGGCCATTGCGGCACCCGTCAAGGTATCCACGGTGGGCACCATCACCTGCGCGAGGCGCGTGGCGCGAAGGTGAGTACGATAGTTCTCCTGCGCTTTTTCGCGAAAGGCGTTGAAGTTGAAGCCTTCGCGGCTCATTTCCTGCACGGTACGCACGCCGTTGATGTTTTCGGCCAGCGCGCTATTGACGATCGATGAGGTCTCGCGCGCGCGAATGAAGGCGCGTTTGGCCGCGGGCAACCAAATGGCGCGCACCAGCACCAGGATCGGCACCACCGAAAGGGTGAGTAGTCCAAGCTTTAGATCCAACGCCAACAACACGATCACAATGCCGACCAGCAGGGCCAGATCGCCAATGGCAAAAATGGAGGATTCGAGGAACTCCTGCAGCGAACCGACATCGCCTTGCAAGCGCGACATCAATTGCCCGACTTGGGTTCGATCCATGAACGACAAGGACACGCGCTGCAGGTGGTGATACATGGCGCGGCGCAGATCGACCAAAACTTTTTCCGCGGTAACCGCCACCCAAATTTGCTGGAGGTAGTTGGAGAGGTAATTCACCAGGATCACCGCAAAGAAGCCCACTACCGCAATGGCGAGGAGGTGCTGGGCATTGGCGCGCGCGTCAGCAACCAAACCGCCGGCGACCGCCGCAGGCAAGGCCTTGTCAATGACGTAGCGAATCACCAGCGGCACCGCGATCTGCGTGAGCGTGAAGATCAATACCGCGACAATCGAAATCACGATCATCAAACGGTAAGGGCGCAAAAAACCGAAGAAGCGCATCAATACTTGCGGATCGACCGATTGGGCGAAAATTTCCTCGCCGGTTTTCTTGGCCAGTTTCGCGGGTGCCGGCTTGCCAACTGCCGCGGAAGCGGGACCTGTCGGCGGAAGAGCGCTATCGGGCATTCGCGTTCTCCCTGGCGGCGCCCATTTGCAGGTCGAACAAACGCCGGTAACGTCCATTCAAGGCGAGCATAGTCTCGTGCGAGCCGCGCTCCACAATACGACCATCTTCGAGGAACAGGATTTCGTCGGCGTGCATCAGCGACGACAATCGATGCGAAATGATGATGGTCGCGCGGGTGCGATTGAGTTCTTTCAATGCGTCGCGAATGCGAAGTTCCGTACCGGCATCGATAGCCGCCGTGGAATCGTCGAACACCATCACCCGCGGCGTCAGCAACACGCTGCGGGCAATCGATAATCTCTGGCGTTGGCCGCCCGATAACGACACGCCGCGCTCGCCCACCAGCGTGTCGTAGCCTTCAGGCAGACCGGCAACATAGTCGTGTAATTGCGCGGTGTCGGCTGCTTCCACCACACGGTCATCTTCAGCGCCGGGCTCGCCGTAGGAAACGTTTTCGCGCACCTCGGTTTTAAAGAGGAAAGTGTCCTGCTGCACCACACCCACCTGCTCACGCAGCGAATCCAACGTCACGTCGCGAATATCCTGCCCGTCGATAGTGATGCGTCCAGCGGTGACGTCGTAAAAACGCGGGATGAGGTGCGCAATGGTCGATTTGCCGCTTCCAGGCGGTCCGACTATCCCCAAGGTCTGACCTGCCTTGACGCGAAACGAAATACCTTCAACCGTATGCTCGCTCTCGAAGCCCTGGTAGGAGAAGGACACGTTTTCGAAGGCGAGTTCCGCTTGAGTGACTTGCAACTTTGGCGCGCCCTCCTTGTCGCGGATCGCCGGTTCGAGATCCAAAATTTCAAACATGCGCGCCCCCGACACCGAGGCCCGCGCATAACCATTGATCACCAAACCCACTTGGCGCACCGGCATTTGCAGCACCGTCATGAACACCAGAAACTGCGTGAGTTCACCTACTGTAATTTGGCCATCTATCACGCGTAATCCGCCAAACCACAGCACCAGACCCATGGCAACAAAATAGGAGAAGGTCATCATCGAGGTGTTGAAGTAACGCACGTGCACCATATCGATGGCAGGCTTCAAGGTGCGATGTTGCCAATCGTCAAATTTCTTCATTTCGTGTTCTTGCGCGGAGAACGCGCGCACCACACGAATGCCGGCGAGGTTCTCCTCCATGATGCGCGTGAGTACGCTCATTCTTTCCTGGAACTCACGCCATAGCGAGCGCACCTTCATACGAAACACCACGCCGCGCCAGAAGGCGAAGGGCACGAAGGATACGCATAAGAATCCCAAGACCAAATCTTGGCCCATGTATAGGTACGCACCCAGCCCGATCAGCACCGCAAGCTGAAACAAACGCATGATGCCGGTCTCGATGAAGCGTCTGACCCCTTCGATATCCAACATGCCGCGAGTGATCAAATCGCCAGAATGAATGCGATCGTGATAACTGAAAGACAGGCGTTGCAATTTTTCGAAGAAAGACAGACGAAGCTCCAGCGCAAAACTTTGGCCTATGGACTCCGCAAGGTAGTTGTGTGTCAACGTGAAGAGGCCGCGCATCACCGCAGTACCAAGCACCAACAACGCGGAGCCGATTAACGCGGACTTGGCCAGGTCGATTGCCGCTGCATCACCGCCACCCGCTACGGCAAGCATGGAACCAGCTTGATCAATCGCCGCGCCGAGGAAACGTGGGATCAGCAATTGGAAAATCGCACCGCCAATCACCGCCAGCACTGCAGCAGGAAAGCGCACCTTGTAGGACAAGGCCATGCGTAACACGCGCCATAGCGCGTTGACGCCGCGGCGGTAATCGCCATTGATGGAGGGCACCAGGGTATCGGTGCCTAAAGCACTCGCGGGGAGGGATTCTGAAGGGGTACTCACTGTGCCTTTCGCTTTGGGTTCTGTGACCTGCCCATGCCGTTGATGCTCACACTTCGCGCAACACCAACAAGGGCGGATGGTTCAAGGCGGCGCGCGCGCCGGCTCGCGCGTTCCAGGCAACACACACCAATCCCGCCAATGGCCCCGCCAGCCACACCCAAGGATTCATCTGATAGGGAAACTGGAAGACAAAATAGGAAACACTCCAGCCGATCACGCTCGCGCCCGCCGCCGCCAGGAAGCCGGAGAGCAGTCCCAGAACCAGAAATTCGGCGCGCTGCGCGGCCAGAATTTGTGCGCGCGATGCGCCCAAGGCCCGCATCAGTGCTGCTTCTTGGGCACGTTCGTCCTGTGTCGCCAGTAACGCCGAGTACAGCACCAGCACGCCCGCCGCGAGCGCGAACAGAAACACAAAGCGCACCGCCTGCACCACCTGATCGATGATGAGCTGCGCCTGCCTGACGATGGCGCTCATATCCACCAGGGTCAAATTCGGCAAGCGCTGCGAGATCGAATTGGCGAAAGTAAGCTTACCCTCGGGCAGATGGAACGCCGAGATGTAACTGGCAGGCGCGTCGCGTAACAAAGACGGCGTGCCAATGACAAAGAAATTAACGCGCATCGAATCCCAATCGAGCTTGCGAATGCTGGTGATGGGCGCGGTGACGTTGCGGCCAGCGACCTGCCAGGTCAACGTGTCGCCGATCTTCCAATCGCGGCGCTTGGCCATGCCCTCTTCCACGGAAAACGCGCCACTCTTCATGTCGCTCGCGGAAAACCACTCACCCGCCACCACGGTGTTGTAGGGCTGCGGCGACTCCATGAACGAAAGATTGAACTCGCGCTCCACCGAACGCCGTTCGCGTTCTTCCATGGCTTCGATATTCAGTGGCTGGCCGTTATGCGCCACGTATCGTCCACGCACCATGGGGTAGATGGCCGGCGCGGTTATGCCTGCATTTTTAAACATGTCGTCGATGGCTTCGATCTGGCCCGGCTGGATGTTGACCAGAAACCGGTTGGGCGCATCCGGCGGTAATTTCTTCGACCAGGTGGAGATCAAATCATTCAACGTGAAACTTAACATCAACACCGCAGTCAGCCCCAAGGCCAGCGCCAGCACCTGTACGGTATTGGCACGCGCATGACGTTTGAGATTCGCCATGCCATAGCGCCAGGTCACACCCGCGCCGCCACCTGCTCGTCCAGCTAAGCTCAAACCGGCGTATGCGATCATGCCAAATAATGCGAAGCACACGGTAAATCCGAGGAGCACCGTGAGGCCCAGTTTCACGCTGCCTGCCTGCCATACCAAAAGCGTGCCGATGACCAATAGGCCTAAGCCCCATGCGAGACTCGATGCCTGATTGGGTGCGCCGAGATCACGCCTTAACACGCGTAATGCTGGCACGTTTTTTAACTGCAAGAGCGGCGGCAACGCGAATCCCAACAACAGCGCCAAACCCACCAACAGGCCTTGTAACACCGGCAAAAGCGATGGCGTGGGCAAAATCGCGCCGACAAACTGCTGCACCAACGCGGCGATAACGAATTGCGCGAAAAATCCAAGCAGACATCCCACGACGCTGGCCATCGCCCCGAGGATCGCGAACTCGCAGGCGCTCAAGGAGAACAGTCGAGCTTGCGTCGCACCGAAACAGCGCATCACCGCGAAGCCATCCAGATGTCGCGCCGTATAGCGGCGCGTTGATAGCGATACCGCCACCGCCGCGAGAATCACCGCGAGCAGCGCTGTTAATCCGATAAATTGCTCGCCGCGTTCGATCGATTGGCGCACCTGCGGGCTGGCATTTTCAAGACTTTGCAGGGTTTCCCCACGCGCCAGGCGCGATTTCACCCACGCCTCGAATTCACTCACCACGCCGCGCTCACCGGCTGCGAGCAGGTTATAGCGGATGCGGCTGCCGGTTTGCACCAAGCCGGTCGCGGCCACGTCTTCGATGCGCATCAGAAGGCGCGGCGCGATATTGAAAAACGAGGCGTTGCGATCCGGTTCCAAAGTAAGAATCGCGCCAATGCGCAGACTCGCATCGCCCAATTGCAGGTTGTCGCCGACCTTGCGCTCTAGCGCCAGCGCGAGGCGTTCATCGACCCAAACGCTGCCGCGCTCAGGCACCTTTTCGGTAGCCTCGTCAGGCGAATTAAGCGCGGGTGCAATGCGCATTTTGCCGCGCAGCGGATAGCCCTCCGAGACGGCTTTGACGCCACTTAGCTGCGTGGCCTCATCGCCGCGCGCCATGCTGACAAAACTCATGAGTTGCGCGAACTTCAGGCCGCGCCGCTTGATCTCATCGGGAATGTCGTTTGACCAGGGGTGATCGGCGTCCAGCAACACGTCCCCCCCCAACAACTGATGCGCATCGCGCAGCATCGCTTGTTTGATGCGATCAGCGAAAAACCCCACGCTGGTGACGCTGGTGACCGCCACCACCAGCGCCAGAGCGAGCACGCGCAACTCGCCAGCGCGCCAATCGCGCGCGAGCATACGCAGGGCAAGTTTGAATATCGTGGTGTTGCGCATCGATTTATCGCCGGAATATCGGAGCTATTTCATTGACTACACCTGGGAATTGCGCTGGACGCCCCGTAAGAATCACGCAAAACGCTCAGGCCGTCTCCATCCGTTCCCAGAAAATTCGTTCCACCGCGCCGTCTTCATCGGGCTGCGTTGTCAGTATCAGCAACTTCCCTTCGAACTTGAAGTTGCGCACATTGGCGCCGCCCACCCAGTTGGGGAAGAACGACACATCGATATGGTGATACACCTTGTCGCCCTTCACCTCGTAGTTGCCGGCGTAAGCGACTACGCCGCGTGCTGCTTCGATCAAATCCGCGTCGCTTGCATCGTTGATGTGTTTAGCCGCCAGGCGATTGCGGCCAGGAGGCGTGGA
>JBJXEY010000455.1:0-14612 GCA_046153355.1 Burkholderiales bacterium
GACGCCTAGCAACCGGCGCATCGATTTCGGCGCGGCGGTCGGCGCGGTAACGCTTCCAACCGCCAATAGCTCGGTGATCGAGGCAAACAGCGTAGTGCGTGCCACGGACAACAATATCGTCGCCATCGGTGGTTTGATGAAAGTCGATCCATCCGACGCCGCAGGTATGGCAAATAATGCACGGTCGATCAGCGACGCGCCTAGAAACAACAGTGAATCGGGTACGAAGAAAGAGTTGGTGGTGCTTCTCAAACCAACAGTGATAAGAGACGCGCGCGTGGATGCCGAGAAATCGAGCGCCGCCCCGCTTCGCAACGTCGTATTGCCTGGGCGATAGAGAATCTAAGGCGCCATGATTTATCTTTCTCACTTCGGGCTAAGGGAAGCACCATTTGGCATCACGCCGGATACCAGCTTCTACTATGCGTGTCGCGGTACGCAAGAAGCGCTCAATACGCTGCTGGTTGCCATCGCCAACGGCGAAGGATTCATCAAGGTGATCGGCGAAGTCGGCACCGGCAAGACACTTTTGTGCCGCAAGTTTCTCGCCGCCCTGGGCGATACCCATGCCAGTGCCTATTTGCCCAACCCCGATTTGGAATCCCGCACCTTGCTGCTTGCATTGGCCGAAGAATTGGGCGTGCATTTGGATAAGGCCATGGACCAGCACCATCTGTTGAAGTCACTCAACCTTGCTTTATTACGCTTCGCGCGGGAGAAAAAGCGGGTTGTCGTGTGCTTGGACGAAGCGCAGGCCATGCCAATTGAAACATTGGAGACTTTGCGCCTACTCACCAATCTTGAAACCGAGAAACGCAAACTCATGCAGGTGGTTTTATTTGGTCAACCTGAACTCGATGCCAAGCTCGCCCACCCATCCATCCGGCAACTTCGCCAGCGCATCACCTTTCAACACCGGCTGCAAACCTTCTCCAAAGAGGAGACCGAAAATTACCTGCGCCATCGTTTGTCGGTGGCAGGCTATAACGGCGCGCAAGTTTTCACGCAAGCGGCAATACGCCGCATTCATGGCGCGAGTCGCGGCGTGCCAAGACTTATCAATATTCTGGCCAACAAAACTATGATGTTGGCCTATGGCGAAGGTTCGCGACAGGTGGGTTGGTCGCATGCGGGGGCGGCCATATCGGATACGCCGGCATCCCACGGATGGACAAATTTTCTCGCCTGGCTTGCGGTTGTCTGCATGGCGGGTTTTGGATTGGGCTGGGTGTTGCTTAAATGAGCTTGATCAACAAAATGCTGCAAGATCTGGATAAGCGTGGTGGCGCGCAGGTTGGGGCCATGCCGCGACCCACATCGGACATGTCGGCGCGAAACGTCAAACGCATTGGATCGGAGTGGTTTTGGCGAGTGCTTGCGGCGCTAATGTTGTTGGCGGTTGCTTGGGTGGCGTGGTTGATTTGGGAGCTTCGCCCCCGGCCGGTTGTCACCGAGTTGGCCACCCGCGCAATGATAAATCGGGTAGTTGCCCCTGCAGTGCATGAAGATGTTGGTAGAGCTTCCGTTGACCACAAGGGGAACAGTGCGACAGGTGTTTCAGCGGATCTTGCTGCGCCGACGCAAAAACGGTTGGATGGCCTTCGCCTGTCGACGGAGTTGTCGGCGTCATCGAACCTTCGTTCGCGCGCGACCAATTCAGTTGTCAATGATATCTCCCGCAGCGGGCAAACTGCCGACACTGGGGCGGCACGCATCGTAGGCGAACGCGGCGCGTCAGCGAGGGCCAAATCGCCACCACGGACTCCAGTGTCCGCCACCTCGCTACCCGATACCGGCATCGGCGTGCCGCCACTGGCCATCGACAAGCGCGACACCAGCACGCCGCGCGATCGCGCCGACGCCGAATTGAGGCGTGCAATGGTATTGGGCAATCAACGCAGGAGCGCCGAGTCGTTGGAAGCCATGCGCATGGCGCTGGCCATCGATGTCACGCATGAGTCGGCCAGGAACGCGATGGTTGCATCGTTACTGGAAGCAAAACGCTTCGACGAGGCTACCCAGGCGCTCATCGAAGGATTGAGTCTCAACCCGAAAAATTCGGCGTTTGCAATGTCTCTTGCGCGCATCGCGTTCGAGCGCGGCGATGTAACCAACGCGATGACGATACTCGAGAAAAACGCGCCGGCAGCCCAAGCCAACGCCGATTACCGCGCGTTTCGCGCCGCCTTGCAGCAACGAGCGGGCCGTCATGCCGAAGCTGCCGACGAATATCGCGCGGCACTTACCTTGGCAGCTGAAACCGGGCGATGGTGGATTGGCCTTGGCATCTCGCAACAGGCACTGTCACAGAGCCGCGAAGCGCTGGAGTCATTTCGTCGCGCCAGGGACGCGGGCAACCTGACGCCCGAACTGCGTGGATTCGCCGAGCAACGCATCGCGCAGCTTCAGTAGCACGCGGGCACCGCGTTTTTGTGCTGAACCTCGAACCGGCTCAAGCGCGCATCAAAGATCGTTCTTGATACTCGGTCTTTTTTGTCCGAAAGTGAAACATGCGTGGAAACGAATTGCATCCGCAAGGTGGAAAAGTATGCCAAGAGCAAAGGGATCGCCTGCGAGTGGCGGCCAGACCGTGGTAAAGGTTCGCACGGCGTGCTGACTCTAGGTGATTCGCGGACCGTTGTGCGCAACCCCAAGGACGAACTGAAAACTGGCACCTATCACGCCATGCTAAAGCAACTCGGCGTGACCAAAAAAGATATTTAAGAAAGGCATTGCATGTTTCGATTCACCTATCCCGTCAAGCTCACCCCGGACCGCAAGGACGGGGGCTACGTGGTCACGTTCCGGGATATCCCCGAAGCAATCACCCAGGGAGAAACCCTGGCGCAAGCGCTAAGCGAAGCCGAGGGCGCATTGCAGGCCGCGATCGAGGGCCGTATCGAAGATGCCATGGATATCCCCGCTCCATCGCAGCCGAAAAAAGGAGAGCGACCGGTCGCCACGCCGGTGACCTCAGCTTTGAAGGCAGCCGTATATCTGGCGCTACGAGATCAGGGAGTATCAAAATCCGAACTCGCCCGCCGCATGAATGTGAATGAAAAGGAAGCCCGTCGCATGCTGGACCCGAGACACCCCACCAAAGTGCCTACGCTTGAGCGCGCCCTTGCTGCACTTGGCAAGAGAGCGGAAATTGAAGTGACTTGAGTATTTCGGGCGCCACCTGCGGGAGGCGCGAATGACCCTACCATGGTTTTACGTAAATCAGATTGCAGGTAAATTTCTGATGTATGGAGTCCAAACCAGATTCACGACCGCTTACGGGCATCTTCTAACCCATTGAATTTATGGCGCCCCGAAGACGAATCGAACGTCCGACCTACCCCTTAGGAGGGGGTTGCTCTATCCACTGAGCTACCGGGGCCTTGAATTACCCTATGCTTATAGCCTTCACCGCCTAAACGCCCGGTGATTATTGCGCGGCGAATTATAGGCGGTGACCATGAAGCACTACAGGTTTCATAGCAAATACACACCCGTTTGAGGGAGCGAAAGTGGATTTTTCCGAGGTGTTGAATTTCTGGTTTGGTGAACCTTCATCGCCCAAACGCGGGCGACATCGCCAAGAATGGTTTCGCAAATCCGCCGAGTTTGATGAAGAAATTCGTCGCCGGTTTCTTGCTACCCACGATGCGGCCCTAGCGGGGGCGCTGGTGGAATGGGAGGCTACGCCCCACGCGGCATTGGCATTGGTGGTGACGCTCGATCAATTCCCGAGAAATATGTTTCGCGACGATCCGCAGTCGTTCGCTGCCGATAGTGCTGCGCTGGGCGTGGCACGGCGCATGGTGGAGCGCGGTTTCGACCAGTTGCTGCGTCCCATCGAGCGATGTTTTGCGTATCTGCCGTTTGAACACAGCGAAGAATTGGCCACGCAGCGACGTTCGCTTGCGCTGTTCGAGGGCTTGCGTTTTTCCACCGATTGCCTGGGAAACATTGACTACGCCAAGCGTCATTACGAGGTGATCGTTCGTTTTGGCCGTTTTCCCCATCGAAACAAGATTCTTGGTCGTGCCTCGACGCCCGAGGAGATCCAATATCTATCCCAGCCCGGCGCGGGGTTCTGATATTTCCCCATTTGGGTCGCCCCACAAAGGTCTTTGCGTTAAAATGGGGCACCACAACTAGAGGTGCTACAAGCCCATGATTTCCGGCAGCATTGTCGCCATTCTTACCCCCATGCACGAGGATGGTTCGCTGGATCTTGTCCGGTTTCGATCGCTGATCGATTTTCATGTCAACGAGGGTACCGATGGCATCGTGGTGGTAGGCACCACAGGTGAATCGCCCACGGTTAATTTCGACGAACACAAAGAGTTAATTCGCTTAGCGGTCGAGCACTCTGCCGGTCGTATTCCGATCATTGCCGGTACCGGCGCTAATTCGACGGCCGAGGCAATCGAACTCTCCGAGTCGGCGAAAAAGGCGGGGGCAACGGCTTCGCTTTCGGTTGCGCCCTATTACAACAAACCCACGCAGGAAGGGCTCTACAGGCATTTTCGCGCCATCGCCGAGCGTGTCGATATCCCGCAGATTCTCTACAACGTGCCTAGCCGTACGGTGTCCGATATCGGCAACGACACGGTGCTGCGCCTTGCGCAAATCGCCAATATCGTAGGTATCAAAGATGCCACCGGCAACATGGAGCGCTGTTCCGACCTGATGCGCCGCGTGTCGAACAAGTTTTTGGTATTGAGTGGTGATGACGCATCGTGCCTCGCGCTGATGCTGCTGGGTGGGCATGGCGTGATTTCGGTGACGGCAAATGTTGTGCCGCGCCTGATGCACGATATGTGCGTTGCCGCGCTCGCGGGTAGGCTTTCCGAGGCACGCGAGTTCAACAACCGGATGATTCCTTTACATCAAAAGTTATTCGTCGAAGCCAACCCAATTCCGGTGAAATGGGCGGCGGCGCAAATGGGGCTTGTTGGCATGGGCATACGCCTTCCGCTCACACCGCTTGCCGCGCAATATCAGGAAATAGTTAAGAATGCATTGAGTGAGGCGGGAGTTGTGGTATCCAGCGGGCTGCGGGTCGTCGAGGGGAAAACCAGATGAAAATTAAGTCGCCGTGCAGGATAGTGGTCGCGGTTACCGCGATATTTTCCGTGGTTGGATGCGGTGGCTTGGATTTTCTCCAGCCGCAGAGAATCGAATACAAATCTGCCGGCAAATTGCCGCCGCTTGAAATTCCGCCAGACCTGACCGCTCCCTCGCGAGACGACCGGTTTTCCGTGCCCGATATTGCCAGCAGTAGTTCGGCGACTTTATCCACCTACAACGCCGAACGCGCGGGCGCGTCCCGGCCTGCTTCGGGCATTACCGAAGTGCTACCCAACGTTGGCAAGGTGCGCGTGGAGCGCTCGGGAAATCAGCGTTGGTTGGTCATTCCCGAGGCGCCGGAAAAAGTCTGGCCGACCGTTAAGGATTTCTGGCAGGAGCACGGTTTCCTCGTCAAGTTGGAAGTGCCCGAAGCCGGTGTGATGGAAACCGATTGGGCGGAAAACCGTGCCAAGATTCCGCAAGACATCATTCGCAGTGCGCTGGGGCGCCTGATCGACCAGATCTACTCCACCGCGGAGCGTGACAAGTTTCGTACGCGGTTGGAACGCGCGGCCGATGGCAGTACTGAGATTTACGTGAGCCATCGTGGTGTTGTGGAAACCTTCACCAGCACCAGCAAAGACCAAACGGTTTGGCAGCCACGCGCATCCGACCCTGAATTGGAAGCTGAATTTTTGCGCCGTTTGATGGTTCGTTTTGGCGTGGAAGAAGAACGCGCCAAGGTGCAACTGACCAACACGCAAGTCGCTGAGCGGGCGAAACTCATCAACCCACGTGATGGCGCGGGCATGGTGGTACTGGATGAGCCCTTTGATCGCGCCTGGCGGCGTGTTGGCCTGGCGCTGGATCGTGTGGGATTCACCGTGGAGGATCGTGACCGCTCCAAAGGTTTTTATTTCGTACGTTACGTGGACCCTCAGGAGGACGCGCAGGACACGGTGAAAAAAGACACTGGCGTGTTATCGCGGCTGATTTTCTGGCGGCCAAGCAAACCCGACGCCAAGGCCGAGCAATACCGAGTATTGGTGCGTAACGAACGCGAGGCGAGCCAAATTCAGGTGCTCAACAAGGAAGGCGCGCAGGACACCTCCGAAACCGCGCGTAAAATTCTGGTTCTCTTGCACCAGCAACTGAAGTGAACGCGGCGGTATCGCGATCGGGTTTGTCCCGTTTCGGTGGTTGGCGCCTGATTTTGACGCGATAAGTCCTTGCGATTCTCATCTTTGGGCAGCGGCAGCGAGGGTAACGGACTTGTCGTCGAAAACGCTTCCACCCGAGTGCTGCTCGATTGCGGCTTTTCCATTCGCGAAACGCAAAATCGGCTGTCGCGAATTGGTCTTTCCCCTGAGCAAATCGACGCCATCCTGGTCACCCACGAACACGATGATCACGTTGGTGGTGTTTTCGGCTTCGCGCGCAAACATGGCATCCCGGTTTATTTGAGCCACGGTACGCTGTCGGCGCATCGCGAAAGCGCGCCGGATTGCGCGAGCGAGGTAAAAACTCATTTACTGCATGCCGAAGAGCGCACCTGTATTGGTGATCTGGAGGTGCTCCCCTTCACCGTGCCGCACGATGCGCGCGAACCGCTGCACTACGTATTTTCGGATGGTGACAAGCGCCTGGGCGTGCTCACCGACACCGGCTGCTCCACCACTCATATCGAACAAACTCTATCGGGGCTTGACGCGCTGGTGTTGGAGACCAATCACGATCTGCCCATGCTGATGGCAAGCGATTATCCGCAGTCGTTGAAGGCGCGCATCGCCGGTCGATTGGGGCATTTGGACAACCAATCCTCCGGCGCTTTGCTCGCGGCACTGGATCGATCACGGTTGAAGCACGTGATCGCTGCGCATCTATCGAAGAAGAATAACGCAGCGCGTTTGGCGCGTTCTGCTTTGGCATTGGCGATGGGGTGTGAGCTGGAATGGATTGGCGTGGCCACGCAAAATGAGGGTTTCGATTGGCGGGAAATTTAAGTCCGGCATTCGAGAGCTGTCCGGACCATTGCCCAAGCCCAGTTGGGCAATCCTGCACATTACCCAAGGGCTCTTAGGCAATCCTAAAGGCCGCTGGTATTGGCCGAAACGCCGTGACCTGAGCTTTCCCAGACATTTTCGAATCGCTCGCGCATTTTCGCCGCCTCGTTCAAATCTCCAGTGATGATCACGCCACGCGGTTGCGCGGCCACCGGGCGCCGCACCAGGTGTAGCTCGTCGCAAAGAATGAAGCAATCCTGCACCTGGGATGCATCGCCTTGGGTACGATTGATGAAAATGCAGCCGGCGAATAATCCCAATAGTTTTACTAAACGCGGCGCTTTCTGTTCGATGAATTCGGTCTTATGCACCGCGATGAACAGCTTGTTATTGCGGCCACGCGAGAGAAACTCGCGTAGCAGCGTGATGCGTTCCGGGACATGCAAGTTCAATTGCGCCAAATCGGGGTCGAATACTCGCAGTTCGCGCTTGGCCATGGGCAGCAGGAGGTCGATCGCTTCCTGGTATTCGGTCCGGGTGGTGATTAACTTGCGTTGTGGTGTGGGTTCCTCGGTCTTCGTGTTCAAGGTGCAAGGCGTCCTCTTCTGGGTTCGCGCAGCGCATTCGCGGATGCTCCGCAATGCAACCAGCCATAAACATACCAACGATAGAGAAGTTTGTGTGTAGCCACGCCAAGCACTACGCCCGCGTCGAGCCGACGCAAATCGGCCAAGACCTGCAACACGCGTGAATCCGCGCCGTCCGCGGCCTCGATTTCCCCATTGATAAAAAAATTGCCATTGCGGTACAACATTTGCGTGCATCGATCCAGGCGAAATCCCTCAGTGCGCAGGGTCGCGACAAACCTCCGTGATGAAAGCGGGGCCTCGGGCGCATCGAACGAAACCGATGCCTTGGGCTCGGATAGGTACTGACCCAGGGCCGCCGCCACCCGCTTTTCGGTGAGCCGCAATCGCTTGGCGACGTTGATCGCGTAGGCGAGCATGTCGCGGGGGATGGCGCCTGTTTTTGTGCTGGGTTTGAGCCCAGGGTCGGCATATCGGTCAAGCGTAACTTGCTGGTGCAGCGCCTGATCGAGCCCATCCAATAGCGCCGAGCCCAGTTCGCGTGCTGCTGGCGCGCGAAAGCCGATCGACCAGGTGATGCAGGCATCCAGCGCCACGCCTTCATGAGCAATATGCGGAGGAAGATAGAGCATGTCGCCCGGATTCAGGACCCACTCCTCATTGGGCGTGAAATTGCGCAATACCGCCAGAGGCGCGGACGCAACCACCTGATGGTCAGCTTGATTGCCGATGCGCCAACGCCTGCGACCCTGGCCTTGCAAAAGGAAAACATCGTAGGAATCGACATGCGGGCCCACGCCACCGCCGGGCGCCGCGAAGCTTGCCATCAGGTCATCGAGTCGCGCAGCAGGCAAAAAAGCGAAACGTCGCAGGAGTGCATCGGCCGCGTCGGCATGCAAATTGGTACCTTGCACCAGTACCGTCCAGTTCTTCGAAGGCATGGTGGCTAGCCGCTTTGCCGGAAGGGGGCCGCGATCCAGTTGCCAGCGCCCCTTATCGCGCCACACTAGACGCGACTCCACGTCGTCGCGCGTGGCAAGTTTTTTGATCTGGGCAGGCGCCAGAGGGTCGCTAAACCCAGGGATGGCGCCTCGTACCAGCAAGGGTCGTTTCTGCCAGTATCGGCGCAGGAACTGCGCCGCCGTTAATCCGCCTAGCAGTTGCATTTTCATCCTTGGAATTATAGTCTGGCAAAAATACTCGCCGAGGTCCATGCTTGTCGGGGTTGGTATTCGCCGGGGTTCAAATAGACATAGAAAGTATCGCGATGCAGATAGCCAGGAACCGAGTGGTCTCACTCGATGTAGAACTCTCCGACATTTGGGGCAACTTACTCGAACATCCCGCGGAACCGGTGCAATACCTGCACGGTAATTACGGCGATATTTTCGCCTTAGTTGAGGCGGCGTTGGAGGGGAAATCCCCCAATGATCGAATCGATGTGCGCCTGGAGCCCGAGGACTCCTATGGCGACTACAACGAAAATCTGCTCATGATTGAGTCTTTGGCTAAATATCCGGAAGGCCTCGACGTGGGCATGCGCATCGAGGGCGAGGTGGACGCCGAGTCAAACGACGGTGTGGAAGGAGGCAGCATTTTCTACACCGTGACCGATATTGCCGAAGGCAAGGTAGTGCTCGATGGCAATCACCCGCTGGCGGGGATTGCATTGCGCTTTGTCGCCACGGTGGTCGATGTGCGCCCGGCGACGCAAGACGAAATCGACAACGGCGGTGCGGACGATCCTTCAACCATCGTATTACGGGCCTTACCCTGAGCATTGCATGAGTAGTCATACTCCACGATAAGACCAAAGCGCGACAATAAAACCAAAGCGGGAAGGAACAAATCATGTCGGGAATGCTGGGAGTATTAAGTTACAGCTTGGGCACGGTGTTTGGATTCGTGGTGGTGGCGACCTTAATCGTCTGGTTCGTTCAGGACGTGACGCAGAAAAAGCACACCGTGCTGCGCAACTATCCGGTGATCGGGCGGCTGCGTTATTTCTTCGAGGAAATGGGCGAGTATTTCCGCCAGTACTTCTTCATGAACGACCGGGAAGAGATGCCCTTCAACCGCGCCACGCGCGGCTGGGTGTATCGCCTGGCCAAGGACGAAGGCGGCGTGATTGGATTTGGTTCCACCAACAATCAGAACGAGGCGGGTTCGATAATTTTTGTCAACGCGCCGTATCCGGTGCTGGAAGAAGATCGTCTGCCCACGCCGCCCATGATCATAGGTGAGGGCTACTGCAAGCAACCCTTCGAGGCTCGTTCGGTGGTTAACATCTCCGGAATGAGTTTTGGTGCGATATCGGAGCCCGCGGTGCGCGCTTTGTCGCGTGGCGCGGCCCAAGCCGGTTGCTGGATGGATACCGGCGAGGGTGGCTTGTCGCCGTATCATCTGGAAGGTGGGTGCGATGTGATGATGCAAATCGGCACCGCCAATTACGGTATTCGCGATGGCGACGGGCATTTTTCCAAGGAGCGCGCCCGCGAGATCGCCGCTTATCCCAATGTGAAAGCCTTTGAGATCAAACTGTCGCAAGGCGCGAAACCCGGCAAGGGCGGGGTGTTGCCGGCGGCCAAAGTTACCGAGCAAATCGCCAAGATTCGCGGCATACCGGTGAATATTGACTCCATCAGCCCGAATCGCCATCGCGACATTGCCAATGCCGATCAATTGCTTGATCGAATTGCCATGGTTCGTGAAGTGACCGGCAAACCTGTGGGCGTGAAGACAGCGATCGGCGGTTGGCAGTTTGTCAATCAACTCGCCGAGGCGATACACCGGCGCGGCATGGACTACGCGCCGGATTTTCTCGCCATCGATGGCGGCGAGGGTGGTTCTGGCGCCGCGCCCCAAGCTCTCATGGACCACATGGCTTTGTCGATTATGGAAGCGCTACCGCGCGTGGTCGATGCGCTCATCGAAACCGGATTACGCCCGCGCATTCGCGTGATTGCTGCCGGTCGTCTGGTGACTTCGGCGCGCGCCGCCTGGGCCCTGTGCGCGGGCGCGGATTTCGTCAATTCCGCGCGTGGCTTCATGTTCTCGCTGGGTTGTATACAGGCGTTGCGCTGCCATCAAAACACCTGCCCCACCGGTATCACCACGCACAACCGCCGCTTGCAGCGTGGGCTGGTGGTAGAGGAGAAATACCTTCGCGTAGCGAACTACGCGGCCAATATGAACAAGGAAATCGACATGATCGCGCACTCCTGTGGTTGCCGGCATTCCAGAGAATTACGCCGCGAACACGTGCGCATCGTGCAAAGCCCAAATCAAAGCGTGGCCCTGAATATCCTTTTTCCGTATCCGGAGCCCAATTCGAGAATTCGCAAGGCTGCGTAGATTCTTGTGCTGTAAGTGGAAAAATTGGCCGCAATGCCATGCGCGATTAAAAATACTAAAAATAGTATTGATAATTGTTAATTAAGTCCGTTGAGTGTGGTAATCAGAATTTAAAAGTTTAAGATTTACGCCTTAAATATTTTAAAGTTTTGCATTAGGAAGCTATCAACCGCATCCCGCCATCGCTCGGCACAAAACGCAGAGCCCGGTCATGGTAATCGGCCACCGCAGGTCGATGCGCGATGCTGATGATCGCGGCATTTGGCAGGCGTTCACGCAACAGTCGATACAGTATGGCCTCGGTTTCCTCGTCCAGAGAGGCCGTGGCCTCATCAAGAAATAGAAAGTCCGGCCGGTGCAGTAATGCCCGCGCGATGGCTAGACGCTGTTGTTCACCACCGCTCAATTGTTGCTGCCAATGGGCGCTTTCGTCGAGGCGTTCGGCTAAGGACGCCAAGTGGCATTCGTTCAATGTCGCGCGAATGGTTGCATCCTCGAACGTTCCCGTGGCGGCTGGAAACGAAACCGCTTCTCGCAAGCTGCCTATAGGGATGTAGGGCTTTTGTGGCAGGAACAGAACCTTGGCATCTACCGGTAACCTAACCTGACCCTTGCCATAGGGCCAAATTCCGGCGATGGCGCGAAACAACGTGCTTTTGCCGCTGCCCGAGGGCCCGGTGAGAATGACGCGTTCCCCGGCCGCCAAACGAAAATTCGCGCCCTGGATCAGCACCCGGCCATTGGGTACGCAGAGCTCGATGTCATTCCCTTCGATCACTCGCGTGTCGCCGGGAACACGATCCACCCCATCGTGCCGCGACGCTTCGACCGTAGCCAGATCCAGCGCCGATTTAAAGGTGAGTAGGCGGTCGACGCTGGCTTTCCAATTGGCCAGCGTCCCATAACTGTTGACAAACCAGGAGAGCGAATTCTGCACCTGACTAAATGCCGTCGCGATCTGCATGAGCCCGCCTAAGGGGATGGCGCCGCTGAAAAAGCGCGGCGCCGCGACGATGTAGGGAAAGATCACCGCAGCCTGGGTGTAGCCGGCGGTAAATCCGGTGAGCCGTTTGGTAAAGGTCATCAACGACCACCAGTTGGCGCGGATGTTTTCGAATCGCGCCAAAAGAGTCTGGCTCTCTGGTTGTTCGCCGCGATACAGCGCGATGCCTTCGGCGTTTTCGCGCAAGCGCACCAGGTTAAAGCGGAAGTCCGCCTCAAAGCGTTCCTGTTGAAAATTAAGCGGTATCAGCGCCCGCCCGACGTAGTGGGTCAACACGCTGCCAACAATCGCGTAGAGCAAGGCGGCCCAAACCATGTAGCCCGGAATGGTTATGCCGAAAAATTCGATCGCCCCCGAGACCGACCAGAGAATCACTACGAATGAAGCCAAGGTCACCACCGCCTGCAAGAGACCTAAAGAAAGTCCAAGCGAACCGTCGGTAAAGAGTCTCAGGTCTTCGGCGATGCGTTGGTCGGGGTTGTCGGTGCCGTGGGAATCCAATTGCAACCGGTAATACACCTGGGCATCGAGCCACTCGCCCAAGTATTGGCGCGTGAGCCAGGCGCGCCAACGCATGGTGAGCATTTGCGTAAGGTAAAGCTTATAGATCGATGTCGCCATGAATAGCACGGCGAGGAAACTGAAGAACAACAATAAATCCATGAAATCCGCCTGGTTTTTTTGCTCCAAGGCGTTGTAGAACTCGCGATACCACTCGTTGAACAACACCTCCACGTAGACCACGCCAAGGGTCAACGCTACGATGGCCACCAGCAAGCCCCAAGCGCGCCCGCGTTCCTCGGATTGCCAGTAGGGCCGCGCCAATGCCCATACCTTGCCGAGAAAAAATGATGCGTTGATCAATATTCGTGTGTTCATGGCTTACTCCGTGAAAAAATGATCGAGCGTTGCTAGATCGACATTTAAACTTGAAATCTCTATCGCGCGCCTAATCTGGATCGCTGCCGAAAAGCGGCCAGGTCGAGACCTCGAGCGGGAAAATCAACGCACGTTGTACAGATGGCGATTGAGTATCAGGCGTGCTTCGGCGCCAATGTCGTCGGCCAAGGTGCCAAGCGGCCCACTGTGGCGCGCGGCAAGCGCCTCGCCGGCCGCGCCATGCAGCCAGACCGCGGCGCATAGTCCCATGGTCGGGTCGGCGCCTTGGGCGATGAGACTGGCGATGATGCCGGTGAGCGTGTCTCCCATCCCTGCGCTGGCCATGCCCGAATGGCCACTTGAATTGATCCACCAGCGGCCGTCAGGCGAGGCAACGATGGTGCCATTGCCCTTTAGGGCAACGTTTGCGTTGTATTGTTTTGCGATTCGAAGTGCAGATACGAGCCGATCCGCTTGAACTTCTCGCGTGGTGAGGCCAAGCAGGCGCGCGGCTTCGGCGGGGTGGGGCGTCATGACGGTGGATGTTATTTTCCCCGTGTGGTCGCGATTGCCACGTGTGCGCCTGGCTACGCGTCGCTCGAGTTCTTTATCTGTGGCGATGAGATTGAGCGCGTCGGCGTCCAGGACTAAGCAGGCCTCGGTGTCGATGGCGTCAGACAACAAGGCATGCGCGATATCGTCGCGGCCCATGCCCGGTCCAGCGACCAATACCGTCGAGTCCTTGGTCAAGTCCTGCGCGCGTCGCAGCATCAACTCGGGGCGCAGCGGATCAACGCGCGGCGCGAGGTCGTCGATCAACCCCAGATGGACGCGGCCCGCCCCACACACCATGGCTGCGCGTCCGGCGAGAAGGGCAGCGCCGACCATGCCCGGCGCACCGCCCAAAATGGCGACATCGCCGGCGTTGCCCTTGTGAAAATTGCGTGGGCGCCGCGGCAATAAGCCATCCAATATTGCCGTATCGATATATCTACCCGCGGCATGGTGTAACGCAACGACATCAAGGCCCAGGGAATCGACACTGATTTCGCCGCAAAAATCCGCGCCATCAAGTGTGAGCAGACCGGGTTTGCGCGCGATAAAGGTCAGGGTGCGCGTGGCGCGCATCGCACAGCCCAGCACCGCGCCAGTGTCGCTATCGATACCCGAGGCAATGTCCAGAGCCAATACCGTGCTACCGGATCGATTGACGCAATCGATGGCGCGCGCATAGCGCCCTTGCAACGGGCGCGCAAGGCCAATGCCGAATAAGCCATCCACAATGAGATCGTAGTCGCGGGGAATTGAGGAGGCCTCTGGCATCGAGGTTCGTTCCACACCACCCGCTTCGCGCCACTTGCGATAGGCATTGGCCGCATCGACGGGCAACTTCGCCAGTTCACCTAGAAACACCAGGTCCACGCGGTAGAACCAAGCCTTAAGGTGCGCCGCCATTTCGAACGCATCGCCCCCGTTATTACCAGGGCCGGCGAGCACCAAAATCCGTTTTCCGCCCGCCGCGAGCATTTCGACCACCAAGTTGGCTGCGGCCAATCCAGCGCGTTCCATCAATCGCGGCGACTCGGGCGAAGCGATGGCTTTTGCTTCAATGAGGCGAATATCCGCCGAAAGATAAATGGGGGCGAGGCTCATGTGGCAATGATACCGATGTATGCGATCAATAAACCCCGTCCTTCCCAGCCTGAGGTAACTCCCGTATAGATA
>JBJXEY010000489.1:0-15637 GCA_046153355.1 Burkholderiales bacterium
CCTGTGCAAACGCCGTTTCATGTCCCTGCCCGGTAGATTTGGTGTTGCAGTAGATCATCACCTTGCCATCGGGGTTGAAACGAAGCTCAACCTCATCAACGGATGAGCCCGCCGTGGATTCGATGCAGGAGGCCATGCCACGGCCCAACAACTTACCGCGTTTTTTCGCCTCGACCTTGCGCGCTTCCCAGGCGGCGCTGTCGCTCCAGTTGGCAGCCTTGGTGGCATCCGCCAGCACACCCAGCGGATTGCCCGAGTCGTAGACGCTGCCGTTCACCAAGGTGTAGGGGAATTTCTCTTTTGGGATCATGTTGCGGCGGCGCAGTTCGGCGGGATCAATTTTCATTTCACGCGCGGCCTGCCCGACAAGTCGCTCCAACATCGAGGACATGATCGGCCGCCCAGCACCACGATACGCGGCCATCGGCGTAGTGTTGGTGACGAACATCTGGTTGCGGCCGTAGGCGAGGGGCACGTCGTAGAGGCCGGTCATCGGTGCCGTAGCGCGAAAATTAATAAACGCGCCGCTGGTGGTGGTGTAAGCACCCAGATTGGTGATGAAGGAAAAACGCATGGCGAGGAATTTGCCGTTTTCATCCAACGCGAGTTCGCCCGTGGTCACCACATCGCGGCCCTGCTCATCGGTGAGGAAGGTTTCCGAGCGGCTGTTACTCCACTTCACCGGTTTGCCGAGTTTCTTCGAAGCTAGGATCAGTACGGGATACTCGGGATAGATCTGCGAGCGCACACCAAACGCTCCACCCACGTCGTAGGATTCGACGTGCAGCTTGTCGTCGGTCACACCAAGCACCGCGCACAGACTGGCCCGCAGGCCATTCACGCCTTGCGACACCGAATAAAAAGTAGTGTGGTCTTTCGCAGCGTCGTGATGCGCGATGGCGGTGCGGTTCTCCATGGGGTTGGCGACCACGCGATTGTTGTAGAGCGATAGCTTTACGACGCGCTTGGCGGCTTTGATGGCGGCGTCAACCTTGGCCTCGTCGCTGCCGGTGCCAAAATCCAGTACGCGATTACCCGACGCGTTGTCGTGTAGTTGAGGCGCGCCGGCTTGCATCGCATCGACCGCGCGAGTCACATGCGGCAGATCTTTATAGTCGATCACGATATGTTCGGCCGCATCCTGCGCAATGGCCGCGGAATCGGCGACCACGCAAGCCACTGCCTCGCCCACAAAGCGCACTTTGTCCTTGGGCAAGGCCATGCGCGTGGTCTTGACGAGGTCGGTGCCGTCGCGGCTTTTGCCGGCGATGGCGTTGACCGGCTGCGGCTTGAAACCCGCGGCGGCAACGTCTTCGCCCGTGAGGATCAAATGCACGCCTTTGATCGCACGCGCGGCGGCGGTGTCAATGGATAGGATCTCTGCATGTGGGCGATCCGAGCGCACAAAGTGCGCGTACAACTGCCCTGGAATATTGCGGTCTCCGGTATACGAACCGGTACCGGTGACGTAACGATGGTCTTCGAGACGGCCTTTTAGATCGTGAGTGCTCATGATGTGCTATTCAATGGTGATGAATGGAAAAAATCGAATTTTGGAGGGCGAAGGATACCAGCCCTCCCATGGCCTATGCACAAGCCATTAAACCGGGATTCGCTTCAATCCTGGGGTGGTAGCCGTGCGTCGCGCACCACTTTTTCGAATTTCTGCAAATCGGCACGGAACTGCGCCTCGAACTGCTCGGGCGTACTGCCCACCGGCAGTTGGCCAAGCGCGGGAAGCTTCTGCGTCACCTCCGGCGACTGCAAGGCTTTGACCGCCTCCGCGCTCAATCGCTGCACCACATCGCGCGACGTGGCCGCCGGTACAAACAAGCCTTGCCAACTGGTGGCGTCGAAACCCGGGAATCCACTCTCCGCAACGGTAGGAACATCGGGCATGGAATTGGCACGCTTGATGCTGGTCATGGCGATGGCGCGCATCTTCCCGCCGCGAATCAAGGCCTGCCCGGCGGCTAGTGGTAGTACCGCGAATTCGACCTCCCCCGCGATCAACGCGGTGTTGAGCGGCGCGTCGCCTTTGTAGGGAATTGGTTCGATAGAAACGCCAGCAGCGGTTTTGAACAACTCCATGGTGAGATGCAGCGGATTGGCAACTCCAGTCGATCCAAAATTCAGTTTTCCTGGATTGGCTTTGGCCAAGGCAATGACATCCTTTACGCTACTCGCACCCACCTTGAGGCTCGCCACAAAAACCAGTTCGGTTGCAACCAATTGCGTGACTGCCGCGAAATCCTTGGTCGCGTCGAATGGCGCCTTCTTGTACAAGGCAGGAATAATGGCCAATGCGTTGGGAATCAACAGCATCGTGTAACCATCGGGCGTTGCCTTGGCCACCGCATCCACGCCAATGATCGCGCCGGCGCCGGGCCGGTTATCCACCAGCACCGGTTGCCCGATGGACTCGCTCATCTTCGCGCCGACCATCCGACCCAGCACATCGACCGAGCCGCCGGCGGGGAAAGGCACAACGATGCGTATCGGTTTATTCGGAAAACCTTGCGCAATGGCCAAACCTTGCAATCCTGCTGCGATCACAAGGTATGAGATCCAACGCTGCGTCCGTTTGACCATTCCGCGGCTTGAGTGTTTCATCCAACTCCCTTTCGATAACTTGTTCTTGATTAAACCAGGTTGATTGCATTGATGCGGTCAATGCCCGAAGACGCGCACCAATGCTAGGGCTTTGGCAAGTGCCGCTCTCTCGATGGCAAAAGATAGCGCGCGAAATGAATGGAATTATGGGCTCGCGCTGGAGCGCATATTCTGAATCTGCGCCTCGGCCTCCGCGCGCATCATGCGCCGCATTCTGGTGATCCCCACGTCGGATTGAATCAGGGTCTCACGCTCGCGCACGTTCGCCGGAATGTCTTCCATGACGTCTTTGTCTTGATCGAGCACATCCAGGTGGCGTTTCTCAAGACGGTTTTTGTATAGAAAGCGCCACATGTCGCGCCGCCATCCCGAGGATTTCTGCCATCGGAACACCCAGAAATAAGTGCGCTCGTGGTCGATAGGCGTGATGTGGCTGATGATGCGAAAGTAATTTCCGCCTGCCTGTTTTGGATATGGGATATCGGTCCATATCCAGAAATTGCTACCGGGTTTGTAGATCACCTCGGTACGATCAATGTTGACGCCGCGCTGATTGTCGCGCTCGATCACGTACCCGGTGGGCGTCTCATGCAATTGAAGGACACTTTGTTTGACGCCATAACCCAACGTGAATGAAACCGCGTGTAAAAAAGGCGCGTGCATCGGGTCGAGTCGATTTTCCAACGGCAAGGTGTAATGGCAATCCCATTCCGCGGCATGCAGAAAACCCGACCACTCCTCGGATACCAACGGCTCGGGCAATTCCAACTCAGGTACCTCGCTACTCGCGCCATTGGAGAAATACAGAAACACCGCACCCGCGGCCTCGCGCACTGGATACGCGGCGATTGCCTTCTGCCCGACTAACGGGCAGGACTGCACCGGCGGCACCGCCACCACCACGCCATTACCATCCACCGTCAGGCCGTGATAAACGCAGGCTAGCCCTTCCGCCAGGACACGCCCTTTCGATAGTCGCGCGCCGCGATGCGGGCAGAAATCCTCCACGGCGTGAACCTTGCCTTCGGCGTCGCGCCATAGCGCAATGTCTTGATTGAGTCTTTTCAGATGCAATGGCTTGTCGCCCACGTCGCTTGACCGGCAAACCAGGTACCACTGGTTCAATAAGCCGGTCGCGAGCATTTCCTCGGCGCTGGTGGGCAGGGGGTTTGATATCGGCGTCAAGGGTGGTGCTCGGTCGTTCATCTTAGATCTCGTTTTAATTTGATAGGCCAGTTGGTCACGTGGTCGCGGAGCGAGCGAGCCGCTTGAATTCCGCAGCAAGCATCTCGGGTGTCCAGGCCACGCCTTCGGACGGCACGACACCCTCTATGGGTGGGGCAAGGCCTTCTTTGTTCAAGCCAGCGGCCAGCGCCCCCAGATCGTCGGCGCCCTCGCCCATCAATTTCTCTAGCGCGTCACCCAATTTATTTTCGTAGTCAATGTTACCCATAGCAAACCGTGAAATGGTTACGTGCATCGGCGACAATCGCCGCATCGCATCTACATAGTATGGACAAGCCATGGAATCGAATCAAGTTGGGTTTATCGGCATTGGCAGAATGGGCAGTCGCATGGCCGCCCGTTTGATCGATGCGGGCTATGCACTTTGTATCCACGACGCCAATCCCGCGGCGACCGAAGCGCTCGCCAAACGCGGCGCCCGCGTTTGCGCCACGCCTGCCGAGGTCGCGGGCCAATGCGGCATTGTCATGAGTTGCCTGCCCGGGCCGGAGGAAGTCGCGCATGTCATGCAAGGCCCCGATGGCGTGTTTTCCGTCACGCCGCGCGCCGCGGCCAACAGACCGCTGCTCATCGAAATGAGCACCATCGGCCCTGCGCAAAGCCGCGAACTCGCACAGCGCGCCCGTGCTAAAGGTTATGCGTACATCGACGCCCCCATCAGCAACGGCGTCGACCCCGCCGAAACCGGCGAACTCACCATCATGGTGGGTGGAAATCTTGAAGATTTTGATTGCGCAAAGCCTATACTGCGCCATCTTGGAAACCGTTTGTATCACATGGGTGATATAGGAACCGGCAATTTCACCAAAATCGCCAATCAGGTGATCTATTTATCGTATGTGGCCTCGGTGTGCGAGATCGCGCGCGCCGCCCAGGGACTGGGCATGGACGTACCCAACTTCATCGACGTGATGCGCAATTCAGTCGCGGGCCGGCCGATGATGACGCATTGGGATGATCGGTTCGAGAATGGCGATCGGGTCGCGGGGTTTCAGATCAGCCGTTTGCTCAAGGATTTACGCCTAGGAGAGGATATTTGCCACGAGCGCGGGTTTGATATCCCAGTATTGGAGACGGTCATCGATACCTACCAACGAGCAAGCGATGCTGGCCACGCCGATCTGGATATGACCGCGATCTATTCCGTTGATTGATTTTTTAACGCCACATCCGTGGATCGAAGGTGTAGGCTTGCGATTCTTCGATTTTTACTCTGGCGACGCGCGGATGCGACGCGTTGATAACAAAGTTGTATTCCCCTGGGGAGATCGCAGAGGGAACACGCAACACCGCGCTTCGCGCGCTCGTGAGCCATTTCATTCCCAGATCCGCGGTCGACGCGGACGGTGGCTCGGCGCGCCAGTCCACGGGTAATTGCGCTGGGTTCATTTCTTCGAGGAGCGATTCAGGAATTGCGATTTGAAGGGCAACCAGGGCGATATGGCGTTCATGTCGCCCAAAGTGAACGAAAAATTCCAGCGCCGCGAGGGATAAGCTTTGCGCACAATAAGCAACTAACACGCCTTTGCGGTGCCAGCGTCCACCCAATCTAAGACGTTTCTGACCAACAAATGCGAAACCGATATGCTTTTTTTGACGATTCGATGCGCGGTGATCAAGCCAGATAGCCGTGTTGCATTCGAAGCAGCAGATCCTCGACCTGCCGCCCCCCTTCGTCAGTAGCTAGAAGTTCCATGGGCACGCGCCCGCCCAAGGCGGCCTGCGGCTCGCTGAGCCATGCTCGCGCGGCTTCGGCATTCTCAAGGACCTCCTCGGCAAGTGCCATGATTCTCACGCCGCGATAACCCTAGTCCGGCATCCGCAGCCGCGGCGCCGTCTTATCCAAAAACTGCCGCAGGCGTTCAATCGACTCGGGGCTGCGGGTGTATTCGCCGACCATGCGTTCGAAATACAAGCCATCGTCGTAACCCATGTCCTGCAAGCGCGGCAGGCTATTGGTAATGGCAAAGTTCGATAGCGGCGCGTTCTTGCAGATGCGCTTGGCCAGTTCCTTGGCCTTCGCTAATGCCTGGCCTTTGGGCACCAGATAGTGAAGCAAACCGCGCTTTTCACCCTCGTCGGGTTTCAACACGCGCCCGGTGAGCATCATGTCCTGCATGCAGGAAAATCCCAGAATCCTCGCGATGCGCACTGAACCGCCACCGCCAATGTAGATGCCACGCGTGCCTTCGGGAAGGCCGAAGAAGGTAGTTTCATCGCCCACGCGCACGTGCGCGGCGCATGCCGTTTCCAAACCGCCACCGAGCGTCGCGCCGTGTAACGCGGCAACAAAAGGAATATCGCCACGTGCAATCGCCTCGCGCGGATCGACGCGCGATTTGTAGGAATTGCGCGCGGTGCGGTCGTCGGACCACTGCTTCGCGGCCCAGGAAAGATCCAGGCCGGCGCAAAAGTTCTCGCCATGGCCAAATATCACGCCGCACTTGGCTTCCTTGCCCGCACGAAGCACGGATTCCAACAATTGAGTCTGAAGATCCGGGCTCATGGCATTGCGTTTTTCCGGACGATTCAAGCCGATCAAGGCGATCTCGCCCTCGAGTTCATAGGTGACTACCTGGCCTTCGCTTGTTACTTCACTCATGTCGTACCTTTCACTTTTCTACGGATTAAATTTATTCAACTTTGATATTGCCATTGCGGATAACTTGGCCCCACTTGCGGTTATCCTCGGCGACAAGTTTGCGAAATTGCTCGTTTGACATGGTGCGCGGTTCGGTGCCGGTTTTAAGGAAGGTGGTTTTCACTTCCGGTGTTTCCATCACGCGGCTAATTTCGGCGTGTAGGCGCGCCACCAGCGGCGCGGGTAGCGTTCCGGGGCCGAAAATGCCGGTCCATGCATCCGCTGCATAACCGGGAAAGCCTGCCTCGGCAATGGTTGGCACCTGCGGCGCAACTTGTGAACGCACCGATCCTGTCACGCCAAGGATGCGCACCTTCCCCGCGTTGGCTTGCGGCGATAGCGCCGACAAATCCACCAGACTCGCCGGCACTTCGCCTGCCACCACCGCCACCGCCGCCGGTCCCGCGCCCTTGTAGACGATGTGATTCCAATTTATCTTGCCGGCGATCTTGAATAATTCGCCCGCCAGGTGGGGCAGTGTCCCCAACGCCGAAACGCTATAAAAAATACCTTTCGGCGTCTGATTCGCGTAGCGCACCAGCTCTTGCAAATTTTGCGGTGGTAACGATGCGGTCACCGCGATGCCCAGTCCAGCCGAACCGAGAAACGCAATGGGCGCGAGATCGGTCAAGGGGTCGTAATCCAGTTTTTGCAAATGCGGGGATGTGGCCACCGTGCCCACCGCGGTGAGCAGAATGGTGTAGCCATCGGGCGCGGCTTGCGCAACCAGTTGGCTGCCAATGTGGCTGGAATTGCCGGCGCGATTTTCCACCAGCACCGGTTGACCAAGGTATTCGCCAAGTTTGGGCGAGATGGCGCGCGCCGAAATGTCGGTGCCACCACCGGGCGCGAAGGGCACCACCAACCGAATGGGTTTGTTGGGATAACTTTGCGCATACGCGAATGAAGTGGCTAATGCCGCGACAGCGGACACCAGAAAGCGAAACGGGCCGATGTAACGCGACCCAATCAAGATATACATAAGCTTTACTCCCTCAGAAAAAACCCAGCGCCATCGAGTAGCCTAGGAATAGATCGTTCACGCCGCGCTGCGCCAATCCTCACCGGGCGCGAGTGTAGCGGTGCTGGCGCGCAGACGTCCGAAATCAATATCAGTTCCCTGCCAGGCGATTTCACCGCGCGCTTGAAACGCCTCCAGCGCATCGAGCAGGGCTTTGCGGGCGTGAACCAGCACCATGTCGCTAGGGCCTAACTTTTCCTTGGTGCGATCCAAACGAACACCCATCGAGGTCGAAACCGTGAAATCTTCGAAAGGGATGCAACGCGTCAAACCCGACCAATGCCCGCTTTGCATCGCGGCGCGATCCTGGTGCCAAAGATTATCCACCTGCCCCAGGTTGGCAGCGAAGTTATCGTCGTCATCGACCGAACCCGTCCATTGCGCCTTGATTTCGACATCGCTGATCGGGCGGTCATGGCGATAAATGAAATACCACTCCGCAGTGTGCTCATCATCGATCGGAACAATGGCGCGGCCGGAACATGGGCTGTTGGGCGCCGAGGGCACCATGGTGAAAAACGGCAGGATCAAATGCCGCATACGCGCGTAACGCGTACCATCGGGCATGGCGCGTATCGCCGCCTCGCGCATGCCGTAGCGGGTCATTTCGGTTTCCATTTCGGGCGCGAGATTCTTCAACGCCAGGCCCGAATCAGAGTCGAGCGCGCCGGCGAAACGCCCGAGGCTACTGGAGTGCAATACCGCCAAATGAGCGGCATCCAGATGCGCCTCAAGCCCCTGCAGCCAGTTGTAATCGAGCAGCGCGCGGCGCACTTTGATGTGCGTGGGCGCCATTTGATTGAATTCAAACAACGGAAAATCCGGCGGCTGCGCGCGCGCGCCCAGATAAACCCACAACATGCCGCCCGCCTCGCGCGCCGGGTAGTGTTTTGCCCGCACCGAATTCATGAATTCCTGCTGGCGCGGATTGGCGCCTTCACACGGTGCGTCGAGCACGCGCCCCGAGGTATCGAACTTCCATGCGTGATAAATGCAGGTGAGCCCACCGCCGCCATTGCGCGCCAAGGCGAGCGAAGCGCCACGATGCGGACAGGCTTCATCGAGAAAGCCGACCGAGCCATCCGTCGCGCGAAACGCAACAAAGTTCTCACCGAACAAGCGCACTCGCAATGGTTTGCCATCGGCAAAAAGCGCCGCCGAGCGCGCCGCCGGCAGCCAGTACTCGCGCAACAAACGCGACATAGGCGCGCCTGGGCCGACGCGCGTGAGCAGTTCCTGATGTTCGTGGCTAAGCATAAATTTTCCATTCACGGATAGTTGTTATGCTAGCTCATCATGAGCATCCGCATCGGTTTCGACCACCCCTTCCAGCCATTCGCCTATTTGAAAGATGGTGTACCGCACGGCAGTTTGATCGATCTAGTCGCACAAGTGATGACGCGCGCCGCGCTGCCCTTTGAATGGGCGCCCATGACCCTCGAACAAACCGAACCCGCGCTTTATTCAGGTGATGTGGACGCACTGGCCTTCAAAGGCATCATCCCCGAGCGCGCGGCGTTGATGGATTTTTCCGACACACTGGTGGTCTCTGGCGCCGCCCTCTTCAGGGCAAAGGGCTTGCGCAATTCCGACGACCCCAAAGATTTCCCCCGCCTGCGCGCCGCCACGCCACGCAAAGGGCCGCTGGCCGCGCAATTCGCGCGCAATTATCCCGACATTGATTTAGTTCTGGTGGACTCCTACGAGAGCGCGTTCGAGGCGCTGGTGGCGGCAAAGGTATCGCTCGCCGCGCTCAACTTCCACGCCGGGATTCAGATCGCCAATGATCTACTGCCGGGTCTTGTGAATCTCCCCACGGCGCCTTACGCGCCACTGCCGCTAGCGTTCGCGGTGGCCAAGGGCAGGCATGCGGAGCTGATCGAGGAATTCAATATAGCATTGCGTTCTATAGGGACAGAAGGAACCTAAAACTCATGACAACACGCGCGAAGACGACCGAGGGTCCTATCAAGTCGCAAGATAGCCGCGAGATACTCACTAAGGCAGTACTGAAAGCCGCAAAAATTCTCGGCCTCAATCAAGCTCGCATCGCGAGCACCTTGGGCGTTCGCGAACCCACGGTTACCCGCATGGCTAGCGGGAAGTATCTCCTCAATCCTCAACGCAAGGAATGGGAACTGGCCGCACTTTTCGTCAGACTGTTTCGATCGCTCGATTCAATGTTCGCATCGGATAGAAAAGCGAAAATCTGGCTAAACAACGCGAATCTCGCTCTTGGCGATCGCCCTATCGATCTGCTGCCGCACACGGAAGGTTTGGTACGTGTCCTCCACTATCTGGACGCCGCACGCGCTCGCATCTGAGGCAAGGCAGATATGCCTAGGCTCTTGTAAAGTCAAAATTGAATCAAACACGGTGGACCTTCGCAAAATAACCTTCTTGCGCAAATCACAGATTGACCTATTCCGGCTCCATCCCAGCCGCACGCATTATTTTCGTCCACAGCGGAATTTCATTCCTCACCCGCTCGGTCATCTGCTCGGGCGTGCTGGGTGTGAGGTCGAGATTCTGCGAGGCGAAGCGCTCAGCCAATTGCGGTAACGCTAGCCACACGCCGATTTCCGCGTGCAGCCGATCGACAATCGCGCGCGGCACTGCTGCCTGAGTCGAAACGCCCAACCAAGTGGACATCTCATACCCCGGCACGCCCGCCTCGCTGATTGGCGGCAAATCCGGCAGCGCCGAACTGCGCTTCAACCCAGTGGTGCCGAGGCCGCGCAACTTGCCGCTGCGCATATGCGGCACCGAACCCGGCCCCTCGAACATCACCTCGACCTGATTGGCAAGCAGCCCCGCCATCGAGGCCGCGGCGCCCTTGTAGGGAATGTGAACAATATCCACGCCGGTGCGCGCGCGAAACAATTCCATCGACAGATGCTGCGCACTGCCTACGCCTATCGATCCGAATGAAAGCTTTCCCGGATTGGCCTTGGCATAGCTCACCAGCTCCTGCACGCTTTTTGCCGGCAGGTTCGCATTCACTGTCAAATAAAACGACGAGGCGAACATGGTGCCGACGTGCGCGAAATCCTTGATCGGGTCGTAAGGCAGGGATTTTCTCGACGCGGTGAGGAACACCAGATTGGATTGCGTGCCATACACCAACGTGTGTCCGTCAGGCGCGGCTTTCGCGGCAAGATCAAGACCGATCGCCTGACTGGCGCCGGGCCTGTTTTCCACGAACACCGGTTGTCCGAGCCTCTCCTGCAAATGTTGGCTAAGCGATCTGGCGAAGGTATCCATCATCCCGCCGGGCGTATTGGGAACGATGAAGCGAATGGGTTTGGATGGCCAGGGAGATTGCGCCAACGTTGGCTGTGCTAAGGCAACGCAAAATGCGAACCCAAGCAGAAAAAATTGGCAGCCGTTCCTCATGACGCACCTCGAAATCGAGCGAGGTAGGATCATACGATTGATTGTCAAAATTGGATTGTCTGGGCGGGCTCTTAGCGATCGACTTCGGCGTTCGCGGCTCGTTGCAGGCGAACGAACTGATTGAGTAAGCGGCGACTCGCGCGAACTTCCGCTGATGAGCGGGCTGGATTGAAAAAATTTGCCGCCGCCGGTTTTGAGATCCTGCCGGGCACGCCGGAGGAAATGACCCAGCACATCCGATCAGAGATTCACCAATCGAACTCAAAGCACGGCGTCAATACCTTTGCGCTGAATAAGAGACAGCAGCTTCAAGGACGGGCCACTGGGCTTCTTGTCACCGATTTCCCACTTCTGAATGGTTGAGACGCTGATATTGAGCATTGCCGCAAAAACAGCCTGGCTGATGCGCGCGTTTTCCCGCAACAATTTGATTTGCCTGGGAGCAATTGCGGCGACATTGAGATTGCATAGTTGCGCAACCTCGTCCATACGGCGCTTACTTATCAATCCCGCTTGATGTAATCCGCGCGTTGTCTCATACATTTCCTCAAGAATCCGGCTTTTGCGATTCTTTATCGTCATTTCCGACCTCCGATATCTCTCCTGAATCAATGGCGTCCGCCAGCTTGCGGTCATTAAAACTCAGCAATTCCTTCGCCACTTCCTGCAGGACTTTCAATTCGTCTTTCTCAATGTTGGCCCGCTCGTTCTTATTGAACCCGTACAAAAAGAACCAGCGATCTGGAAGCTTCGCCGCGACGATAGTTCTTGCACCACCGCGTTTACCGGCGCCAGGCAATGCCACCCGCTTCTTAAAAAGGTGTGCCCCTAAATCAGCATCAATCAGACCTTGTGCCATTTCGTCAACCGTGTGCAGCAAAGCGGCGTCGATTAAACCGGCCTTTTGCATCCAACGCGTAAAAGTGCGAGTTCTAAATACCCTGCGCATATTAACTATATCACCTGGTGTGGTAGTCGTTCGAGAAAAATAATCTGCCGGAGCGAACCCTCGGGAGCTTCACGGTAGGGACCAATTGCGGACCATGGATACAAAAACGCCGCAACTGGCGAATGGATGACTGACAAATTACTGAATGCACGCGGCGGGCGAATTACACAAACGCAGCCCGCAAAATGAAAGTGGTCGAGGCTGCGGCCCGGCGACCTGCCAATCGAGCAGCCTACCAAGTTCGAGATGGCGGTAAATTTGAAAACCGCCAAGGCGATGGGACTGACATTTCCGCAATCGATCATGTTGCAGGCCGAACGAGTGGTTCGATGAATTAGTGAAAGTTGAAAGCGCTAGAGCGAAATTCGTGCCGTGCCGCACGCCGAAGAGGCAATGCTGGCGCGGGTTTCCAGGCGATTTTTGACTAGACATCGAACTTTTTGCCGAATGCATTTCATCCTCGATGTTAGGATAGCCGCGCGAACTGCATCCAGGTTCGAGTGTTAACAGGAGCCCGAGAAAATGTTCGATCGCATCGAGGTCTACTGGCAACCCGGCTGAAGCGGCTGCCTAAGAGCCAAAGAGTTCTTATCGGTCCGTGGGATCGAATTCGAAAGTATCGATGTCATCAAGGCACCAGAGCGGCTCGATGCCGCAGTGGCGCGCTTCGGGCTCAAATCCTTGCCTCTGGTGATCAAGGGTGAACGCGCTGTCAACGGCCAGCACCTCACCGAGCTCGCCTCCTTAATCGGCGTAGTGGTGGACGAGACGCCACAACTCGCGCCCGAAGACCTGATCGCACGCACCGATGCGTTCATGTCCGCATGCCAGCGCTATGCCCGGCAGTTCCCCGCGAATCTTCTCCGGCAGCAGCTGCCGTATCGCGATTGGGATTACCTGAAACTGGTGCATCACGTATTTTTCATCGCACAGGTTTTCGTTAATCAGATGCGTAGCGTGGGCGCGCCGGTAACCGCCGCCTATCAGATGCCGGTGCCTGCGGAGATGGATTCGTTCGAGGCGTGCGCAGTTTATGGAGACCAGATGCGCGCGCTTCTGCGCGAATGGTGGCACTCGCCAGATCGCATTGCGTTCGATCGAATCTTCAAAGCCAGGGACGGCGACCGCAGCGCCCACCAGGTGCTGGAGCGGGCGTGCTGGCATATCGGTCAGCATGTTCGTCAGGTCGAGCACATGCTGGCCGAGAACGGCATCGCGCCCAACGGGCCGCTGACCGCGGAAATTCTCGATCGCCTGCCTCTGCCAAAGAATGTGTGGTTAGATGTCTAGCAAGCGCAAAACAGAGAGCGGCGGCAATACTGGCACGGCCGTATCTGCGATTCAGACTGCGGCTGGACGCGCCCGTCACCGCAAGGCTGCCAAGGCGCTGCTCGCACTGTTTCGCGCTTGCCCGGTAGATCTCAGCCGAATAGTCGTTCGAGACAAGTCTCTCCCCCGCGCCATCCATATCAGATGAGCAACCCGCTCGATACCTGCATGGTGGCGGAATTATCGCAGCCAAAATCCGATTCCGGCGTCCTAACATGGATGGCCGAAGCCAATGTCAGCCGCCTGCATTTGTCGACGATCACCGTAGCCGAAATGCATCGAGGCTGCCTGCGTCTCCCAGTCGGAAAGCGCAGAACATCGCTGATGCAATGGAGCGCAACCTTGCGACAAAGCTTCGCCGGACGTGTGATGCCTATCGGCGAAGCTATCGCGCTGCGTTTGGGAGAAATCGTGGTGCGCGCTGATCAGTCGGGCCGACCCACTTCCTTCGCCGACGGACTGATTGCCGCAAGCGCGCTCGAACTCGGTATGACGCTGGTTACTCGCAATATCACCGATTTTGAACCGTTTGGCGTGTCGTTATTTAGCCCTTGGACGCACCCCTGAGATCGAGATATCTGGTCTCGCCATCGACACCAGCTTAAAATGCGAGCCTTCAAGACTCTCGACACATTCAAGGTTTGCCATGCTGATGAAAAACCGCATCGCCAGTTTTATCGACGACCGTGATGGTCAATTTCGCGTTGATCGCTCGGTGTATCTGGATGAAGATCTCTTCAACGCTGAGATGGCGTTTTTATTCGAAGGCGGTTGGGTGTATCTCGCGCATGAGAGCCAGATCCGCGAAGCGGGCGATTATTTCTCGACGCGTATCGGCCGCCAACCGGTGTTCGTGGTGCGCAAACGCGACGGCGGCATCGCCGCCTATATCAATGCCTGCGCGCACCGCGGCGCGACGCTGGTGCCCTTCGAGCACGGCAAGGCAAACGCGTTCGTCTGCCGCTTTCACGGCTGGGCCTTCAATCATGAGGGGCGCTGCATCAAGATAAAGGGCGAGGAGACCGGCGCCTATCCTGAGGGCGACCCCAAAGAACGTTATCCGCTGACACCAGTGGCGCGGCTTGAGTCGTATCGCGGATTTATATTTGCAAGTCTTGAACCCAAGGTGCCAACCCTGAAGGAATGGTTAGGGCCGACGCACACCTGGATCGATCTCCTCGCCGACCAATCGCCCCAGGGCCTAGAGGTGGTGCGCGGCGCCTCCACCTACACAGTGCTGGGCAATTGGAAGTTGCAGGCGGAGAACGGCGCGGACGGTTATCACGTCTCAACGGTGCACGGTGTCTTTGCCAAGACGGTGGCCAATCGGCAGGAGAAGAATAAAGTCGAAGGCATGGGAAAGACCGAGGCCGGCCGTATGACGGGTAACGTCAATTCGGGCTGTTATCACTTTGGCAACGGGCACCTGGGCATCTGGGCGCAGCACACTACGCCGCAGGTGCGGCCGCTGTGGCGGCAGAAAGATCGATTGGAGAAAGAGTTTTCCCCCGAGCGCGTCGATTGGATGTTGAATCGTGGCCGGAATCTTTACCTCTTTCCCAATGTATTCATCATGGACAACCCCTCCTCGCAGATCCGCACCATCAACCCCATCGCGCCTGGTATATGCGAAGTGACGGTGCGCTGCGTGGCGCCGGTGGGTGAAGCTGCGGACTTACGCGCGGCGCGGTTGCGCAAATTCGAGGATTTTTATCTCACCAGCGGCATGGCGACATCCGATGATCTTGCCGCCTTGGAGGCGGTGCATTCCGGCGGCGCCGCGCGTGCCGCGCGCTGGAACGATTTTTCGCGTGGTATGACAGCGATTCGCCATGGCAGCGAAGACACCGACGGTGCGCGCATCGGCCTCGCGCCCGAATCAATGACCCCCAACTGGGACCACGAGGCGCTGTATCACGGTTTTTATCGCGTCTGGAAAGAGCGCCTGCTCGCCGGAGCCCTGGCATGAGCGCGGTGCTGGATCGCCATGCAGCGCGTATTGCCGCCGAAGACTTGATTTACCGCGAAGCGCGTCTGCTTGATGAAAAGAAGTGGCAGGCGTGGCTCGCGTTGTACACCGAGGATGCGCTGTTCTGGATGCCCTCGTGGGCGAGTGAATACGAAACCACATCGGACCCTGAGTTGGAGTTAAACCTCATTTATCTGAAAGGCCGCGCGCATCTGGAGGATCGCGTGTTTCGCCTGGAGACCGGCGAATCATTTGCCTCGATGCCGATGGCGCGCACCACGCATGTGGTCGGCGGTGTGATAGTCGATGACACCAGCGAATCGCAAATCACCGCGCGCGCCAGTTGGAGGGTGCATTCCTTTGGCATTCATGGCGGCATTACGCGTGGCGGCTGGTATGAATACGTTTTACGGCGCTCGGGTGAGACGTTTAAGATCGCGCGAAAGAAAATTACCATGATCGACGACAAGCTGG
>JBJXEY010000505.1:0-17538 GCA_046153355.1 Burkholderiales bacterium
GGTGTTCATGGAAATGCTCCTGATCTGGGTTGAGATCAGCATTTCCCATGCCATGCCTATTTAGGTGAAATACAAGGGAGATTGAACACTATTTGCACAGGCTTGGTGCGCTAGAGCAATTTGCGCACCAACCGCAGGCGCTTGTACCTGGCTAGTTGGCGCTTCTAACCATCGACCCTATCAGACGACCTCCACGCCCTCCGCCAGCGGCATGAACAGCGATATCCGATCCTCGGTGCCTGTAATACGGGTGATATGCCCCTGCCCGGTTACATCTTCCACCAGGTGGATCACTCCAGGCTTACTTTTCAACACCTTGCCATCGCCGGTTTCTATTTCTGCCTCGCCACTGATGGTGGCGATCAGCTGTCGTTTTGGGGCGTTATGCCAACTGGCCGAAGAACCCGGCGACTGGCGGTGGATTTCCATACCAGGGCCGGAAAACAGGTTCGAGACCGAACCGTACTTGGCCGTTTTTAATGAAACATCCAGTGGCTCTTGCCGGCTTTTGCCATCGGGACCAGTGAAGATACGAATAATCTGAAAGGTATCGGCCATCACGCTCTCCTATGTTTTGTTCAACGCCGCAGTGGAACGCTTGCCACCGCGCTCAACCTTCCTGCCGCGAGTTTGGCAGAAGCAGACAAAACCGTGTTTCGACGCCGGGTGTGCTTTGCGCGTGCACGTCACCGCCATGCAGACGCGCGATGCTGCGCACGATCGCCAAACCCAGGCCGGTACCTTCGGTTTTTGCCTCGCGCGCATGGCTTGTACGATAGAAACGATCGAATAATCTTGGCAGTTCCTCGGGCGGGATACCCCGACCAGGGTTACAAATGCAAACTGAACTGTCGCCCGAATCCGCAACGCCGATTTTTATCGCAATAGTCGACTCAGGTGGCGTATTGCGCACGGCGTTTGACACTAAGTTGGCCAACGCCCTTTGCAGCAGCAGCCGATCAGCCCATACGCTTGCATCGCCGCTCAGATTCACCAGCAGACGCCCCTCCTCAATCAGCGGCTCGAAAAATTCAATTAATTTCACGCATTCGGCGCGAAGATTTACTTCCTCGGGGTTTAAGGCGGCCTGCGCGTTATCCGCCTGCGCGAGAAACAACATGTCTTGGATCATGCGCGACAGACGCTCGAACTCCTCGGCGTTGGATTCCAGCACCGAGCGGTATTCGTCGCTGGAACGGGTTCGCGACAGCGCCACCTGCGTTTGGCCCAGCAGATTGTTAATCGGCGTGCGCAGCTCGTGCGCGATATCCGAGGAAAAATCATTCAAGCGACGGAACGAATCCTCCAGGCGCTCGAGCATCCCATTAAACCCGGTTGCCAGATCGCGCAACTCTGGCGGCGTGTCTTCGGGGCGCAAGCGCTCGCCCAGGCGGCTCGCGGTAATTTCACCCGCGGCGGTGGCCATGCGATGCAACGGCAGCAGTCCCTTGCGCACCACGGCAAGACCGAGCATGGCCGCGATCATGCCGCCAGCGACGGTAATCAACACCAACGCCCGGCTATAGGCGCCTTGAATGTCCTTGGGTTCGGTGACATCGAGCGCGAGGCGCAGACTGGCGCCACTGCCGTCGGTGAATTTCGCGCTAATCTGCGCCACGCTATAGTGTTTATCCTGCCAATTCCAATCCACCGGATGCTCGATATCGGTGGCGCCTGCAAAGGCTTCGCTGGGAAAATCGGCCGCCAAGGTACTCACCAGCGGCTGTCCCTTGGCTGATGCGATGGAAAATGTAAGGCGGCGATTTTTTCCCAATTCGCCGGCAATTCGATCACCGTGACCAGCGATAGATTCGGCGTGTGCTTCGGATGCCACCAGTATTCGCAAAACATTGCCCGCGACTTCCAGATCCTTTTGCGCGCTGGAACGCCATTGTTGTTCAACGAAGAAAAACACGAAAGCATTGGTCACCGCCAGCACCGCCACCGACACCGCCGCGAATAACACCGCGAGCGTCGCCGTCAGGGAAATCGGCGCACGCGAATTTTCGGCCTCGGCCCGCGCTTGGCTCACACGCCGCGTTCTTCCAGCACGTAACCGATGCCGCGTATGGTGTGGATCAGTTTTGCCGCGTGCGGGTCGTCTATCTTGGCGCGCAATCGCCGCACCGCCACATCCACTACATTGGTGTCACTGTCGAAATTCATATCCCACACCTGCTCGGCAATCAAGGTGCGCGACAGCACCTCGCCGGAACGCCTGGCAAGCAATGCCAGTAAAGCGAATTCCTTGGCGGTCAAATCGACACGTTCACCACCGCGCAATACTTTGTGGCGTAACAAATCGACTACCAGATCGCCAACACAGATTTGCTCAGGGTCTCTTGCCTTACCCCGCCGCAATAAGCCACGGATGCGGGCGAGCAATTCAGAGAACGCAAACGGCTTGATGAGATAGTCATCAGCGCCCAGTTCCAGGCCCTTGACGCGATCATCGACCCGATCGCGTGCCGTGAGATACATCACCGGCGTCTGTTTCTTCGCGCGTATCGCCCGCAGCACGCCCCAACCATCAATGCCTGGCAGGCCGACATCCAGCACCACTAAGTCGTAATCCCCACTCAAGGCCAAATGTTGTCCATCGACGCCATTGCGCGCGACATCCACCACAAATCCGTTTTCGGAAAGACCTTTGTGCAGGTAATCGCCGGTTTTGGGTTCGTCTTCAACGATGAGAAGGCGCATGTGCGGACGTGGAAATTTGATGAAGGCAATCATTTTCCCTCAAAGCCCGTGGCGGAACACCAAGATTACAGATTTGTAATCTTGGTGAAAGCCTGCGGTCAACACCCAAGCCGGAAACTTGAGCCTCTTTCTAGGAGTGTTTCATCATGCAAAAACTCATCGCCACATTATTCGCACTTTCCACCTATGGCCTGGCCTTCGCCGAAACCGGAGAAGTGCCACAAGAAACCGTTGGAATGGGCGGCATCATCGCCTTTTTCGTCGTATCTATTGTCCTGGTTGTTGCGTTTGTGATGCTCACTAACAAGAATTCGAAGAAAACCGACGAAGAACGCGCCGGCGACAAGCTCAAGTAAGCTTTTTTCTACGCGGCGCGCAAAGCGCGCTGCAATGTTGGTATTGCAAAATTCGCATTGCAATAACGCCGTGCTTAATCCATCCGTATCGCAGCCTGCCTCGCCACGTCGGCGAATCGTTGCCGATCAGCTTGCAAAAAGGCGGCAAATTCCTCGGGCGTGCCGCCAGCTGGCTCGATCATCGACCCGGCAAGCACCTTGGATTTAAAGCCGGGGTCGAGCAGCAATGCGTTTATATCCACGTTTAGGCGGCGCACAATATCGCGCGGCGTCGCCATGGGTGCGAACACCCCATTCCAAGTCGTAACCGCCCAATCCAAACCTGCCTCCTTGAAGGAGGGTATTTCGGCAATGAACGATGAACGGGCGCTATTGGTGTTGGTGCGACCCATAGCCTAACGATGCCCAGGTCAAGCCGCCGGGCTTCGCCTTGGCAAGCGCGATCAGTTCCGCCATCGTGTTCGCAGACACGGAAGGGTGCACCATCAGCACAATATCTTGCGCACCAATATTGGCCACCGCACTATCCGATAATGCTCGACAATATATTCGCAAAGCGCCCCAAGCGCGTTCACCCAGAGCGACGATTTTTTGGAGATTTTCATGGAATTCGGTTATTTCACCTTAAGCGACAACCACTACGCAAACCTCGCGCGCACCGCCAACGACTTCGTCCTGGAAATTCGCGATCAGGCAGTGCTCGCGGATAAGTTGGGTTATCACTCGGTATGGGTGGGGGAACATCACTTCGATTCGCTGGGCGTGAATTCGCGGCCCGATCTGCTGTTGGCCAACATTGCCTCGCTCACCAAAAATGTTCGGCTTGCGCCCGCCGTATCGGTTTTGCCACTGCACCACCCCTTGCATGTGGCCGAAGCATGGTCGAGCCTGGATCTGCTCTCCGGCGGTCGTGTCGATTTCGCCTGCGGCCGCGGCTATGACCGGCGCGAGTACCTGCCCTTTGGTGCGGATTTCATGGCCTCGGCGGAGATCATGGAAGAGGCCATGGAGGTGATTCTCAAGGCCTGGACAGAAAAAGGCGAGTGGTCGCACAAGGGCAAGTTCTACAACATCGAAAACATGTCGATCACGCCTAAACCGGTGCAGCAGCCGATCCCTTTTTATGTCGCTTCATTTTCGATGACTAGCCTCGAGATGGCGGCGCGGCGTGGTTTGAATATCATTTACGCGCCCTTCGCCGCTGGCATGATGTTTGGCGGGCTGGATAAGGCGGTGGGTGCGTATCGCGACGCCAGCGCGAAACACGGCAACAAACCCGGCCGAGCCATGTGCAGTTATTTCATTTTTATCGCGGATAACGAAAAAGAAGAAGACTATGGGCGCGAATCGCAGATGCGTTACTTCCGCGAATGCGCCCTGCCCGCTTTCACCATGAAGCCCGAACAGGCGCCGCCCACCATGCAGTACTTCCAAAAAATCATGAACATCATGGAGAACATGAAAAAGGAGGATCTGTCGGACAAATCCATTCTGTTGGGTTCGCCACAAAAAATTATCGATACCTTGAAAAAGGTGGAGGCCGCGGGAATCGAAGAAGTGATTCTTTATTTCAATGTCGGTGCCAAGCCACACGCGCTGGTGCAGGAGCAGATGCACAAATTCATGGAGCAAGTGGCGCCACATTTCGAGGGTAAACACAAAGTGCGCGGTGGCGCGAAGTCGAAATAGCAACTCACGAAATCACGGACCACGGCAATGACTAAAGAAACCTTTGAATACCGCTGGAAACCCGGCACTTCGCCCGATAGCCTATTGAAAGTGCCATTCGGTTACACGCGCGAGGTTGCCGATGGCATGGTGATCGAACGCGATGTCGCGGTGGCCATGCGCGACGGCGTAAAAATCTACGTTGACTTATTTCGCCCGGAACACGCCACCGGGCCACTACCCACGCTGATAGCCTGGTCGCCCTATGGCAAATCGGCTCCCAAAGGTGGGTACGAACGTTTCGAGAACAATGGCGGCGTGAAACCGGAATGGATTTCCAAATACGCCGGTTTTGAGACGCCCGACCCGTTGTATTGGGCACAACATGGCTATGCGTTTATCGCCGCCGATTCGCGTGGCATGTGGAATTCCGAAGGCGATGCGACCTTCTGGTCGGAGGACGAAGGCCGCGATTTTTACGACCTGATCGAGTGGACTGCGGCCCAATCCTGGAGCAACGGCAAGGTGGGCGCGGCGGGTGTTTCTTACTTTGCCATCGTGCAATGGCAGGTGGCCGCGTTGCAGCCGCCGCACTTGGCGGCGATTAATCCCTGGGAAGGCTATAGCGACTCCTACCGCGAACGCGCCAAACATGGCGGCATCCCTGAGATCCGCTTCATGCCTTATTGGTTGGATGGCAGTAAGTTCTCGCGCGGCCGGGTCGAAGATGTGATGGGCATGATTGATGAACACCCGTTTTTCGATGCTTATTGGCGCTCGAAAGCGCCCGATCTCTCCAAGATTACCTGCCCGGCTTACGTGGTGGCGAGCTGGTCAGATCAGGGCCTGCACACGCGGGGAACGCTGGAGGGTTTCAAGCAGATGTCCTCGAAGGACAAATGGCTGGAAGTCCATGGGCGGCGCAAGTGGGAGTACTACATGCGACCGGACAATGTGGAGAAGCAGCGAATTTTTTTCGATCGCTTCTTGAAGGGCGAGGGCGATGCAATTCTGCAATGGCCGCAGGTGAATATCGAGATTCGCGAGCGTTTTTATGTGGGCGAGACGCGCGCCGAATCTGAATGGCCATTGGCGCGCACGTTGTACACAGCGCTTTTTGTCGACGCGAATTCGAGCCAGCTTGTGAACGAACAACCGGACAAGGCCGCGTCATTGCAATACAACGCGATCAATGGCCGCGCCCTGCTCACGCACAGGTTCGAACGCGAAACGGAACTCACCGGCCACATGAAATTGAAGCTGTGGGTATCGACCACCGAAGGCGATGACATGGATTTATTTGTCATCGTCGATAAGTTGGATAGCACCGGCGCGGCCACGCCGTTTTGCTACTTCTCGGTGTTCGAGGATGGCCCCCTCGCCCTGGGTTGGTTGCGCGTATCGCACCGCGAACTCGACCCCAAGCGCTCCACGTCGTACCAGCCGTGGTTACTGCATCAGCGCGAACTGCGCTTGAAACCCAATGAGATTGTGCCGGTTGAAATCGAAATCCTTGCCTCCAGCACCTTGTTTCGCTCGGGCGAATCGCTACGCGTAACCATCCAAGGTTGCGAAACCTACAAGCCTAAGCAACATGGCCCGGAGATGAAGCACGGGCCGTTGCGCAATCATGGCGAGCATGTCATCCACGCGGGCGGGCAATACGACTCGCACCTGCTGGTGCCGGTAATTCCTCGCACTTTAGGCGTAGCAGCGTAAGCGCCGCGAAAACTCCACCAGCGGCGCGATGCCGCTTGCTTCGGCACGACGGCACCAATCCTGTAAGCGGGAAACTAGTTCCGCCTGCGAGGCCATGGAGCGCGACCACAAGGCCACCAGATCGTGGCGCATCTCAACCACGGTCTTTAAACGTGGCGAGAGCGCCAGCGCGTGGCTGATTTCCGCGCGTTGAAAATCCGGCAGATTGCGTTCGTCTTTAAGCAGCCAGCGTTTGAGATTGCGCAGGATACGCATGTCGTGCACCGCCTTGCCGCGTAACGCGGCGACCTCCTCACTGTGCGTACTCAAGAGAGATTTTCGGTAATTCGCCAATACGTCGAAACGATGCTCGATCACTGCTCGTAGCATCGCGGCATCCGCTTCGCTGCGCGGCGCGACAAACTTTGGCACCGGCGCCAGATGTTTCACTTTGGCAAGACCAAGCGTGGAGAGCACTCTGATATACAGCCAACCGATGTCGAATTCCAGCGGTTTGAGAGAGAACTTAGCCGAGGTGGCATACGCATGATGATTGTTGTGCAGTTCCTCCCCACCAATCCATGCCGCCCAGGGAAATATATTGGTGCTTGCATCGTCGGTCGACCAATTGCGATAACCCCAAAAATGTCCAATGCCGTTGATCACGCCCGCCGCCCAGAAGGGAATCCAGGCGATCTGCGTGAGCAAAATCAATACGCCGGGAATAAGCCCGAAAAAAATCACATCCATCGCGCCGGTAAGGGTGAGCCCGAACAAGACGTATTTCGAATACAGGTTGCGCTCGATCCAGTCATCGGGCGTTCCCTGCCCGAACCGTTCGATGGTTTCGGCCTGCGCCGATTCATCCACATAGAGCAACACCCCGCCCCACAGCACCCGATTGATCCCCAACACCTGTGGGCTGTGCGGGTCTTCGGCGGTCTCGCAGCGCGCATGGTGCTTGCGGTGCACCGCCACCCACTCGCGCGTGCGCATGCCGGTGGTGAGCCACAACCACAGGCGGAAGCAATGACTGATAAAGGGGTGAAGTTCCAGCGCGTGATGCGTTTGGCAGCGATGCAGGAAAAGCGTCACCGCCACGATGGTAATGTGCGTGAGCAACAATGCCGCGAGCACATCGCCCCACCAGGGCAGGCCTAGCAGTCCTTCGAAAAGCAGTGATTCCATTGGTTTCCAATCAGGTAGTTTTTATCGCGAAGCTGAAATCGCGATGTCTTGAGACGCGAAATTTTCCATCCGGTTGTACGATCCGTGTATCGCTTTCGGATACCCTCTTAGGATACTCTGATACGAGCCTCAATCTGCTTGATTTACGTCAATGCCGGGCACCGCCCCACCACACGCAACAGAAAGGAACACGATGACGATTTTGACCGGCGGACAAGCCCTGGTACAACAATTAAAGCGCGAGGGCATCGATACCATTTTCGGCCTACCCGGCATCCAGATGGATTGGGTGTTCGATGCACTCCACGAGGAGAGCGCGCATTTCAAGCTCTACCACCCGCGCCATGAACAGGCCTGCGTCTACATGGCTGATGGCTATGCGCGCGCCAGCGGCAAGATCGCGGTTGCCCTGATGGTGCCGGGTCCAGGCCTGTTGAATGCCGCAGGTGCGTTATCGACGGCCTACGCGGTTTCCTCGCCGGTGTTTGTGGTCACCGGCAATATCGAGTCGAAGAACATAGACAAAGGCAAGGGCTTGTTGCATGAGATCAATGATCAACTGGGCATGATCGCGCATGTCACCAAGTATCAGGCATTAGCACGCACAACATCCGAAATTCCCAGCCTGGTGCATGAAGCCATGCGGCAGCTTCGCACCGGACGACCGCGCCCCGTCGAGATCGAAGTGCCACCCGATGTGTATGAGTCGAAGGCCGAGGTTGTCCTCATCGATGGCGTCGAACACGTGCGCCCGGGCCCGGACCCCGACCTCATTGACAAGGCCGCGCGCCTTCTGGGTGCGGCGAAAAAACCGCTCATTTTTGCGGGCGGCGGCGTCATCTCAGGCGATGCCTGCGCGGAGCTGTTGCGCATGGCCGAATTACTCGAAGCGCCGGTTATCCAAAGCGCGAACGGCAAGGGCGCCATATCCGATCGCCATCCCCTATCGCTGCCGCTGCGCGCCATGGCCGAGGTGGGCCCCGATACTGACGTGCTGCTCCTCGTGGGGACGCGTTTCGTGCAAGGTCTAATGAGCCAGGTGCTGCAATCTTGGGTAAAGGGGAAAACGATTATTCATATCGATATCGATCCAGCGAACCTTGGCAACACCTACCCGACCGCCGTGGGCATTGTTTCGGATGCGAAAAAGGGGCTCTTGAGCCTGGCGAACGCCATCGAAAAACACAACAGCCAACGCGCTTCGCGCCGCACGGAACTTGCAGAACTCAAGCGTTTTCTTGACGAAGATGCCAGGCGACAAAGCCCGCAAGCGGACTACGCGCACGCGATCCGCGAAGCCCTGCCCGATGATGGCGCGCTCGTGCAGGAGTCAACGCAGGTGGGTTATTGGTCGGGTCAGGCGTTCCCCGTATATCAACCGCGCACCTACTTCACTTCGGGCTACCAAGGCACCCTGGGCTACGGCTTCGCCACTGCGCTCGGAGTTCAGGTGGGCATGCCCGGCCGCAAAGTGGTGTCGATCAACGGTGATGGCGGCTTTGCCTACAACGTGATGGAGCTTGCCACCATGGTCGAGCAGAAAATCCCGCTCACCGCCATTGTGTTCAACGACAACGCCTACGGCAATGTGAAACGCATACAACAAACGCGTTTTGGTGGCCGCACCATTGCCTCCGACCTGCACAATCCAGACATGATGAAACTCGCCGATGCTTACGGTGTTGAGGGGCGGCGAGTGCATTCCCCGGCGGAACTCAAAGCAACACTGTTGGATGTTTTTAAGCGCGAAGAACCGGTGCTGATCGAGGTGCCCGTGGGGCCGATGCCTTCGGTTAACTTCAAGACACGTACACAAACGTAGCGTCAGAGATACGAAAGCCTACTCGGGTTCCATGCCCACCGAGCGCATGATCTTTGCTGCAACGGGAATTTCCGATCTGATGGTCTCGGTCATTTCTTCCGGCGTGCCCGGAATAAACTCAAAGCCGGCGGCGGCGAACTTCGACTGCGTCGCCGCCGAGCGCAGGTAAATGCCCACCTCGCGATTCAGTTTGTCGATAATGGGCCGGGGAACAGCGCTTGGCGCCGACAACCCGAACCAGGGGGCCATATCGAATCCGGGCAAAACGGCTTCGGCGACCGTCGGCAAATCCGGTAGCGCTTTGGTGCGTAGGCGGCCCGTCGTGGCAAGCGCTCTGACTTTGCCGCTCCTGATATGCGGCAGAATCGAAGGCCCCTCGAACATCACCTGCACTTCGCCCGCGATGATCCCCGCCTGCGCCTGAGCATTGCCCTTGAAGGGCACGTGCACCATGTCGACGCCGGCCCGAGTCTTGAACATTTCGGTCACCAGATGATGTCCGCCGCCTATGCCGATCGATGCATAAAACAATTTTCCCGGCTGCGCTTTGGTCAGGGCGATGAGTTCCGCCATCGAGCGCGCCGGCACGGAAGGGTTCACCGTTACATTGAACGGAAACGCGATCAACATGCTGATCGATGCAAAATCCCGCAGTGGATCGTAGGGAAGGGATTTGCGCGACGCGGTCAGAAACACCAGACCCGATTGCGTGCCCATCACCAGCGTGTAGCCATCGGCGGGCGATTTTGCCGCGGCCTCCAATGCGATCGCCTGGCTCGCTCCCGGCCGGTTGTCGATCACCATGGGCTGCCCCAGCCGTTCCAGAAAAACCTGCCCGAGATCGCGCGCGAGAACGTCGAGTGCGCTGCCCGGGGTGTAGGGAACGATGAAGCGCATGGGCCGGTTGGGATAATTGTCCGCTGGGCTTTGCGCTTGCGCGCCAAGCGCAATCCACGACAATGCACAGCACAGTAACAGCACATATCGTTTTGCTTGCATACCAGGTTCCAGACATTCAGATGAGGGCGGGCGCGATGCTAGCATAGGCAGGTCACTTGCCCGTTACTGGTTCATGCGCCTGGTGAACGCACGACACCTCACAGAGCCAGGCGCAATAATCCGCCGGTGCATCGTCAATCAGCCGAGTTAAAACCCTTGGCAATCACTCCGGCACAATGCCAAGCGAACGTATCAGCCCGCCCATGAACTCGGTTTCGCGTTTCAGGTGCGCGGCGAATTCACTTGGCGTGCCGGCGACAATGAACGCGCCCGAGGCTTCGACCTTGGCCGTGACTGCCGGATCATCGAGCGCCTTGCGTGTCTCGGCGGCAAAGCGTTCGGCGATCGTATTGGGCATGCCTGCTGGCCCTAAGAACGCCCACCAGGGAATGACGTTGTAGAAGTCGGGCAAGGTTTCGTTGATGGTGGGAATGTCGCCCATTTGCGGGAAGCGCTTGTCGTTGACCACCGCGATGATCCTCGCCCTGCCTTCAACATGGAACGGGCGCATGGTTCCAAGCGACGAGAAGTACACCGGCACGCGCCCGGTGAGAAAGTCATTGGTCATGGTGCCGCCGCTTTGTTTGTAAGCGATGGCCAGCATATTAATGCCCGCATGTTGATTCAGCGATTCGCCTATCAGGTGCAGCCCCGCGCCCACCCCGGTATGCACGAACGACAACTTGCCGGGATTCTTCTTCGCGTAATCGACAAACTCTTTCACCGATTTCACCGGCAGCGATGCCGTGACCGCGAACACGCTGGGCGAGCGTGCCACCAGGCTCACTGGCGTGAAATCCTTCTGCGGATCAACAGGCGGATTTTTTAGAAGATAACGTAACGTCGCGAGGCTCGAGGTACCGAACGCGATGCTGTAGCCGTCGGGCGCCGCGCGCGCCACCGCTGTGTAGGCAATCGTCCCGCTACCGCCCGCGCGGGTTTCGATGACGATGGGCTGGCCGAGCGCTTCGGTCATCTTCGGTGCGATCAGGCGCAGAGCGGTATCGCCTGGATTGCCAAGACCGGTGGCGCTGATGACCTGAATCGGTTTCGCCGGCCAACTCTGTGCGAAAACACCGCTGTGAAAAAGCGCAAGCGCAAAAATCGCGAGGGGTTGCAGGATAGTTTTCATTGTCACCTCCTTGGCAAATAGGCAAAGGCTAGCTATTGCCCAACACAACGTTGATGATGGCAGTCTTACCTTTCTTGACGGCAGCCCAGCCCGCGCGAAGCGCCGATTTGAGCTTGGCCGGGTCTTCCACCCGGATGCCAATACCGCCAAAGGGTTTCGCCAACTGTTCGTAGTCCGCCACGCTGATCATCGAGCCATAGAGCAGATTGTGTTTGGCACCGGCGCCCTCTGGATAATCATTGCGTTGATTATTTCCCATCGACCGGTATCCCTTGTTGTTGAATACCACGATCAAAATCGGCAACCCGGCGCGCTGTGCAAACCCCAGTGCTGGGACCACCGGGTTGTAGTGAAACGCGCCGTCGCCCACCAGCACCACCACTGGGCGCTCCGGGCTCGCGAGCTTGACCCCAAGCGCCAGCCCCAAACTCTGGCCGAGACCACTGGGTGTCCTGATGAAACTAAACTGGCCTTGGTAGCGAACAAATCGGTGGATCAATCCACGATGCGAAGTCGTTTCATCGACATAAATGGTGTCAAGAGGTAATACCTCGCCCAAGGTCACGCACAGATTGATGGGCTGAATGACTTCGGATTTCCGCGCTTTGGCAATCTCCACAAGATTTGCTGCCTCCGCTCGCTGATGCACTGCCGCCCATTTCGCAAAACGCGCTTTGATAAGGGCCGCTCGCGCATGCAACGAACGTTTGGATTCGCTGCTTTTGCGTGGGGCATCACGCCCAGTGTCAAGCGCCTCGTCGCGCTCTGCGTCTCGCACGGCATCGACCAAACCGCCAAGCGTGGTCACCACATCGCCTTCCAAGTAAAAATCAGCCTGAAAATTCTGATACACCATATGCGACTTGAAGGGCGCCTCATCGATCACCACCACCGTCGCATTCGCAGGACGCGCCTTGGGCGGATACCAAGGCACGCGGCTTCTCACTACCAGTACCAGGTCCGCATCGGCGAGCAGCGGCTTCAAATTGTAGCCCTGGTGCAGCGGATGCTCTTTCGGAAAGTTTGAGACTGTGGCGACCGAGCTCTCGACCACGGGAATGGCGAGCAACTCCGCGAGTTGAATTAACCGATCATAACTTTCGCGATCACGCCCGACCGATTCGGTCGTGATCACCGGGTTCTTGGCTTCTAAAAGAAGCTTGGCGAGCTTCGCGACATCCGGTGCCGGGGCCAGCGTGATTGGCGCCGGTGCGACCAAGCGATGCTTCTTCGGCGGCTTCCAAGGATGCACCAGGCTCTCGACCGGGACGCACAGGTACGCCGGTCCCGCGGGCGTTCGTTGCGCAATTTCCCCAGCGCGGATCACCATCGGATGTAAGTTTGATGGGCTCGCCGCCTGATTGCTCCACTTGACATGCGGCTCCATAAGCCGCTGCGCGCCACCTACAACGCCAAGATATGCATACCACTGGGCACCAGGGTCGTAGTTGTCATCGTCGCCAAAGCTCACGCACTCACCCGAGATAACCACCATGGGAATCTCCGAGGCCAACGCGCTAGATATGCCCATCGAACCATGCAAGAGACCCGAGCCCGCGTGCAGCAGCACCGCCTGCATTCTTCCGGTGATCAAGGTGTAGCCAATCGCCAGATCCACAGCGAGCATTTCGTGCGAGGTGTTGAAAAATTCCGGGCCGACGGTCTTCGTTACCTTCTGCCGAGAAAATGCTTCCCACACCGGCGCCCACTCGGAGCCCGGCGAGGAAAACACGTAATCAATGCCCAGATCCCGCAACGCCTGCGCGATCGCCTCGCCGCCATCTAGTACAGTTTTCTTCATGTTGTTCATTGTTTCCGCAATGATTGTGGTTCTACGCAACCTTCGCGATGTGCTTCGCGATACATCTCTAGGCATGTTGCCTCGGTTCGCGCCTTTTAAAATGCGATCCACATGTATGTGCAGGGCGCTACGGTTTCATCGGTTGACACCCTGTTCGACTCTCGCAAGTGCCTCGGTCGCGTGGAGAATGGGGATTCGGTGGAAATATTTAAGGTTTCGCAAATCTTTGTCGCGCGAAACGATAATTTCCGCCTGCACCGCGAGTGCGCATGCGAGTACATGATCATCTTCAGGGTCGACACACACCGGCGAAATAGCTGCAGGCTCTACGCGTTGCGCTAGCACCGCATAACGGGCGACAAGTTCGTCAACGCTGTACTGGGAAGCGGCCACGCGAATCGCAAACCGCGTGCGCGGGAGAACGTCGGCAAGTTCAATAAGCAGAGTTTGGGTTGTAAAAATCTCGATCCGCTCTTCGAGAGCGGCATCGAGCAGCCGACCGGGAGCATTTCCCCACAATAAGCCCGAAACGATGGTATTGGTATCAAGCACCAGTCGCACGATCGTCCCGCGCACGACGCTCGGCGCGAGCGGCTTTGATTTCTTCCTCTATTTCTTCAGGTGTCATCTCCGGGCCTTCTACTACCGTCATCCGATTCTTTGCCTGTTTAAGTTCGGCGAGCGCTTGCCGGCGAATAGCTTCGCGCATCAGGCGTTCGATCGCTTCCTGGGTCAACAAGCCGGCGCGCCGCGCTTCACTTGCCAGTTGATCCGGCAGAGAAATCTCTACGGTTGTCATGATGGTTCCTTTTGCCGAGCCGGCTCCTAGCTTAGCGTAAGGGGCTCGCGGCATCAATGCACTACTGATCAGCCTACACTGTCAAAGGGCAGGTATCGGCAAAGGAGGAGGTCCGCAAGGGTCGAATCGGCGGAGAAAAGCGTGAAGGCAAGCGGCGGTTCGCCGCTTGCGTGGGCCTAGTCGATTACCCGATCAGCGTGCCACCGATCAGGTCCATCGTTTTATGGCCTAAGCCTTCTTCTGCTCAGGCGCCACCGCGACCTCTGATGCCTGGAAGCCATTGGTGCGGTGGGTACCGTCGCAGTACGGTTTGCTTTTCGACGCGCCGCAGCGGCACAGCACATGACGCTGCACTCCGGCGGTGTTGACGGTTGCACCGGTGGGATCGATCAACTCAATCTCGCCTTCGATGATCAGGGGCCCGTTAGGGCGGACATTGACTTTAACGGTCATGATGGTTCTCCATAGGAGGTTGGGGCCGGCAAAGATAGCACTTTGACCCGGTCTGCGCGCGGCTACGCCGCTTTCAGTATCCGTCCGATGGTATCGGCGAATATTTTTTTGCTGTAGGGTTTGGTGATGTAGGCATCCGCGCCGAGGGCGAGCCCCTTGGCGATCTCCTGCGGTTGGTCCCGTGCGGTGAGCAGTGCAACCAGTAAAAGAGCAAGTTTGGGATGCTTCCTCAGCTTGCCGAGGATCTCGAATCCATTCCCATCAGGCAGCATCACATCGAGCAGCAGGATGTCCGGCAAGGGCTGCGTGCGAAGATCAGCGAGCAGTTCGGCCGCATTACGCGCGATGCGTACCTTGTAGCCGGCCAGCGAAACGCGAAGGTCGGCCAGTGCAAGCTGGTCGGGATCGTCCTCCACAATCAACACCACCATATCGCCGGCCGATTTGGCTAGAGCGGGCCGATTGCGCAGGCGCGCCTCGGCAATCCAGGCACCCGCGCTTTTAAGTGCCGCGGTCGCCGACTTGGCCTCGGTTTTGATGCGCTTGGCATCCTCGCCGATCAATTTTGCCGGGGCGATTGGTTGGGCAAAAAACTTGGTGAAATCCAGGTCGAGGTCGGCCTCGCTTGGAACGATTTCAAGAAATCCCATCTCTTGGATTTCGGCGAGCCAATCGACGATAAGCTTGTCCGGATAGCGGCGCAGCGCGCCGCGAATCACATCGAAGTGCGTATCTTCCTTGACTAGGGCGAGGATGCGCCGATAGTCGCCCGGGACCGAAAGGTCATCCCCCTTGCTGATCTCGCGCCCCACCTCGGTAAGCCGGTAGGTGCGTTCTGTTTCGGCCATGGTTGCCTACGCTCTAGTAGTTCACTTGATCGCGTCAAACAACTCGAAGGTACGCGAGTTCGCGAGTGTTGTCGCCGCGGCGTGGTAGCGGGGGTGATCGTTGTTGGCAAAGCCGTGCACGGTGCCCGGGTAAATATGCCACTTGGCCAAAGGAACAGTGTCCAAGGTGTCGCGAAGCCGTTGGGCATCCTCGGGGGTGTGAGTGCGGTCGGTTTCCGAGATATGCATGTAAAGCGGGCGTTTGATGTCGCGGGCTTTGTCCAGATGCGCATGCGCGCTAGTCGCGTAGTAGCCCGCCGCGGCGCCAACATCGTCCCTGCAAGCCGCGAGATAGGACAATGTTCCACCCAGGCAATATCCAGTCACCGCCACCTTGCCACCGGTTTCCGGCATGGACTTCAATTTGTTTATCGTGGCAATCATGATTTCAACTTGCCGCGATTCGGGCAATTTGCCTCGATAGGATTTACGCGGAATCCCTTCCGGATCGATGATGTCGATCGGCTCAACCGCATAGAAAATATTGGGGAGCAGCACGATGAAACCATGCTCGACAAAGGGCGTGGCGACATTGACGTAGTCGTCACGAAAACCGCGGATGTCGTGAATCATGCAGACGCCAATTCCCCGGCCGCTTTTGGGCTTGAATAGCCAACCAGGAATTTGGTTTCCCGTTGCATCGGGAAAAGCAACAGTTTCGTAGGTCATGGTTTCCTCGCCTAAACTACGTTGGTTATAAATTCAATGCGACAGCAAAGATTTCTAACGGAGAAAGAGATCTCCGAATCGACTTGATTGGTTTCATTCATTGCTCGATCCATCCGGTTCAAATTTTTTTGTGCAATTGACCATTGCGGGATGCTAGGGCAACCAATCGGTATTTCTGCGTAGGACTTTTGGGCGATTCCGGCTGAGTCATTTCAACCAATCCGGCGTTTAGCGCGGGCAGCAGATAGTTTGAAGAAAACGTCGGGCGATGCTGTAGACCCAAGCGCTCCATGGCCTCGCGCGTGCTGAGCGGCCCTTGCTTGAGGCACTCCAGGAACCGTGCTACTTGCTCGGTTACTTGCTCGGTTACTTGCTCGGTTACTTGTACCGGGCGTATCGCTTCGGCCAGATGCACCACCACGCGCACGCGCATTCCCACTTCCATGATTTGTGGTTCCGGTAAACCCTGCTCCTCGGCTTCACGGAAAATCCGCCTTACCCCGCTGCCCCATTGTTCGATCAAGTTCAGTTCGCGGAAAACGCGAGCAATAACGTGATTACGGATCTTGGAGACGCCCTGGCGCATATCTTCCAACGTCATGCCAGGCAAAAGAATGCCGGGATTCTCTATCTCAATACGGTCGTCAAAGAACGCGATGCGAATAGGTGCGCCTCGCTGCGAATAATCGGCATGCACCAAGGCGTTGATAACGGCTTCCCGCAACAGGACCAACGGAATACTCCAGACATCCTTGCGGCGAACCTCGGCGAAATCGGCACCGCGCATGGCGTGCTTCTTCAAAAACAGCATGATGTTATCCACGGCCGCCGGCAAATGATCGCGAATGTCGATGTGGTCGAAGATTTTGGCCTTGTCGGTGCCGATAAAACGTCCGCATTGCACCCATGCATCGGAGAAATGTTGCGAGCGTTCATTGCCAAACAGCAGGACTGCTCCCTTGGTAGGCACAAGACGACTTTGATAGAGAGTCACTAGTTTGAGCGTTCGAAGCGCCTGCTCGTCAAGCCCGTTCAATCCGGAAAATAGCTGCCGAATCGCCTCCATGTCGAGGTCATTCAAACTCAAGTCCGCCATCGGCATCTCATCGAACGCTCCTCCTGCAGCCGACCGCCTCAGTTCGCCGATCAGTGCCGCATCGGCTTGGCGGCCAGTCGATCCCAGGCGAACATAGACACCAGACTCCGGGCCCTCGGACTTAAGCCAGTGCGGCCGATTGCCACTGACAAAAACCTCAACCAACAGCAGCGTTTTTCCATCCACCGTCAGCAACTCTACATTGGGGACCAGTCGCGGCACGATGCTGTCAGCGATAAGATTACACAGACGTTCCTCCTCATCTAG
>JBJXEY010000507.1:0-3558 GCA_046153355.1 Burkholderiales bacterium
TCGCCGCGCGCCGCCATAGTAAGCGACACCGGTTTGGTCACTTGATTGGGCGCCCGCGTCTTGGTGATGGACGCCGCCACGGTGATATCGCCTTGCTGGGTCGGCGCGGGATCGGGCCCGGGACCGGTGTGCCGCGCGGTGAGAACGGAGACATCGGTGTCGTTGTTGAGCGCCGTCTCCAGGCTATCGGCCATGGCGCGATCAATGGTGACATTGGCCGGATCGATCAGCCACGCGCCACTCTTGCCGTTCTCGGCGCCCGCGTTCACGTTCAAGTTTTCAATCTTGACATTGGCGCCCGAGGTTTCGATGAAACCACCGTCACCGCCCTGCGGGTTGAGCGAAGCGGGCGCGGAGGCATCCAGTGTGCCGGAAACGTTAACCGTCCCGCCATCCATTCCCCCCAACAACAGGATGCGACCGTTTTGTTTGGCAACGGTGCGCGCTTGGATGACACCGGTGTTATTGACCACCGTATCCATCAACGCGTCCTTGGCTTTGGCGGTGAGCAACACCGCCCCGCCATCGGCCTGAATCAGTCCCTTGTTTTCGGCCAGCGCCTTGAATTCGCCCTCATCCACTTGAATGTTTAAGAGTTTGTCGCCGTTGAAATCCAACGTCACGGTTTTGCCGGCGGCAAGCGATACATTGCCCTTAGGCGAAATCAATTCGCCTTCGTTGCGCACTGTCTGCCCTAAAAACGCGATATAGCCACCATCGGCGGTACGGATCGAACCCTGATTCGACACCACGCCAACACTGGTGCCATTGTTCGTGAACGTGCGCTTGCCCGACATGAAGTCATTGTCGGAAATATTCATGGTGGAGGCGAGCAGGCCGCCGACATTGACTTGCGCGCTGCTGCCGAACAACACGCCATTGGGGTTCAACACCCACACTTTGCCGTTGGCATTCAGTTGACCAAGGATGGTGGAGGGGTCCGAGCCCAACACGCGATTCAAGGCAATGGCGCTGGCGTTGGGTTGTTGAAAATTGACCGCCTCATTCGCGCCGATACCAAAACTTTGCCAATTGATCGCCACGTTCTGGCTGGATTGTTTGACGTTCATGGTGGCGCCAGAGCGCGCGACGCTGGCCGCGCCGGCGGTGACCTTCTCGCCAGTGGGTAAGGCGTAACAAAGCGTGGAATGCGAAGCGAGAATGAACGCCCCGGCTACGGCGCCGGCTACGGCGCGACCTTTGCCACCATGGCGGGTCACATGGGTGCGCACATTTTCAGGTGCCGGCACATAGGATCCGGAACCTTGATTCCACACCAATCGATAGACGTGATTCATAGACCTACCTCGTCTTTCAGAAGATTTTGGGAATCTTTTTTTAAAACCTGATTCCCTAGAAAAAATATCTCGCCTGTACCCACACTCGCGGCAAGCGATCCACGTCCGACACCGAGCGTTGCTCGCCGCCACGCCAGGCGAGGAATCCCCTCACCTGCAAGTTGGATCCATTGTTGTGCGCCAGGCCCAGGCCGTAGCCCCAGATGTGGCGCAGGTTGGCGCCGGCGGCGAACTGATTTTTGTTGACCTTCACCTGCCCGTGGTCGTAGAACGCTTGCGCCTGCCATTGCGGGGCGAAACCCCAGCGCAACTCACCTGTAAATTGACGGCCTTCGTCGCCAGAGCCCTCGCCTTGCGGATAGGCGCGCACGCCGTTCGCACCACCCAGTGAAAATTTCTCCGAGGAATCGAGGTTCTTCTGTGCGATCTGCGTATTGAGCGAGGCAAACAAGCCGAGATTTCCGGATAGATTTTGCGTGCGTTGCATCGATAAAGTGGTGGAACCAAAATTGCCCTGGGTTTTGGCGCTCGCGGCATCAAGCGCGGCAGTGGTGGGGTCCAGCGAAATTTTTCCAAAGTTGTAGTTGGCATTGATATAGGTGCTGCCGCCGCCCCAGAAGCCGTCCAACAAATTCGCGGTCACGCCCACGGCATTGGTGGAGGGCTTCTTGCTCGTTTCGGTGCGCGTGGCGCCGACCCGGTCTATCAAGCGCTTTTCGTTGTGTTGAAAACTCGCGAACACCGTCGTTGCACGGCTGCGAAGCAAGGGGTGCGTGGCGCTCAGACTGGTGACCGTGGCATCGCCCTCGGCGTTGAGGGCCGCGAAATCATTGCCCAGGCGGTAATGCAGATCCGAATGCGATACGCCAAGCCGCGTGCCGTAAGGCCCCACGGGCAATTGGTAACTCAGGCGCATGTAGCGCAGGCGTTCCTCCGTGGTCTGGAAGCCCAGCCCGATCTGGTCGCCAAGATTCAAGGGGTTGTTGAAACTGAAATTGGCGCCGACACGCATGCCGCCAGTGGCGCGGCTACCAAAGTTATCCATATCCACGCCGCCTGAGAATCGTCGGCCCGGGGCGACATCCACCAAGAGGTCGCTCGCGCCTATGGCGGTACCCGGGCGCAAGGTGGAGCGAACATCCACGCCCGGCAAATCCGCAATGGTGAGCATCGCGCTCTCCAAAGACTCGCGATTCAGCGCCTGGCCTTTGCGCAATTGGCGCAATGGCGCCAACGCCGAATCGGACAGGCCCGTGGGATTGCTGATTTGAATGTCGCCAAGCAATCCTTCCAGCACATCGATGCGTACCGTGCCTTCGGTTACATCCTGCGAAGGAATTACCGCTCTGGCAAGAATGTAGCCGTTATCCCGATAGTGGCGGGTGATGCGCTCGGCAAGATCGTTCAATTCGCCCAGGGTCATGGACTTGCCTTGGCCTTCGGCGATCAAGGCAAGCAGCACCGGCTCGGAAAACGCCGCATTTCCCCTGAATTGGAAGCGCGACACTTGAAAACGCTCGCCGCTCGAGGGCACGGTGGCGCGAGGCTTTTCCTCGATGCGCGTGGCCGGCGGCTTGGGTACCGAAATGGCCGGTGCCTGTTTGAGCTGGTCGAGAATGCGGCCCGCGTCGGGTTGCTGTGCCCGTGACACAAACGGCATCGACGCCAGCAGCGCCACGCCAAGCAGGCGAGAAAATTTCAAACCGAGTACCCCCCCCAGGTTTCTCGCAACCAGCCGATTGCGCCCGCTGCATACCCTGGGCGTATATGGTGGCGATGTTGTTATTGGCTATTGCATTCCGGAGCCCGGATCCAGGCCGGGTTCTCGCTTTTTTTATAGATCCAGCTAAGTTCGAGCTATCGCAATTGCACTTAGAAATTGGGTAGTTCCACGTGCATTATCTTAGGATATTTGTTTTTTTGGTAAAGATTTCGTGTGATAAAAAGCACACCCTGTTTCAAAATGACAAGGTCATAGTCGGGTCCGCTTCCATGCATGGCAAACCGGGAATAGTTGCGGTGGATTGCTCGCGTACTCTGGCCGAAATCACTCCGGACGGGTCGACTCCGGCGCCCATCCACCGTCCGATAGGCCGGTGATGCATCCGGGCGTCATTCGAGCCCTGAACGGGTAGTTCGCCGAGCGTCGGTCAAACAGTTGGCCGATGTCGACACGATGCGCGGTCATCCCGTCCCGATGGGCAAGACCCAAAAAATAGTCGATCTCGGCGCGATTGCGTTCTAGACCATAAGGCCAGGG
>JBJXEY010000514.1:0-7379 GCA_046153355.1 Burkholderiales bacterium
GATGCTGGTTCTCGCGGCAAACTGACCCACAAAGTGGCGGTACGCATGCGCCGACCCAAGCATATAGGCGCCGCCATGCAAGTACAGAATTGCTACATCACCGCGCGTGCCTTTGGGCCGGCACCAAACGCCGCTCACGCCGCCAATAACGGCCTGCTCGTAGGTCACCTCTGCCGCAGCGGGCACGGCTTCGATCATTGCGTCATAGGTAGGGCGTGCTTCGGGCCCGCTCATCATTCCCTTGAACGCAGCGGTCTGAGCCCGAATCGCCGCCACGGTTGCTTCGTCTCTTGGCGTCGGCGCGTGGCGGACCAGATGCACCCCGAGCTTCGCCCGAACATCCGCGACAATGTTCTCATCGGAGTACGCGTACTGTTGGCCGGGCTCGCTGGTGAGGACGCCCGGGTGGTTCCGCGCGAGCTCATCGCGAATGCGGCGGCGCGAGGCCTCCTCGACGCCACCGCCTAATAACACGGCGCCCAGTCGCGGCACTGTGGCGATGCGCTGGAGTGCCTCCTCCTCGGTAAAGGTGCCATAAGCATTGACGCTACCCAGGCCACCGAGGAGGCGAATCACCGCGTCCATACGACCGGTGGTCTTGCCAAACACGACGAGTGACGGAGCCTGAGGGTCCGCAGATTCCAGGTCTTTTATCAGCTGGCCTTCGAGGTTCATGCGAGTCTCCTTGGGATAAGTACTTGGGGCATTCAAGCCGCTGTTGGCGGTTAACGCGCGGTTGAGTCGGTAATTGCGATGGTAATTGGTCCATAAAAATAGATAAATAGGTAATAATTAGACAATTCGTCTCATAAATGGGTCAAATGATGAATGTACTCGCACTCACGGACTTCAATCTTGTCGCCGTCCACGGTGGGTTCGGGCGGGCCGCGCGCGCCAGCGGCCGACCTAAAGCCACGCTTTCCCGACACGTCCTTGATTTGGAGAGCAGCCTCGGGGTTCGCTTGCTCGAGCGAGCGGGCCGATCATTCAAGCTGACCGACGAAGGGAAGTTGCTATACGCCCGCACCGAACGTCCGCTCAGTGAAATCGGCGAGGTTGCCCATGAGTTGGTGGCTAGGCAAGCCAGCCCGCGCGGGAGGCTGCGCGTGAGTTCAACCGTGACCTTCGGGCATGCATCGATGGGGCGATTAGCCGCGGAATTTGCCCGCCGCTATCCGGAAGTGCAATTGGAGGTCACGGTCGAGGATAGGTTGGTTGACCTGATCGAAGAGGGTTACGACGCGGTCATACGCGTCAATCCACGCCCCGACAATGAACTGGTTGGAAGGTGTTTTCAGCGCGATCAGTTGCTGATCGTCGCGCCACCATCTTTGCCACGCCCCGTCAATGACGCCGACTCTACTTCGGCGCCAACGGTGCCCGCAGTGGTGGGCGTCTACACGGCGGCAGTGGACAAATGGACAGCGGTAGACGGGGCAAGCGAACTGAGTTTTCGACGCCACGCGGTGCTGCGGCTGCCATCACCGTTGATGGTGCGCGACGCGGTGCTTGCCGGAGCAGGGGCGGCGATCTTGGCAAGTAATTTCGTGGCGGCCGATGTGGCCGCGGGACGCATGAATTGCTGGGGTACGGTTCCCAACCGCTGGGCCGAAGTCTGGGTGATGCACACATCGCGCCGTTTGACCAGTAGAAAGGTTGCCGCGTTCGTGCAGTTTCTCTGCGAGAGTGCGAACCAGCAGCCATGACTGGTCAAATGATCAAGGGATTACTGATGCGCGGCATGGCGGGCTTTCGCGCGTTCAATAAAGAAGCCAACGTACCGGCACCGTTGCCACCGTGGTGTTCTTCGCCCATGCCGCTAACATCGATACCGTGATGATCGGCGGCCAGGTGCGCAGATTCCGCGGCAAGCTGGTCGGCGTAAACGAGCGGCATATCGCGCAAATGGTCGAAGCCTCGCGCGACGAACTTATCTCGCGAGGCGGCTACAAACTCGATGTATTGCGCGAACCGGTGAACTGACCCAGCCCGCGCGTTTTTTCACTGCGGCTGCAATCCGATACGGCGAATCAAATCCCCCCAGCGCTTTCCCTCGAGACGGATGAATTCATCCGTGCCCTGCACGGTGCGCGCACCCTGCAAGTTGTACCAACCCCACTGCGAGAGGCGATTCTGGAACTCCGGATTTTTCACGATCGGATCGGAGGCGCGGTTGGCGCGCTGCAGGATGTCGGCCGGCGTGCCGCTGGGCGCGAGCAGCACCACCCAGGCGTTCATGGAAAAATCCGCATAGGTTTCGGCGATGGTGGGCACGTCTTCCCAGCCTTTCAAACGAACCGGGGCACTGACCGCCAGTACGCGCACCCGCCCCGCCTGCACCAGCTCCGCAATACCGGGCAACGACGTGACGCTCAAGGAGATCTCGCCGGAGATGGTGTCCGCCAGAAGTTGCTGCGTCGTCTTGTAAGGCACTTCCAGCAGATCGACGGAGGCGCGCCTCGATAGCCACTTGCCGAACATGCCGGACACCGGCACCGTGATGCCGTAGCTGACTTTGCCCGGCTGCGATTTGGCGAGCGCCACCAAACCTTCGAGGTTCTTGGCCGCAAGCGCCGCATGGGCAACCAGCGCGAACGCGGCGGTATCGACGATAGTTGCAGCGGGCGTCAGATCGCGTGCTGGGTCGACAGACATGTTTTTCAGCATCAACGGATTGATGACGATGGTTTGCGATGCCAACATGAATGTGTAGCCGTCGGGCGCGGACCGAGCGGTTGCCTCGAGCGAGATCATCCCCTCGCCACCCGCGCGGTTTTCCACGATCCACGGTTGCCCGAGTGCCTTGGCCATCTGCTCGGCATACAGCCGGGCAACGATGTCGGTGACCGTGCCGGCGGCAACCTGCGATATCAGGCGCACCGGTTTGACCGGCCACGGTTGCTGTGCATGCGTTGCGCCCGCGGCGCATAGACAGACAGCACATGCCAGCACTTGCGAATAAATCCTCATCACTCGTCTCCTTGTGTTGTGGCTGTTGCGCCGTATTTCCTGCATATACCATTCGCCTGCGTCTGCCGCGCGACGGGTCTGCTGTAATGCAGATAATGCTACTGTTTGGCGTCCCAGTGTTACTGCTACCCTTTGGCGCTTCTGCGCACGTTACTACAAGGAAAATCCCATGGAAAACGATCGCCTGCTGCTGGTTGGCAGCATCCCCTTTGACTCGACGAAGGAGGTGTTCGATGCGTTCGGCAGAACGCTCTCGCCCTGGCTGCGCGCCATGCCCGATGGCGAGACCGGCCCGCGCAAACACTGGATTAGCCGCGTCCACTATCAAGTACTGGCGTTACACCCCGATCTCGAAGTGTTGCGCCAGCCGGCAAAGGAGGACGGTGTCGAGCGACTGGCACCGCGCGGCGCGCAAGATAGTTGGCTGTTTCGCGTCCGGCCCGGCGTAGAGCGCGTGCGCTTTGGCGATCCCGGATGGCGCCTTGGGTTCGCGCGCGAAGCCCTGGCGTCGTATCACCTGATGAACGCGCAGAAGGCGCAGGGAAACCTGCCGGCGCATTTGCGTTTGCAGGTTTCCATCCCATCGGTGAATAGTTCAATACCGCGACGCGTGTTCGAAAGCGTCGAGGACATGCACAAAGTCGTAGAGGGCTATACCGAGGCGCTTCGCGACGAAGTGCGCATGATCGTCTCCAAGATTCCCGCCGGAGAGCTCGCGCTACAGTGGGATTGCGCCAACGAGATCCAGGAGGTGTACGGCGCGGTGGCGGATCTGGGCAAAGACCAAGCCATCGAGCGCAACCTGCCGCAGTTTCGCGTACTCAACGCGTTGTTGCCCGAAGAGGTTCTGCTCGGTTACCACTTCTGTTTCGGCACACTCGGTGGCTGGCCGCGTTTTGTTCCCGGCGATCTGGGGCAGGCGGTGGCGCTCGCCAACGCAGTGATCGGCAGTTCGGGCCGGCGCGTGGACTGGGTGCACATTCCCGTGCTGGATCGCGCGGAGGAGGCATTCGTTGCGCCGCTCGCAGGGCTCGAAGCGCGGGGCGCGCGGATCTACCTGGGCGTAGTGCACAACATGGAGCGCTTCGAACATCGCGTTGCCCTCGCGCGCAAATACCTGCCGGAATTCGGCATGGGCGGCTATTGCGGCTTTGGCCGTCTTTCGCCAAGTGAACTTCCTGGAATTTTGGATGAGCATCGGCTTGCCGCGCGGACATGAGAGAGGAAGTGATTCGAGGGACGCACGCAGAGATGCCTCGCCAACTTTCAGAGGATTTCAGTTCTGACGCCAGGGCAGGTCCTAAAATTTTTTCTGGGGTTTAATAAACGTCCGATGAAAGTTAAAGAATATAAATATACAGGCTAGTAGCAGCCTGACAATCCAGGCGATACGGTTTCCTGAAATGACAACGAGTCGGCCGAAATGTGAGGCCACATCAAAGCCCGGATTCGCTTCCAAGCGGGCTTTCAACGCGATTGCTTCCTTCCTACTACTGCTCCCGGGCTTGGCACCAATGTTGGAGAAATTCCTGCAGCTGCTTGGGCGATTCCCGCTTCCCACGCCCCGCATCATTCACCGCTACACTTGATCTATGCGAATCTGTCAGCATAAAGAACCGGATGCCTTAATTGGGCACGTCCGGCACTGTGAGGCGTGAGGGCAGCAATGTGCTCACCTACTCGGCCGGCAACGCCAGAATCAGGATCTGCCCATGAAAATAATAAAAATCGTAGTCGCGGCTTTTTTCTGCACGGCGCCGCTGGCGGCCTACCCGCAATCCTACCCGGCCAAACCGGTGCACTTAGTAATCCCGTTTTCCGGCGGCGGCGCCTCTCTCGATACCGTGGCTCGTTTGCTCGCGACAAAGATGTCAGAGGGACTGGCGCAGCCGATCGTCGTCGAAAATCGTCCCGGCGCTAACGGCATGATCGGTTCGCAGCAGGTGGCCCGCATGCCAGCCGATGGATACAACATTTTGTTTACCTCCACCAGTACCCATGTGACCGCGGTGTTCCTGTCAAAAAACCTGCCCTATGACCCGGTGAAGGATTTCACGCCAATTAGCGCGGCTGTCGAACCGGTGACCACCATTGCCTTGCATCCCTCGGTGCCGGTGCAATCGGTGCGCGAACTGATCGACTATGCGAGAAAAAATCCCGGCAAGCTGTCCTATAGCAGTTCCGGCATCGGCTCGGTGTTCCATCTGACCGGGGAATTGTTCAAGCAGGCATCAGGGATCGACATGGTGCACGTACCCTACAAGGTCAATCAGCAGGCGGTGACCGATGCCGTTGCGGGACGCGTCGGCGTGCTTCTCAATACGGTGCTGGTAACAGTGCCACAGGCCAAGGCAGGCAAGCTGCGGCTGCTGGCGGTCATGGAGGGGCGGCGTTTTTCAGGCCTGCCCGAGGTGCCCACCATGGGCGAGTCGCTGACGGGATTCGAGAAGCCCTCTTCCTGGTTTGGCTACTTTGGACCGGCCGCTTTGCCGGCGCCTGTGTTGGCACGCCTGCACACCGAGATCGTCAAAGCCCTCGACAACGCCGAGGTACGCGCCCGCCTGGAAGCGGCAGGCATGTCGGTGATCGGCAATACGCCGGAGCAATTTGCGGCATTAATCAGGCACGGTTTCGAGGTCTATGGCCGCGCGGTGAAACTGGCAGGCGTGGAACCGGAGTAGTTGCACAAAATTCATACATTGAGGGATTGCAGAATGAAATTACTAGCAGGCTGGATTGCGATTGCGATGGCCGCCGCCTGCGGCGTACATGCACAGGAGCGGTATCCTTGGAAGCCGATTCAGGCGGTCATACCTCGGGCGCCTGGCACCACAACCGATATCGTCGGGCGGGCGGTCGCCCTCAAACTGCGGGATTTGCTCGGGCAGCCTGTAGTGGTTCAGAACCGGCCGGGGGCAGGCGGCACCATTGGTGCGCAGGCGGTCGTTGCCGCCCCGCCGGACGGCTACACCTTGTTCATGACCAATTCGCAGCACTCGGTGAATCCGGCTCTCTATGCCAAGCTTGGCTACGACACGATTCGCGATTTTAGCGGCGTGGCAATGATCGCTGAATCGCCCGCACTGGTGTATGTCAATCCCGCTCTGGGAGTCAAGACCCTGCGGGAACTGATCTCGCTGGCTCGCCAGAAGCCCGGGACACTCAATTATGGCTCGGCCGGAACCGGCACCTCGACGCATTTGATCGGGGCGCTTTTTGCCAACCAGGCGAAAGTCGACATCGTTCATATTCCGTACAAGATCGGCACCGAGGTGATATCCGATCTTCTGGCCAACCGCATCCAGCTGGCATTCTCGCCGATCGCCTTTATGCTTCCTCAGGTGCGCGAAGGAAAGCTACTGGCACTTGCCAACACGAGCATCAGGCGCGTGGAGGTGCTGCCCGACGTGCCAACCGTGGCCGAGGCGGGCGTCCCGGGATTCGAGGCGTCCACCTGGTATGGTTTTCTGGTCTCATCCAAGGTACCGCGTGTGATCCAGGCCCAGGTGGCCAAGGCGGTGCAGCAAGTTGCTGGCGAGCGCGATATCCGGGAGCGGTTCGACGCGCAGGGGATTGTTACGCGCACCTTGCTGCTCGATGACTTCGACGCATATATCAAAGGCGAGGTTGAACGGATGGGGGCACTGGTTGCCTCGATCGGCGCTCGCATTCAGTAACCGCAGTAGTAACGCGATGTCCGTTGATCAACATAATGGAGAAACCATGAACGACCGCAACAATGCTGCAGAATTGGCCTGCGTGGCCCCGAATGTGACACTGCGCTCGGGCAAGCTGATCGATATCGGCCTCGCCCCTGCGTGCCGTGGTCATCGAGTAGCCGCCATGAAACCTTTAACGTGGTTTGCATTGCGTGGTTTTGTTTCGCGTAGTTTTGTATCAGCATGTCTCGCCGCAGTATCGACAGCGGCGCTGTCCCAATCCTACCCGTCGAAGCCGATCCGCATCATCGTGCCGTATGCGGCCGGTGGCGCGGTCGATGCGAGCGCCCGAACGGTGGGCGCGGTGATCGCGGAATCCGCCGGTGTGCCGGTGGTCGTGGAGAACCGTCCGGGCGGCAGCTCCATCGTCGGCATGCTCGCCTGCGGCAAGGCAGCCCCCGACGGCTACACCACCTGCTTGACTGTTGCCGACAGTCTCTCGTACAACCCGTTCCTGTTTAAGAATCTTCCCTACGACCCTGACCGCGATTTCGCTCCCGTCGTATACATGGCGCGCAGCCACAGCCTGCTGTTCGCGAAGCGCGGTGCGCCATTCAATTCGATCAGGGAGATGGTCGCCTATGCCAAGACCAAGCCCGGCGAACTCAACTGGGGCACATGGGGACCCGCGAGCATTCCGGATATGTATCTTGCCTGGATCAAGGCCGAAACCGGCGTCAATATCGCGGC
>JBJXEY010000530.1:0-5517 GCA_046153355.1 Burkholderiales bacterium
CGTGTGTCGTGCTCCGCGCCGCCTTTCAACAGATACGAGGCAAGCGCCGGGGTGAGTGTTAACGACAGCACCAAGGAAATGGCCAGCGCAATGGCGATGGTGTAGGCAAGCGGGGCGAACATCTTGCCTTCCATGCCTTTCAAGGTCATCAACGGCAGGAACACGACGATGATGATGCCGATGCCGAATATCACTGGCGTGGCCACTTCCTTGACCGCCTCGAAAATCACCCGCACGCGGCTTTCACCTTGCGATTTTCCCAGGCGGGTGAACGCGTTCTCCACCACCACCACCGAGCCATCTACCATTAGACCGATGGCGATCGCCATACCGCCGAGAGACATCAGGTTGGCCGAGAGGCCATAGCGATTCATCACGATGAAGGTCGCCAAAGGCGTCAGCACCAGCGTGACCACCACAATCAGCGCGGAGCGCAGGTCGCCAAGAAACAGCACCAATAAAACCACCACCAGAACGATGCCCTCCAGCAGCACCTTGGTGACGGTCCACAGGGCGGCGTCCACCAGCTCGGAGCGATCGTAATAAGGTACGATCTTCAGTCCGCCGGGCAGCATGTTTTTGTCATTGATCTCGGCGACGCGTTTCTTGATGCGCTCCACCACCTCTTTGGCGTTGCCGGCGCGGATCATCATCACCACGCCACCGACCGCCTCGGTGTCGCCATTTTTTATCATCGCGCCATGGCGTACTTCATCACCTAGCGTGACTTCGGCGACATCGCGCACATACACCGGCGTGCCACGCACCTCCTTTAGAACGATGTTGCGAATATCGTCTAGATCCTTGATGAGGCCGATGCCACGCACCAGGTATTGCTCGGCTTTTTGCGGCAACACCCCGCCACCGGCATTGGCATTGTTGCGCGCGAGTGCCTGCCAAACATCCTGCATCGAGACTTTGTAGTAACGCAGCCGGTCTGGCTCGACCAGTACCTGGTACTGGCGCACGTAGCCGCCGGTGGAATTGATCTCAGCGATCCCGGTAATCGAGCGCAATAGTGGTCGCACCACCCAATCCTGCGCGGTGCGCCGCTCCGTGAGCTCTGCCTTGGTGAGCTCGCGCTTGCCGTCATCGGGGCGCTCCAGAGTGTATTGGTAGACCTCGCCCAATGCGGTTGAAACTGGACCTAATACCGGTGTCGCGCCCGCAGGCAGGCGGCCATTGATTTCCATCAGCCGTTCCATGACCAACTGGCGCGCGAAATACACATCGGTTGCGTCAGTGAAGATGAGGGTGATGAGAGACAGGCCGGGCTTATTCAAGGAGCGCATCTCAGTGAGCCCCGGCAGCCCGGTCATGGCGATCTCCAGCGGCACGGTGACGAAGCGCTCCACTTCCTCGGGCGAGCGCCCTGGGGCTTCGGTGGCGATCTGCACCTGCACGTTAGTGACATCGGGGAAGGCATCCACCGAGAGTTTGCGTGCGGCATTAAGGCCGAAGGCAAAAAGAACCACCGCCAATACCACCACGATCAGCCGCTGGGTGAGCGCGGCGCGTACCATCGAATCGATCATCGCATGACCCGATCAAGTGCCCTGCATTGCGCGCCGCTTGCGTTCATTGCAATGCGCGGCGCTTGCGCTCGTTGTTCAGATGGAACGCCCCATCCACCACGATTGCGTCGGAGGATCGCAGACCGTCCTGCACCACGCGGCGCCCTTCGTATTCGATGCCCAGTTTGACCTCGCGCAACTGGAACGTTGCGCTACCCGATTGCACAAAAACGTAGTCGCGGTTGTCCTCGCGCACTATCGCCGCGGTGGGAATCACCAGGCTCGATTGCAATGCGCCGCGCATCAGAACGGCGGCGAGCATGGCCGGTTTGAAATCGCGCGCCGGGTTGGCGATTTCCATGCGTGCGCGAATGGTGCGCGTCTCCGGATTGACCGTGGGGCTGACAAACGAAATCGTCCCCTGCAGGCGCTGGTTGTCCAGTCCCGGGATGTCCGCCTGCACCGATTCGCCGATGCGTACAGCGCTGGCGTTCTGCTCGGGGACATCCGCCACCACCCAGACGCGTGACAGGTCGGCAATCAGAAACACCCCATCGGCTGGCTGCACCACCTGGCCCTCGGTGACCTTGCGTTCGATGACGGTGCCGCTGATGCTGGAGACAATCTGCGTGCGCGAGGTGATGGTGCCACTTGATGACAATTTTTCGATGGCTGTCTCGCTCATGCCCAACACCTTGAGTTGATCGCGCGACGCGTTGGCCTCGGCCTCGGTCTGCACCAGCTCCGCCTGACGGCGTTGCAGCTCGGCGCTGCCGATGACATCCGCGTCGAGCAACAGTTGTGCTCGGGTCGCGGCGCGTGCTGCCAGCCCGCGCTGCGACAGGGCTTTGAGGTAGGCAAGCTGCGCGGTGGAGAGTTCAGTGCTATTGATGGTGGCAAGTATTTGGCCACGCTTCACCTCCTGCCCCACTGCGGCCGCCAAGTCGGTAATGCGTCCGCTGACGGGCGAGCCGACGCGCGCCAGGCGCGTCTCGTCGGCCTCGATACGCCCCGGTACACGCAGCGTCTCGCGCACCTGGCCGAGCTCTGGAGAGCCCAGCGTGAGACGGGTGAGTAGTTCGGCACTCACTTCGATGGCGAGCGGATCGCGCGCCAGCGCCGGTTTCTCGGCCGGTTTGTCGCCGCATGCGGAGAGCATAACCGCTGCGCCAAACAAGGCGGGGATGAGGATGGGAATTTTCATTTTGTATCGATCTGGAAAGGATTGCGCGCGCGCAGACGCTCGATGTCGAGCCAGGCGGCGATGCGTTCGAAGCGTGTCTGGTTGTAGTCGGCCTTCACCACGCGCAGCGTGCGCTGCGCGTCCAAAACCTCCAGGAAGCTGCGCTCGCCAAAACGATACGCCGCTTCGGCTGCTTGCAGCGCGGCCTCGGCGCTGCGCAACAGGCCTGCCTCGAAGGTTTGGATCTGACGTCGGGCGATGGCGAGCCGCGCATAGGCGGAATCAAGTTCACGCAGCAGTTGCGCGCGTTGTTGCTCCACTTGTGCGGTGGCAAGGTCGATCGCGGCGCGCGCCTGGGCAATCTGGCCCTCGCGCCGGTTCCACAGCGGTATGGAGAGCATCAGGCCAAGGGTGGCTGAACGCATCTCCGGATCGCGCGTCTCGGAGAGACGCACCGATGGCTGCGGTGCGCCAAGCGCGCGCTCTTGTTCTAGTCTCTGGCGGGCGCGCTCCTCTTCCGCCAGCAGACCGCGCATCGTTGGATGCGTCAAGACCACCTCAGATTGCAGTGCCGCAAGCGGTGGGGCGTCGCCTACCACGGGTAAGGATGCGCTCAGTTCAAAATTGACCGGCAAGGCGTTCGCCGTCAGGCGTCGCAGCGTGGCGCGAGCCTCTTCGAGCTTCAGCCGCGAGGCCGCCAGGGTGTTTTCCGCCACCAGTGCTTCTGACTCGGCGCGCACCAGTTCGAAACGCGGCGCCTCGCCAACCTCGACGCGTTTGAGTACACGATCACGAATTTGCGAGAGCAACTCAACATTCTCGCGAACGATGCGCTCGTCTTCCTGCCGGCGCAATACGTCTATATAGGCCTGGCGCGCCTGATAACCGACGGTGAGGCGTACCGTATCGACGAATGCCTGTGCGGACGCGATGCCAGCCTGTGCGGCGCCAATGCGTGGCGCGCGAACCGAGGGAAGGTCGATCGGCTGCGTGATTCCGATGCCGGTCGCATTGCCCCCCGCGCCGCCAATGCGTGAGCGCCACGGCCCCGCGTTGAGATCGATGTCCGGGTTGGGGTAGCTGCGCGCAATCGTCAGGCCGGCATCGGCCAGGGGCCGTTGTTGGCGCGCCGCGGCAAGCTCAGGGTTGTGGGACTCAACCAGGGCTAGAAATGCGCCGATATCAAGTTTTGCGGAAGTTTGCCCGCGAACCGGGGCGATGCTTGCGACGAGGAGAATAACAAAAACTACTGCTACACCTTGTTTGATACGTACTCCTATCACCTTGGCGAATGTTGCTCGAGATTCTCTGTGAAACGGCCTCGTACAACGCCATTGGTTGAAAACATGAAAAATCCGAGGGCTCCAAGCCCTCGGCGTTTTGCCTAGTTGCCGCTCATCTGAATCCCAGCGAGCAGCCAGCCGCTGTTGCCTTGGCGCGGCTTGACCAAATGCCAGATTTCGTCGACCGGCTCGGACGGCACGTCCCGCCCTTCGCTGATAATTCCGGTGAAGCGCACGCTCACCACATAACGTGAGGGTTCTTCGGCTACATCAAGAACTTGCGCGTTGAGGCTGACGACATCGGTATGCTGAGTGGCAGCGCCACGCTCGGTGATGTTCATCTTCAGCTCGGCGAACATTTCCGGGGTGCTGAATTCACGAATGTCCTCAAGGTTGCCGGCATCATTGGCCGCTTGCAGACGGATAAAGTTGATCTTGGCGTTGCGCTCGAATGCGGCTACATCGAACTCAGCCGGAATATTGCCCACGGCCACGGCAGGGGAACTCGCCGCAGATCCGGGTAACGACACGTCGTGGGCTCGCATCATTGGGGCGGATTGCGGTGTATCCGAGGCGCCATACTTGTAGTTTGCGCCGCCTGAGCCGGCGCCCATACCGGCCAACGCCGGTTGACCTGCGCCAGCGCGGCGTCGCATGAAGAAGCCGATGGCGACTATGACCGCCATGACGAGCAGGCCGATCATCAGCATGGAGGCGAGTTCCTCGCCAAAGCCAAGGTGCGAGGCCAGTGCCGCCAAGCCCAGACCCGCAGCCAGGCCTGCCAGCGGCCCCATCCACGATGATCTGGGTTTTGCCGCCGCTGCGGCGCCCGCGTTAGGGGCCGTCGCGCCTGCTGCGGGCGCGGCCGTCGAGGCGGCAGCGGGAGATTTGTCCGGGGTGTTCATTTGCCGTTGCATGCCGGTGGACTTGCCGCCACCAACGCGTTGTTTCGCGGCTTCGGCATCTCCCACAGCCACGGAGAAGCCAAGGGTCATTACCAGAGCCACTAGCGAGAAAAATTTCATCGAGTTCACCTTTGGGTTATGGATCGAACGAAACTAATGATACGATTTTTTGATTGTCAATAAAAACAGAATTACCACAAGCAATACTTCGTAAAATACTGAGTGTTTCCGATGCGCCCGCTCACAGGACCCCGTCGATGGCGGCGCGTGCCGGTTGCGTGGGCCGCTGAATCAAGCGCTTGAGGCACGCCTTGGCCTGGCTCACCGCCGCGCCGCGATCGGCGTGCAGGACGGTGATATGCGCCATCTTGCGGCCGGGTCGAGGTTCGGTTTTTCCATACAGATGAAGCTTGCCGCCCGATGCGTCGAGCGCCTCAAGCCAATCCGGCGGCCCGCCTTGCCAGGCCTCGCCGAGCACGTTGACCATCGCCGCCGGCGAAAGCAGCGTGGTTTCGCCAAGGGGTAGCCCGCACAACGTGCGCACCTGCTGTTCGAACTGGCTGGTTGCCGTTGCTTCCAGCGTGTAGTGGCCGCTATTGTGCGGGCGTGGCGCACTTTCATTGACCAATAAC
>JBJXEY010000532.1:0-6140 GCA_046153355.1 Burkholderiales bacterium
AGAGCCTGGCGTTTTTCGATGCGCTCGAATTGGGCAGTGCGATCAATGCGGCGCGCGAAGCACAGACGCGCATGCCATTCGTGAAATCCTTGAATCAAGTGCTCACCGACCAGAAAGGCAGCGCCAATGTGGGCGCGGCGCTGGCGGCGTTTGGGCTGGAAGAATGGGCACGTTCCTACGCCTATAACTCCTACAGCCCCTACTGGGCGGGTAGTCACCTGTTTCTCGCTGATCGCTTCGAGGGCACTTTCAACAAGAATTCGGAATTGTTTAAAGGGTTTTTATCCGACCCAGCAGTGTTTGGCGCCTCCAATCGCTACAGTTCCCAAGTGGCCACGCCCGGGCACTATTTCAGCGCCGGACTGGGCGCCAATCGCGATTACATCTCCGACATCACTACCAGCGCCTCGGCCAATGGCTACAGCATCGCGAGCGTACCCTTCTCTTATTCGGTCTCGGGTGATCTCACCGAGGGCGATTCATCGATTAATCGCAACAACGCCAATGGCCGCATGCGCGCGCGCAGCGAAAACCTGATTGTTGGCTTAGGTGTGAAGCCGAAGCATGAATTGGGCGTCTTCATGTTCATGAACCGCAATAATTACGTCGGCAATATCGCCGATCAGGCCAGCGGCCTCACCAACGATAAATTTTCCATCGACTACAAACGCTCGGATATTGGTCTTAACTACAAATTCAACCCCACCAACCAGGTCTGGTTCAAGCTGGGCGCGGGCGACGAAGAGATGCCTATTTCCGGGAATTTCGTCTCCCAAGCCACCGCCAATTCCTTGAACACCGCTTTGAGTACCCGCATCTTCAACGCAAATGGCAGGCTCAATGCCTTTCGCACCGATCAATCGCAACGCGACGCCCAGCTTCGCCATACGTTCGATGCCAGCCCCGCGCTGCAACTGAGCTGGGGCGTGGAGGTGGCAAAATCGGGCAAACCCTTCACCATGTCTTTGGAATTTTTGCCGCTGCGTATTCACCTCGATCAAGACAATCGCACGCTCTCCGACAGCGTCTATGCCACGGGCCGTTATCGGATCTCGGATGCCTTGGAGGCGCAACTCGACATGCATTACCAGGACACGCATTCCAGCTTCACCACCGATCAACGCATCGAAGTGGTGGGCGGCGCGATCATTCCTCTGCCCAGGCAGTCCGGCGCCACGCGTTGGCGCGAAGTCAATCCCAGATTGGGGTTGAAATGGCGGGCAAATGAAGCGCAGACTGTGCGTTTAGCCGCGCAAATCTGGCGAAAACCGGCTTCGGTCAGCACCCTGGGGCCGGTGGATACCGTGGGCATTCCCCTGGATGACCGTATCGAGCGCGATGGCGGGCAATTGCGGCGCCTGCGTTTTCAGCATGAAATCGAAGCAGGCAACCAGGCCTTCTTTCACTGGTTTGCCGATTGGAAGGAAATCTCCAACCCGGTGGTGTCGGGGGGAAACATCGTTCCCGATCTGCAACTGGATCAGCTGGAGAAACTGCGCAACCGCCGCCGCGTCTACACCATTCGGCCCGAATACCTGGAGGACACCCCAAAATTCACCGCAGGCTGGGTGAACTCCGCCGGCATGGCCTACAACCAGTTGATGAGCAAAGCGGTGACCGGCGCGGTTCGTTACACCTTCGCCTCGACCAGCAATACCTCGGCGGCATTCAGCGGCCGCGCCGTGCCCCTACATCCCAAACATTACCTAAACCTCGCGCTCAACTGGCAACCCGCCGCGCGCTGGATTCTCGGGCCGGTGGCCACCTGGCGCAGCAGCCGCTTCACCGACGAGGCCAACACCACCAACCTCACCGCGGGTTGGAGCGCGGGGGCCGGGGTTTATTGGGAGAGCGAAGACAAGCGCTGGTCCGTGTCGACCGTCCTCGATCAAATTCATTCGCGCAAGCAATCCTCGATTTATCGCCACCCCACCGGCGTGTTTCAGGCGACCTACCGATTTTGAGAGTAAAAGAATTGACCGGTGCGTTTGAGCTGCGCGGCAGGTTCTATCGTCTCGTCAATTCATACTGGGTGGCAATCGGCGCGGCACTGCTCGGGCTTGCTATCACGCAAACGCACGCGTGGCGCCAGGTGGAGCTTAGGCTTCTAGATACCCTAGTGGTGCGCACCGCGCCCAATCAGGTGGACCTACCCATCACCATCATTGGCGTGGATGAGTCGACGCTTGAAGCCCTGGGCACTACTTGGCCCTTGCCGCGGCGCTTTCATGCGCAGCTCCTCGATCGACTTCGCGAAGCCGATGTCGCGGCGGTGGGTTTCGATAGTCTTTTTTCCGACCTCACACAAACCAAGGATGACGAGGCCTTCGCCGCCGCCATTAAACGCTTTCCCAACGTAGTACTCGCCTCCGACCTGGTGGCGCGCGAAACCGCCGTGGCCAGGCAGTGGGCGCGCGTTGATCCGCATCCCATGTTCATCAAGGCCGGCGCCTTGCAGGGCTATTCCAACATGGAACTCGATAACGACGCGGTGCTGCGGCACGTGCCAGTGGTGTTGGATAGTTTTTGGCGCGCGCTCCTGTGGAAATTCGATCAGGCACGCCCAGGGGTAGTCGAATCGCTGGATGCCACCGAAGATATGCTGATTCGCTACCTTGGCGGGCCGCATACCTTCAATTACATCCCCTTTCAATATATTCTCCAGCCGGAAGGCAATCTGCCACTGGATTGGCAAGAGTCGCTTAAGGACCACATTGTGCTAGTGGGCCGCAAGCTCAATGTCATTGGCGAAGTGGGCGCAGCGCAAGGCGAGGTGTATCAAACGCCCTTTTATCAGCGTACCCGCGAATTCATGCCACGCGTGGAAGCGCATGCCAATCTGGTGGCCTCGATCGTCTCCAAACAAGTGCTGCGTGAAGCCCCGGAAGGCTGGCCGATTGGCGCCTGGTTCTCCGCGGTGTTCATTGCCATCGCCTTCATGCGGCGCTGGCACCCTTTGCATAGCGGCATTGTTCTCGCGCTACTCATCGCCGCGCTCGCGGCGCTGCAAATCGGGTTTTTTCTTCAATACGGCGTCTGGATCGCCACTGCCGGCGCGGCCATGACCATCACCTTGATATTCGTCGCGCAAGGCGCGGTGGCCTTCATTGCCGAGCAACGCCAGCGCGGCGCGATCAAGAACGCGTTCTCCATGTACGTCTCGCCCGCGCTGGTGGAGCAGGTGCTCGCCAATCCGGATAAATTGAAACTCGGTGGTGAGCGCCGCCAGGTAACCATTTTGTTCTCCGACCTGGCCGGCTTCACCACCATCTCCGAGGCCCACCCTCCGGAGAAGGTCGCCGGCCTCATCAACGTGCATCTGTCGGCCATGACCGAGGAAATCCTCGCTCACCAAGGCACGGTGGAGAAGTTTGTCGGCGACGGCATCATGGCCATGTGGGGCGCGCCGGTGGATGACGACAAACAAGCCGAGAACGCGGTGCGCGCCTCGATTGTGATGCAGCAGCGCTGGGAAGCGCTGCGGCCGCAAATCATCGCGGAAGTAGGCACCTTCCCGCGCATGCGCATCGGCATCAACTGCGGCAGTTGCATCCTGGGCAATATGGGCGGCAATAATCGTTTCGATTACACCGCCGTGGGCGACCCAGTGAATCTCGCCTCGCGCATCGAAGGCGTCAACAAGGTTTATGGAACACCTACGCTTGCCAGTGGCGATGTGGTGGATGCCGTGGCTGGCGCCATGCGCTTTCGCGAAGTGGATACCGTGATCGTCAAAGGCAAGGTGACGGGTATTCGCATGTTGACGCCGTGCGATGACGAAGTGTTGATCGGCTTAAGCGACAGCGCGCTCGCGGCGTGGCGCGAAGGGCGCTTGGGCGATGCGCGGCGGGGGTGGGAGACGTTGCTCGCGAGCTATCCCTTCGACCCCGTGGCCAAGGTGTTTCTAGAGAGGATCGAGGCGCTTGGATCGGACAGCGCGCCCGAGGGGTGGGATGGGATGACTAAGCTCGATGAGAAGTGAATCTTCCCTCAGGCTTCGACTTCGCGCCTGAGAATCTCAGTCGCCCATTGATTTAAACTCTTTCCTGCGGCTTGCGCCGCGACCAGGGCTCCTCCGTGCACCTCGGGGGGCACTCTGAGCAGAAGCTTTCCCGAAGCCGGCTTCTCGGGCGGCACACCGTTCTTCACACAATCGGCCAGGTAATCCTTGACCGCGTGTTCGAATTCGGCGCGAAGTTTTCTGACCGTATCGCCATGAAAGCTGATGATGCCGCGGATGCCGAGAATGCGGCCGATAAAAATGCTATCTCTCTCATCGAAATCGACGCGCGCGGTGTAACCCTTGTAGGACATGGTATTCATGGTTTGACTCCGATTCTCTCCAGAAGTTCGCGGGCTTCCTCAACCTGGTAGCGCTTGGCCTCCTTGCCGGGATGTGGCCGATGGCAACGCCACTGCTCGCCGTTAATTTCGATCTTGACACGCGATCCTTCGCGCTCCTCGAGCTTGCCGCCCAGCGCCTTGACCAAGCCCTCGATATCGGCGAAAGAGACGGACGCCAGGGTCGGACGCTCAAATATCGCGGCGAGAGTCTTGCGTTGCTTTTTATTCACTCACCGATGCTATCAAATAGTGATAGCAAAGGCAAATATAGTGTGCGCCACTTTGAGCGCTATCCACGTGTCGGTGCGTTCAATGCAGGACAAACTCCGCGAGTACGACAATATTGCATAACTACCTTTCGCTATTCCTCACCAACGTCAAATACCTCTCATCCGCATGCCGTATGCGCTTGAGCATTATCCGCATCAGCGCCCGCCCGAACGCGGCCTGCAGATCACCGCTGCCATTGCGCAGATTGGCGCCGGGTATCTCGATCAACACCAAGGGCGAGAGGGCGCGCACCGTGGCCGAACGCTCGTTACGCGTTTCGTCGAGAAACGATAGTTCGCCAATGCAATCGCCCGCCGTGAGCGTGTTCAACCGCGCCCCGGCACGCACGATCTCTACGTCGCCGTTGGCGATGACATAAACGTTATCCCCATGGCTGCCTTCCTCGAACACCACCTCGCCCTCGCGCATATCGAGCCAATTGGAGAAATGAATGATTTCCCACAACTGCGTATCCGGGAAGCCGTGAAAGAAATCCATGTGCCGCATTGAGTCAAAGCGCGAGGTTTCGAAGAACACCTCATTGGGCCGCTCCAGTTGCGGCAGAGCATTGCGAAGATCGTCGCAAAAGGTCTGCCAGTTGTCATAGCGCACCTGCGGGTCAGCGTGAATGGCGCGATGCACCACGAAGCGCAATTCGTTGGGGATGTCCTTACGGCGATCATCCAGCGGCACGAACACGCCATCGAGTTTTTGCTTGATCAGCGCATCAATGGATTCGGCGGTAAACGGCATGGTGCCAGTTAGCAACTGATAGGCCACTACGCCCATCGCGTAGATATCCAAACGCACCGTCGGCGGCCAATCGCGAAAGTGCTCAGGCGGCATCCACGGCACCGTGCCCACATCAAGCACCTGCGTCTCATCGGACTTGGTGAAATAAGCGGTGCCAAAATCCACCAGCTTCACCACCCCTTCGGTAGTAATCATGATGTTCGCCGGCTTAATGTCCCGGTGCAGTAAGCCCATTTTGGCTGAGTAGTCCAACGCATTGCACACCTTGTAGACATGTTCGATTACCTGCTCCATGGGCAAGAGCGCATCGGGCTTGGTGTATTGCTTCAGCGTGCCGCCGGATACGTACTCCATCACCAGATAACCAAACTCTTCAGTGGTGCCCGATTCGAACACCTCGGCGATATGCGGATGTTTAAGCTTTCCGGCGAGACGCGTCTCGTTCATCCACATTTTTCTCATGCGATCGCCGATTTCGGGGTCATCGAGCAATTCAAGCTTGGCCAGTTTTATCGCCACCTCGCGCTGCAAAAATCCGTCATAGGCGAGGTACACCTCACCCATACCGCCTTCGCCCAGTAGATGGCGTATCTCGAAGCGGGATTGGAAGACTTTTTGAGCGTCGCTCATGGAATGGCCCCTTTCATGGTTTGATCCAACGTCGCGCATCCTTTAACAACAGCAACAATTGCTGTTCTCGCAATGGCGAAATCTGAAAACCAAAGCCAGTGTAGAAGCGCGAAGCGGATTCGTCGATGGGATGGGTCAGCATC
>JBJXEY010000536.1:0-32220 GCA_046153355.1 Burkholderiales bacterium
CGTGATCTCGCGCTTGGGCAGTCAAACCGGTCAACAAAAAGTAATTCAAGAAGCGGGCGAAGCCGAAGCGCTGCAAAGCGCGATAGCAACGGCGTTCGCCATGGGTTCGCTGGCCATTGTGCTTTACGTCGCGGCGCCGAGCGCCCACGCGAGTGGCGCGAGCCTTGGCGCTACCGTGGCGATGATCCTGCTCGCACTTGCCAGTTCCACGGCACTGCGCGAATTTGCCGCGTTACGCACGAACTGGGACAAATTACTACACATGCTGTTGCCGGTGGACGATGTACAGGCAAGCAAACCAACAGAAAACTCCAAAAGCAATTTCACCGTGAATGCCAATTTGCCCGAAGGCACGGTGCTGCGCGCCTCGGGTCTGACCTTTGGCTACAGCCGCACTCGCGCGCCCTTGATTAGCGATATCGGCCTGGAACTTCGACTGGGCGAACAGCTTGGCCTCACCGGCCCCTCGGGCGGCGGCAAATCCACCTTGGCGGGCCTGCTCGCGGGCGACCATCAACCCTGGTCGGGAAGCTTGGAAGTGTCACCTGTGCTGCTAGATAAAAACTCCAGCGCAACCGCCGAATGCGCAACTGACACGCCAGCCGAACAGCTCGCCGTTCGCCGCAATTTCGTTGCCTGGGTGGATAAATCCGCGTTCTTTTTCGAAGGCACGGTGCGGGAGAACCTCTGCCTTTGGGAGGCCGATATACCCGAAGAACGGCTCCAGTCGGCCATTTCCGACGCATGCTTAGATGATGTGATTGCCGCGCGGCCTGGTGGCTTGGATGCCAAGGTGACCGAGCGCGGCGGCAATTTCAGCGGCGGTCAACGACAACGCCTGGAGATCGCACGCGCGTTATTGCGCGAACCCACGCTCTTGATTCTCGATGAGGCCACCGACGCCCTCGACCCCGCGCTCGAAGCACGCGTGCGCGAGAACATTCGCCGCCGAGGCTGCACGCTGGTGATGGTGAGCCATCGCGCCTCAACCTTGGCCGCTTGTGATCGGGTACTACGTGTCGTGGGCGGTGTTATTTCGACCGAGGCAATCGCCGCTTCGACGGCAAACGACGCAACCGCCGTTACTGCCGCGCGCGCTGATCAGGCTGCGGAATCAAACTCGGCGCCCGCCGGGCCACCCGTCATCGACACGGAGGTCGAACACTCAATCGACCTCGACGCAATGGGCCCCGCCCTGCGTTTCATCGCAAATTTTTTGCATGCTCGACCCATAGGAAACCCCAACGACAACGTTACATCGCCGGCACGCAACATCGCATCGCTTGCGAAGACGTACGGATTGCATGTGCGCAACGAACGTTTTCTGGTCCCAACATGGTGGCGGCGAAGCACTGACACTGTGCTCGCTTTTCGCAAAAACACGCGCGCGCCAGTGGTGATGATGGCTTCAAACGGTGGCCATCGAATAGTCGATCCCGCCACTTCGCAGGACCTTCAGCTTGGTTACGAAGACTTGGAAATCGATGCCTATCGCTTCTACCGCCGCATAGACGATGACGCACAACCCACCGAAGCAATGCTGCTTCGCGCCGCGCGCCAACACCTCGCGGCGCTTCTGGGCGCGGCGGCTATCAGTACGGTACTTGCCGTAAGTCTTCTCTTGTTGCCGCTGGTTGCTTTGCGCGTTTTCGATCCTACCGGTCTATTTGTCGTGCCTGGCACGGCATCGCTGGCCTTGGGTCTGTGCGCCCTCGTCGCCGCCGTGGCGCTCCTCGACTATTGCCATTGCATCGCGCCGCTACGCTCAGGCGGCATGTTGGAGCTCAGTTTCAACGCAGCCTTGGTGCAAAGACTCCCCAGGCTGGCGCCGGCGTTTTGCGTGCGCACCACGCCGCAAAGTATGGGGCGTGCGTTAATTGCCATGCAGCGCCTGTTTGCCAGACTACGCGGTGAATTCCTGCGCCGCGTGGCCAACACCGCGACTATTGTCACCAGCATCGCCCTGCTTACTTGGATCGATGCAAGCATTGCCGCTATTGCCACCTTGGTTGCGCTCGGCGCGATCGTTCTGCCATGGCTTTTGACGAAGCAGGGGATATCCCAAGAGCCCGCCTACGAAGCGCAGAACCTCGCCTCGCGCCGCTTTTTAATCGACGTGCTCAACGGCATATTTCGCTTGCGGCTCCTGGACTCAAGCACCGGTGCGTTGCAGCGCTGGATCGGAAAGCACAGCAGCGACGTAATTCTTGAAAAATATGTGAGAAGTATCGAATGCTGGCGAGCATTACTAAACAATTGTTATCCCTTAGTTGGAATTTATGTAGTCGCAGTAGCCGGCGCGAATTTCGCCGCCACCGGACCCTGGCTCCTGCCCGCGGTATTGCTTCTCGCCTGGGCGCTTCTGGAGGCGTCCCTTGGTGTGGGCGCAGCCATGGTCAGCGCCAGGCGTTGCGCGCCATGGCTCGAAGAAGCCAACCTCCTCGCCACGGCGCCCATCGAGCCCGACAGTACTGTCGCCACCGGCGAACCGCAGCGCATCGAGCTTCGCGACATCGCTTATCGCTATGCCGGCACCTCGGTCCCGGCACTCGCAAATATTTCATTGAACATAAATCGCGGCGAATTCATCGCTATCACCGGCCCCTCGGGCGGCGGCAAGTCCACGCTGCTACGCATGCTCCTGGGGCTCGACGATCCGCAAGCAGGCGCCATGTTGCACAACGGCGCGCCGATCACGCCCGCGCAACGTGTCGCCTGGCGCCACGGCATGGGCATGGTGTCGCAGGATGAACGCGCCCATAGCGCCATGACCATTCGCGGTCAAATCGCGGGTTCATCACCCTATGGCGTCAAAGCCGTCTGGGAGGCCGTACAAACCGCGCTACTGGCCGACGACATCCATCGCATGCCCATGGGCCTGCAAACGATCGTTGAGACCGGCAAGATCTCCACCGGACAGGAACAACGTTTGCTGATCGCGCGCGAGTTGCTGCGCCAACCCTCGGTGCTGATTCTCGATGAAGCCACCAACGCTATCCCCGACAGCCTACAAGCCGAACTCTTCGCCAACCTGAGAAAAATCGGACTCACCTGTGTGTTGGTTACGCATCGCGAAACCGCCATCGAACATATGGACCGGGTGCTGGTGCTGGAGGGTGGACGCATCGAGTGGTCTGGCACACCCGCGCAATTGCGGAACGAAGAGCGGCTGGTAGGCATGTTGCGAGCCGAACGCCAGGAGGGGCATCTGTGAACGCACCCGTCGAAAGACAAAGCAGCGGTGAAGAGCCGCATGGAACAGATGACATTCCGGCGTTGACGCCAAGCATCCCAGTCAAGCCGCTAAGTGCCCGGATCGGCATCTTCCGCCGCGTCGCGGTCGAACGCTACATGCAGCCCTTCGAATTCACTACGCCCGAAATGCTCGCGCCGTTGGGCGGCCAAATATTATTGGCGGGAATTGCTCTTCTGGCCACCGCGATGGCGTTGCTCGGCTTTTACTGAAAAACCACGGGTAAGAAGCGGGCAGCCTTCCCTCCTCGATGGGTCGCTTGGAATAGACAATCGTTCAATGCGACATCCAGCCATTGGTCTCGACAATATCCTCCTCGCCCAATGTGCCTGCCGCGAATTTGAGTCTTAGCCGGTCGAGTGCGTAGTTATAACGGGCCTTGGCCAGTTCATATTGAACCGAGGAGATTTGTTGTAAGGCGTTTAACACGTCAATACTGTTTCGCGTGCCGGCTTCCACGCCTTTACGCGAGGATAAAAGCGCCTGTTCGCTGGAACGCAGTGCCTGCTCCAGAGCGCGCACCCGAGCGATGCCCTGCTGCACCGCGCCGAATTCCTTGGCCACTTCGACTTCCAACTGCCGCCGGCCCGCTTCGTATTGCTGGCGCGCTTTTTCAAGGTTGGCGCGCGCCTGGCGCACCGTGGAGTCGATTTGTCCTCCGGCAAACAAGGGGATGCTTATCTGCACGCCCACGCTCGACGTCACGTACTTGCTACCGATAATATTGTTGCTGTCGCTGTCGTTGTTGCTCAAGCTCGCCACCAGATCAAGGGTGGGTAGATGTGCCGCGCGGCCTTTGTCAACTTCGCGTTCGGCCACCTCGATATTGGCGCGCATCGCGCGCAGTTCTGGATTTTTTTCCTCTGCGAGAGCGATCCAAACGGTGAGATCGGCCTCGCGCGGCATTTCGAGCTTTAGGCGTGCGGTATCGATGCGTGCAAGCACGCCGGATTGGATACGTTGGTTCAACACCCCTGAGAGCGAACGTTCGGCTACATCAAGATTGCGCCGCTCGTCGATTTCCTGTGCGCCAGTAATGTCCAGGCGCGCCTTGGTTTCGTCGATCTCGATACGCGTGCCGAACCCGGTGGCGACTAACCGTTCGGCTGCGGCCAACTGCCCGACATAAGCTTCCTTCTGGGTGGTCACGCTAGAAAGTTTTTCGCGCGCCACCAGCACATCGAAATAGACACTCGTCAGACGCAACGCCAGTGCCTGAAAATCTTTTTCCAGCGTCGCATCGGCGGCTGCCACCTGCGCCTCGGCGCCGTAGTAACTTGCCAAATTGCTCAGGCGCACCAAGGGCTGTCGAAAATTCAGGGACGAGGATTTCGCCGCATAGTCAAAACTGCGCGTCAAGTTCGGCCCGCCAAGCGTGCCTTGAGTGGTCTGATCGGTGTTGTTTCTGCTGCGGGCGGCACTAGCGGAGAACTGCGGCAAGAGCCCTGCCTTGGCCTGAGGTAAGGCTTCGCGGGCAGCGTCCGCCGTGGCGCGCGCGGCGAGATAGTTGGGGTCGGCACCAACCGCGATGCGATAGGCACCGAGTAAATCCAGAGCGTTTGCGCTGCCTGCAAGCACAAACGCGGCGAGTAGCGCCGCTCCATGACGCGTCACATGCCAGTAGCAAATCGTATCGAGCATCATGATCATTCCTCTTTCATGGCAGCCGCCATGCGTTTCAGTAACGGATGTAACAAATAGGTCAATACCGAACGCTCCCCAGTCTTGATCATCACTTCCACCGGCATGCCCGGTTGCAGTACGCGACTACCCAGAAGCTTTAAGCCCTCGGCGGTAATCGCAACCCGCGCCAAGTAATAAGGCGGCTGATTGGGTTCGGCGAGCAGGTCGCTTGAGATGGAGGTGATCCTTCCCTCGACCACCAGTTGCGGCGAATGCGCGAAACTGGAAAAGCGCACGTCCGCCAACGCGCCGCTTTGCACGCGATCGATCAAGTGCGGCGCCACCTTGGTCTCGAGCAGCAGCGCCTCATCGCCTGGGACAATATCCATGAGTTTTTGCCCCGGCGTCACCACCGCACCGATGTTTTGCACCACCATCCCCACCACCTGCCCCGCCGCGGGAGCGCGTATTGATACACGTTTTAATTCGTCGCCACTGGCCTTGAACTTCTCGGCATCCGCCTGCACTTCGCGCCGCACATCGGCCAATTGCGTATCGACTTCTTTCCGGTACTCCTGGGTCTTCTGCACCATGCGAAGCTTTAACTCTGCGATGGAGCTACGCAGCCGCTGGCTATTGCCTTGCGCATCCGCCATCGATGCCATGTTCTCGGCCACCATGCGATCGAGTTCCAACAATTTGGTGCGTGGCGCGTAACCTTCGCGCACCAAGTCGCGCATGCCTTTTTGGTCTTCCTCCAGGGAAGACAACTGGGATTTACGCGCGCTCAATATGCCCTCGAAACCACTAATGGATGCCCCGTTGCCGACAATGGCCTCCGCCATCGCCTGCACCTCGGCTTGCAAGGCAAGACGGCGCGATTGCAACAACTGTTCCTGATTGAGGAGGGTTTGGCGGATGTAGGCGTCCTGCCCGGCGCTCAATAGATCGGGGTGAAAGTTGATTTTTGCTTGATTAGATTGTTCCGCCAACAAGCGCCCTTCCATGGCCCGCAGCGTGAGGTAATGCTGGCGCGCCGATTCGTAATTGGCGCGCGCCACGGCATCGTCAAGCAGCAAGAGTGGTTCATCGGCACGCACGAACTGCCCCTCCTTCACCAGAACCTGTTTCACGATGCCGCCGGTGAGGTGTTGCACCGCTTTGCGCTTGGTGTCGATGGCCACCATGCCTTGCGTAGGGACGCCTTCGTCCAAAGGCGCGTAGAAGGACCAAAGTAACAACGCGCAAAAACCGATGCCAATGGTCCACAGGGCAATACGCAATGGTGTTTTGTTATCTACCGGCGCGGCTTGATCTTCGCCTTGGCCTTGGGCCATTTCGCCTGGCGATGGCACCCTTTGCCGATCATTTGTATTCATTGGGTGAATCCTGATTCGATGGAGTTGATTCGGTTCATTTGCTCTGATCCATTCGCATCACGCCGGCTGCGCAGCCGCGTTGGGGCCTTGCGGTTGGGCGGACGATTTAAGTGCTGCAAGCACTTGCGCCCGCGGCCCGTACAAACGGATTTCGCCATTAACCAGCAAAAGAACCCGGTCGACCGCGGCAAGCATGTTCATGCGATGTGAAATGACAAAAACGGTTTTTTCCATCGCTTTGAGTTGCGCGAGTGTCTCGACCAGCGCGACGGCGCCGGCTTCATCCAGATTGGCGTCAGGCTCATCGAGCACCACCAGCGCCGGGTTGCCATAGATAGCTCGTGCCAGGCCTATGCGCTGGCGATGGCCGCCGGAGAACAAACTTCCCACCTCGCCCATGGGCGTGTCGTAACCGGCGGGAAAACGAAGAATTAATTCGTGGATGCCGGTGCGCTTGGCGGCATCGATTACCGCCTGCGAATCCAGTTTGCCAAAACGCGAAATGTTCTGGGCAATCGTGCCCTCCAGCAATTCAACATCCTGCGGCAGATAGCCGATATGCGGCCCGAGCTCGGCGCGATCCCAACTTTCTATCGCCTGCCCATCGAGCAATACCTGTCCCTCTAAGTGGGGCCAGATCCCAACCAAAACGCGCGCCAGCGTCGATTTACCCGATCCCGAGGGGCCGATGATGGCGACGCTTTCGCCGGCGGGAAATGCCGCGTTCAGTCCGCGAAGGATCGGTTGAGCGCGACCGAGCACAGTGGCGATCAGATTTTGAATTTGCACCTGGCCCGTGGGCGTGTCATGCGTAACCGAGGCAGCGCGCAGCGGATTGGCTCCGAGCAATAGATTGAGATCGACGAATGCTTTACGCGCGGTGATGAAACTTTTCCAACTGGCGCCCAACAAATCGATTGGCGCCAAGGCGCGTGACATCAATACATTGCCCGCGATCATGGCGCCCACGCTTAATTCGCCATCGATCACCAGCAATGCCCCCAGGCCAAGCATCAATGACTGTTGGCTATAGCGCACCACCTTGGTGAACGACTGTAGACGAAGCTGTGGCTCCTGCGAGCGCATGCCCACGAATAATTGGTGGTTGTGCAGCACCGACCAACGATGCCGCAGGTTATCCAACATACCCAGCGCCTCGATGACCTCGGCATTGCGCAATTTGCCAAACACGTAGGCGTTGACCTTTGCATCGTGTTCCAGCGCGGCCGCGGTTGCGCGACGCGTCGCGAAGTGACCAAGCCAAGTGATGGCGGCCAGCATCAGCGAAAAACCGAGCGCCACCCAACCCAACATCGGGTGCAGCAAATACATCACCACTAGATAAATCGGCGTCCACGGCGCATCGAAGATGGCGAACACGCCATTGCCGGTCAAAAACTGGCGAATATGATTGAGATCGGCAAAGGCCTTGCCTGGATTGCGCTCAGTACCACTCAACGCCGCTTCGAAACAAGCGCGGAATACCCGCGTATTGAGTGCTTGATCGAGCCTAACGCCCGCGCGCACCAATTGCCGTGAGCGCGCCCACTCCGCCAGGGCCATCAAGACGAAGAGAAATAACGTGATCAACGACACCGCCAATAGAGTGAGGGTGCTCTGGCTCACCACCACGCGGTCGAATATCTGCAACATGTAGAGCGTTGGGCTCAACATGAGGATATTGGTCACCATGCTGAGTAGAGCGACGATCAGAAACTCGCGGCGAAACGACCACAGCGTGGCGCTCAATTCGCCGCGCCCAAAGGAAACGTAACCAGGTTTTTTCATATCGAGGCCTGTGCCTCAATTGCCGCTCCGGAAGATTCGTTGGCGCCGGAGGCCTTGGCTGACTGGTGTGCCGCCGATAGTTTCGCCAAGACTTCATCGCGAGGTCCGAATGCAGCGACCTGGCCCGCGCGTAGCACCAGCAAACTATCCGCCGCAGCGAGCACACTGGTCCGGTGGGAAATCATCACCAGCGTGGTGCCTTGGGCTTTCAGACCCATCAAGGTTTTTTGCAAGGCCAGTTCGCCTGCTTCATCCAGGCTCGAATTGGGCTCATCGAGCACCACAAATTTGGGATTGCCATACAGGGCACGCGCCAAGCCGACGCGCTGCCTTTGCCCGCCAGAGAGGAAAAACCCGTCTTCACCGATCTGACTTTGATAGCCCTGCGGCAGGGATTGCAGGGTTTCGTGCAAGCCCACGGCGCGCGCCGCGGCTTCAACTTTGGCGTAATCGACCTCACCAAAACGAGCGATGTTCTCGGCGACCGTGCCGTTGAAGAGTTCTATGTTTTGCGGGAGATACCCTATAAACGGGCCCAACTCCGTCTTGTTCCAGGGGAAGATATCGACACCGTCTAGGCGAACCTTGCCGCTTTGCGCCTGCCAGATGCCAACTAATAGACGGGCAAGTGTCGACTTCCCCGAGCCCGATGGGCCAAACACGACCAAGGCTTTGCCGGCTGCCAGCGAAAACGAGATGCCACGCAAAATCGCCAGTTGCGAACCGGGCGCACCGGCAATAACCGCCTCGACGCCGAGCGCACCCTGAGGTGGCGGCAGGGGCATACCGGGTTGCGTATTCGGGATCGCCTCCAATACGTTGTCCAACCGTTGGTAGGCGGCACGCACATCGAGAATCGACTTCCAACTGCCGATTAGCTGCACCAAGGGCGCCAGCGCCTTGCCACCCAAGAGACTGGCGATAATCATCATGCCGGCGCCGCCGGCCAATTCACCCTGCAACAAGAACCAACAACTCAAACCCAATAGACCCGAGGAGAGAATATTTTGCGCCAGCCTCGCCGCGGCGCCCTTGCCACCGGCGTGTTCGGAGGCAATCGCCTGGAAGTGGAGGAGCTTCTTTTGCTCTTTCATCCAGCGATCAAGAATCGGCCGCAAGAAGCCCATTGCCTCTACCACCGCGGCGCTACGCAAGGAAGAGTTCACATAGTTTTGCGCGGCCATCGCCGCCTGCCGCGCTTCGCTCAACGGCTCGCGCGTGGCGCGTTCGGCCCAATAAGCCAAACCCACCTGCACCACGGCGACCGCCAGTGAAAACCAGCCCAAATAGGGATTGATGAGAAAAATCAGCAGCAAAAAAATCAGCGCCAGTGGCGCATCCATCAACGCCGTGACTGCGGGCGCCCCAAGGAATTCGCGCAAGGTGCGCAAATCGCCCAGTGCTTGATTGGACCCTCGCACCCGCAACAAATTGCCTTGAAACGCGGCGTTAAACACTCGCTCACCAAGGTGCGCCTCAAGCTGCAAGCCCGCCCCTTGCAACATTCGCCCGCGCGCCCATTCGAGTACCTCCAGGACCAAGTACATACCCAACACCAATATCGTGAGCATGACCAAGGTGTTGTGATTGCGCGTGCTCACCACGCGGTCATACACCTGCAACATGTACAAAGTGGGCGCCAGGGCCAGCACATTGACGATCACGCTAATCCACGCCACGCGAATTAACGTGGGCCGGATCGCGGCTATTGCCGGCGCAAGGCGGGCCGGCCATTGTTTATTGGGGAACACGAGGAAATTTGCCCTTGAAGAGGATTTGGCAGGCCACGAATCCTCGATACGTTTAAAGCGCAAGCCTTGCCAAATGTGCAATAGCCTTGCCGATGGGCAAGGCTATTGTAATGCGACCGATGTCTAGATACGCCGTTAGGCCGGCACGGTGTTGACACCCATGAGATCGATATCGACCGCGCTGGCAAAGCTGTCGGAACCGATATCCAAATCGAAACGGGCCTCGAAGATATCGACATCCAGCACATCCAAGTCGCCCTGTACGCGAAGCAGCGGTCCCAGCGCCACATCCACCAGCGGAATCTCAACGCCCAGCCAGTCGGCGTCGATATCGAGCAGCGCGCCTAGATTTAGATTGACGCTCGCACCAAGACTTCCCTTCATGAAGTCCAGGGTGTAGCCGACGCCGAAACCCAGCTCAGTGTCGTTGGAAAACATCGCCGTGGGCACGATGTCCATGGTGTAGTCAACCGACCCATCGCCGTTGAGATCGTGGCTGCTGGCATCGGTGATCAGCAACTGGCCCGCGCCATTGGCGCTGAAGGCTTGCTGCGTGCCGTCTTCCAGCGTAACCAGGTACGACATATCGTCCACCGAGAGGGTGAATTCCTGCGAGAACTTGGTGGTTGCGTGGGCATCCACATCCGCAGCCTGGAAGTTGAGGTTCAGATCGAAGAACTTGGTGATCAATTCTCTGCTGCCCTGGTCCAACTGCATCACCTTGAGAATGGTGTCCAGGCCAAGCGTCAGGTCGAGCGGGTTGATCGTGGGGATGGCCGCGAGAACGGAAGTGGCCGATCCCTGAGTCGCCACGTTGATCGCCGCTTTTACAATTTCGTTGACCACAAAGGCGACGGCTTGATCGACATCGAAGTTGATATGGACCACTGGCGCGCTCTCGCCGTAAGCGGCGTAGAAACCCAGTGACGCGGTCTTGCCATCGAGCGTCGAGGTCATGGTGGAGTCGGGCCACAGATTGGCAAGCACGAACGAGCTGCTGGTGGCGTCGGTGGCGTCGATCATGAAAATCGGCACTTCTTCGCTCTGGCCATCGAGCACATCCAACAGCGTTCCCATGAAGACTTTCAAGGCTTGATCCACCAACTGATCGAAGTTTTGCGTGTCGTAGAGGCTTCCCAGACCCGGGATTTTTTCTCTTAACTCGGGGCTGTAATCCAGCCTGGCATTGACCAAATTGAGCACGGCACTGGTGATCTCCGAGAAATCCAGGGCAATAAACCCGCCCTCCTCGTATTGGGTCGGACTGAATGCCGCCTCAGTTCCCTCGGTGGTCACGGTGGGAAACGTCAGGGTGATGCTGACGACATCCTCGGTCAGCGTGCCGACAAACGGCACCTCGAACGGCTCAAGCTTGCTCGAATCGAAATCGACCAGCACCAGTTTGCCCACGTCCAGATCTCCGCCCAGACTCAGCGCGCCCAGGCCCGCATCCGTGAGCAAGCTCTGGATATCGGCGACAGCGGTTTTGGGCGAAATCGTTTGACCCAGGTTGACCGGCGCATTGGAGTTTGGTGTCAGGTCGTACAACGTCGTGCCCTCGACCCTCAGGTGGCCATCGACCGACACGTCGAAATCGGCGCCAGCGTCATAGTGCAGGGCAACGTAGAACTTCGCGTTCGGGCTGATGGTGTCAAAGGCTATCGATTCACCCGTAGTCATATTCGCCATCAACGGCGTGATCGCCAGCATGTCGGTGGTTTTGTTGTACTGCGTGGTCGAGGTCAACTGATAGTCGATACTGGTATCCACCGAACCCAGATCCAGCACCACATCCACCTGCAGACCGGCTTTGGCGAACACTTCCGCTTCGACCGTCAGTTTCGAGTTGTAATCGACCTTGCTGCCGATGGCGATCAGTATGTCGTTGATGCCTTTCTGCACGCCGTCATAGACTTTCTGCGCTTCCGCCAACACCCATGCCTTGGCGTCGTTATATATCTTTTCCGCCTTGGCAAACTCCACTTTCGCGGTGTTAAAGGTGTTGATCGCCGCCTGTTCGATAGCGCCGGCGGCTTCGTTGTAGACCCGCACCGCTTCGTTGTAGATGGCTGTGGCGGTATTGTCGAACCAGGTCTTGACACTCGACCACGCCTTGTTGGCTTCACCGTAGGCCCATTGGGCGGTCGCCCAAATGCCATCGGCGACCCCCTTGGGGATGTCGTTCAACCATCTCCAATCGGGATGAAAACTATTGTAGTAATTCATGAAATCGCTATGCGCTTGGGCCGCGAAGTTGTAGGCGCCGGTCGCAACCACGTTGAAGGCATGCCAGGCATCGTTGTAGACCCCTTGCGCCCAACCGTAGGCATCCTGAGCGGCCTTAAAAACGTCGCGGACCGCCTGGTCCACGCCACGCGCCACATACCAGAAGGTGTTCTCGGCCGCAGCGAAGGTTTGCTTGGCCGCATTGAACGCCCCCTGAACCGCGCCATCGATAACAAATGCAGTGGTGTCGAAAACGGTCTTTGCGGCATCCAACGTGCCCTTGGCTTGGTCCTGGGCAACCGCCACAATCTTATTGGTATCGAGTTGCACATCGACCAAGCCGAACTTGCCGCTCCTCCAGTAGTCCGAGGCGACGTCGGTCCAGGTTTCCGTTTGAGCGTCCCAAACCATTGGCGTACCGCCGACGAAGGGGATGTATTCATGGAAATCGATGATGCCCGGGAAATCCCCCCAGATGTTCTGATTGTTCGAGGAAAAATTAAGCTCTCCGATCGTGGCAACAACGTCGTAGGCGAGATCGATACTTTGCACGGTCGAGCCGATGACGCTGCCGTTGTCGCGGTAACCAGTGACGATCACCGATAGGTCGTCGAATTCGTCGGTATCGGCGGCCAGCACCAGTTTGAATTCCCTGGTGCCGATGTAGCTGGGCAGGCCCGCCGTGACATCTTGGCCCGCCGCGTTATAGATGTGCGCGCCCGCGGGCACATCGGAGAAAGTCAAACCCACTCGCTCGTTGCGCGCGGGTTGACTGGTAATGCTAAGCATGACTTCGTTGACATGTTCGCCGGCCGAGGTGGACACACTTAACGATGGCGCGTCGGTGATGCCTTCGACGCGCACATTGAGCGCCTGAGCAACCAAGGCGCCATGCTCGTCCTTAACCTGATAGTTAAAGTTCAGGTTTTCGAATTCACCGTCGTTCAGGGCATCGCCAAAATAGTCGGGGTTGATGGTAATTACGTTGCCATCGAGTACCCAGCCTCCCTTGCCATTGGCCTCGGTAAGCGTGCTCACGCCCAGTACCGAGCCATCATCCACGTCGGCGGCACCCGCCAGCAGATTAAAGCTGATGGGCGCGGCGTCTTCGTTGGTTTCGCCGCTCAAACCGCCTGCCACCGTGGGCGCGTCGTTAGTGCCGGAAACATCGACCGCTAGCGTCGATAAGGACAAGGCGCCGTGTTCGTCGCTCATGGTGTAGGAAACCTGCACTGCGGCGGATTGCCCGACGTTCAAGTGGTCGAAATCGGCGCCAGGATTAAACACGAGCTTGTTATCGGCTATCGATACCGCGCCATTGGCAGCCGCGACCGAGGCGTTTTGAAGGGTCAAGATGTGGCCATCATCGACGTCGGTATCGTTGCCAAGCACATCGACGACAACCATCTGGTTTTCACTGCCCGCTGCGGTATCAGCCACCGCAACCGGGCCGTCGTTAGTGCCGGTAATGGTAAGGGTCACCATCGACGAAGAGGCCGCGCCGTGCTCGTCGCTCATGTCGTAGGCGACCTCGACTGTCGCGGTTTGCCCGACGTTTAAATGATCGAAATCGCTACCGGGGTTGAATACGAGTTGGTTATTGGTGATCGACACCGCGCCGTTACCCGATGGAACCGACACATTTTGCAATGTGAAACTGTGGCCGTTGTCTACGTCGGCGTCATTGGCGAGGACATCAAGAACCAACGTCTGATTCTCGGTGCCCGCCGCCGTATCGGCCACCGCCACTGGGCCGTCGTTGGTGCCGGTTACCAGGACCTTTACCACCTGGTCCGCCGTTGCACCAAAGTCGTCACTGACGCGCACTGTGAATATCTCCGTATGGCTCTCTCCTTGAGCCAAGGCCTGCACGCCAGCGCCTGTATTAGCCAGGGTATAGGTCCAAACGCCGGTGTCGGCATTGACTGCGAGCGCGCCATAACCTCCCGCGGCGTTACCTTGTACTGCGTAATGCTGGTGATCGCCGTTATCCACGTCGGTGGCCGTCACTTGACCGGTGGCGCCTAGGGTTTGGTCTTCTTGTACCGCGCCACTTTGATCGCCTGAGGTGATTTGCGGACCATCGTTGGTGCCCGTCACCGTAACCTTGACCGCTTGGTCGGCGAATGCGCCGTAGTCATCGGTCACTCGAACCGTGAAACTCTCGACATGTCTTTCGCCCTGGGCCAATGCTTGTACGTTGGTCGCGCCGTTGTTCAACACGTAGGTCCATGCGCCGCTTGTCGCATTGACACTTAACGAGCCGTATGTGCCGCTGCCGCCACCCGAAAGCGCATAGTGCTGATGGTCGCCATGGTCCACGTCGCTCGCGGTAACCTGACCGCTGATGCTCGTGATTTGATCCTCTTTTACCGCGCCGGTTTGCGCGACCGAGGTAATTTGCGGGCCGTCATTCTGCCCGACGATACGCACCACGGCGGTGGCGATGCTGATGGTGCCGTTGCCCAACTGAATCGCGTAGGTGAAGCTGTCCTCAAAGTACTCACCCACGGCGAGCGACTGCAACTGCGCGCTTAGTGCGCCGGCGTCGTAGCCCACCTTGCCGTCATTGGTGATCCAGATCTTGGCGCCCTTGGCACTGAAATCGCCACTAGCGGCCGATGTCCTCGCCGTGTCTTTAGCCAATAGATCAGTGTTTTTGTCGCCGTTGTCCAGGGAATAAAGCGATTTCGCGGCACCGCCGAGATCATTGCCCATGACATCGAGAATAGCGGCGAGGCTGTCTTCGGTCACACTATTGGCGAACAAGTCGTCCTTGGCTTGCGGGGTCTTGCTGAACGAAACGGGAGAAACGGCCATGATTTACTTACCTTTCAATAAAGATCGCTAAGAAACGGCGCTAACGCAATATCCAAGATACTTTTGCTAGCGCGTAAATTTCACTGCGCGAACTCTACTGAGCTTGTTGCGCCTTTAAAATGGTCCAAAAAGACCATTTGAACGGCCAAGGAGCGGTGTTTTAATGGCGAACGTGACAAATTACCGGTTTTAATCGCCATGAAATCTCAAAACATATTGCTCATTGACGATCACGCCATGTTTCGCGATGGACTCTCCATGGTGATCAAAATGGCGATGCCTGGCACGACGATTTTTCAGGCGGCATCGGTCGAAGAGGGCATTGCCGAGCTCGACGCGAGCTCATCGAACAATCCCGACATCGTGCTACTCGACATCCGGCTCAAAGGTACCAACGGCATTGCCGGGATCGCACAACTAAAACAACGTTGGGCGCAGGTACCTATATTAATGTTGTCCTCGCAAGACGAGCCTGAAACCCAGCGGCTCGCGATCTCACGTGGCGCGGCCGCCTTTGTATCCAAAGGAGAGTCGTCGGTCAAAATTATCCAAATCATCCGCGAAATATTGCAGGGTGATTTCGCGAAAAGCGATCAACAACCGGCCCAATCGCCCAACCGAGCTTTGACCCCGAGGCAGCTTGAGGTTTTGGAACTCCTCAACGAAGGGCTTTCCAACAAACTCATTGCGCGCAAACTCCTGCTCTCGGACAACACCGTGCGCAGGCACGTGCAGGACATCCTCGAATATTTTCAAGTAGTGAGCCGCGCTGAGGCAGTGGTGGCAGCGCGCCGCGAAGCCTTGGTGGGCTAAGAGCACGCCCTTTGCATGAGTAGCAAAGAACGCAATGCTTTAAGTTTTGCCGAAAATCGGATTCTCATCGAGCAACTGCGCCTGATTTACGCCAGCATGACGGCGTCGGTCCTGCCCATGTTCCCGGCTATTTTGTTATTGCTCTGGGTTTTGGAAAACGATGCGAACCGCTTGGCGTTGGTGGCTTGGGCAAGCGTCATTTCGGCCGCCAACGTGCATGCCATTTTCTTTGCCCGCGCCCATCTCGCGCGTGGACTGGCCACCGACGATGCGCCACGCTTAGCACGAACATTGGTGGGATATGCGACGCTCTGGGGTACCGCCTGGGGGCTTCTGGCAATTGGAACGCTTGGCACGACAACGCCCATAGGGACAAGCGTCGCCATCAGTGTGCTTGCCGGCATCGTGGGAGGTTCGCTATCCATGCTATCTCCAATACTCGCGGTGTTTACCGCCTTTTCGGTGCCGCTGGTGGGCTTGACGGTGGTGGCGTTGTGGCTACTGGACGATCCGGCCTATAACGCATTCGCGGTAATTTCTGTCCTATACCTTGGCGTCTTGATCGCGCAAAGCCGCAATAGCGCCTTGGCGAGCCGCGCAACCATCGAGCTGCGTTTTGAAAACATCGAACTGATACGGCGCGCCGAAGCAGCGCGCATCGAGGCGGAAGAAGCCAACTTGGCCAAATCGAAATTTTTGGCCGCCGCGGGTCACGACTTGCGCCAACCGATTCATGCCCAAGGGTTGTTTTTGGATGTGCTCTCGCGCACGGATTTAGATACGCGACAGCGCGAGCTGGTCACCCATATCAGCGCGGCAAGCGATGCCTCCATTGACATGCTCAACACACTATTGGATTTTTCGCGCATCGAGGCGGGGGTGATCGTCCCGAAATTGCAAACGTTCCGCCTGCAGCATTTTCTCAATTTGATCGAGCGAGAATTTGAACCTCAGGCCGATGGCAAAGGCCTGGCCTACCGCTCGCGCGAGACCGCTTTAGAGGCGCGATCAGACCCCGCCATACTCGCGCTGATACTGCGCAATCTGGTGTCGAACGCCATTCGCTATACCGATCATGGCGGAGTACTGGTGGCCTGCCGCAGGCGCGGCGGCCACGCGGTGTTGGAAGTCTGGGATACCGGCATGGGCATCGCGGTGGAACAACAAGCAGAAATTTTTAAAGAGTTTCATCAACTGGGCAATCCCGAGCGCGACCGGCGCAAAGGCCTCGGCCTGGGCCTCGCCATCGCGCAAGGGTTGGCGCGCACACTGGGTCACGACCTAAGCCTTGCTTCGACGCCGCAACGTGGCAGCGTGTTCCGCTTGGCGCTACCCATCGCTAGCCAAAGTTCAAGCAGCACAAGCACCGAAGCCCTGACCCCGCCTGCATCCGCCCGACCTATTGCAACGCGAAGTCTCAATGCACGCGTGCTCTTAATCGATGACGAAGAGGCGGTGCGCAGCGGCATGTTGGCGCTACTACAGGATTGGGGGTGCACTGGCGTGGCTGCGGAAACCATCGACGAAGCCGTCGCATTGGCCGGCACTTTCCGCCCCGATGTGGTCATCAGCGACTATCGCTTGCGCGCCCAATCCACCGGCCTCGAAGCTATAACCGCGGTGCGTGCCCATACGCGCTACGATTTGCCCGCAGTGCTAATTACCGGGGACACGGCTTCGGAACGCCTACGCGAAGCGTTGAGCAGCGGCGTGCCGTTATTACATAAACCAGTCTCGCCAAGACAGTTGTATCTGACTTTGACCGAATTGCTTGGGAACGGCGGTGGCACCTCGCCCTAGCCCCGAGAACATCTGCGCTGCAACAGGGAATTTGTCACATTCGGCGTTAAAGCGCCGCCAAATCCCACCTCAATTGGTCTTTTTGGACCATTTTTCTGCCGCAGCTCGTTCGATATATTTCCATGCCAGAATTCACGGCAGCCGAAAAACCTGTCGCTATAGACATGGCGAGCCTTCGGCGACAGATGGTTTTTGCAAATTGCTTTAGCCCAGCAACCTTGAAAGGAGTCACCCATGTCTATCGAAGCGGTTCACGGTTTTATCAACAAGGTCAATCAAGATGCCAAGCTTGGCTTCATCGTCGCGCAGGCTTTTGCCGATCAATCAGAAACTGATTTTGTCGGCCTGGCCAGACAGCACGGTTTTACGTTCTCTCGAGAGGAAGGCATCAGGGTATGGCAAGAAATACTGGCAACCGGCGAACTGTCCGATACGATGCTGGAAGCGGTTGCCGGTGGGACCCCAGTTGACTGTTCGGGCAAAAATACCGATACCTAAGCGCATCGCGAAATAAAATCCTCCAAAGTGGCCGCGCCGCGATTGGCGCGGCATATTGGCGAGGTCTCGACTATCGAGATCGATTCGCCGCCGAACAACTGGGCTTGGCGGCGGCACCTACGCAAGACTCAGCGATCAATTCGTTGAATCTCGCGACAATCGCGATACGCCTAGGCAAGCAGGTCGTCGATACCGATGACCTCACCCCCCGTCTGGCCCATAAGCCCGGTGTCGAGTGATCCACGATAGATAAATACGTTCGCATCGATGTAGACGCGTTTTCCGCCGATTCGAGCGAGCGCATCGATTCTCGATCAAGGTAACTAAGCGTTGTATGCGCTAGCGGTACGTGTGGAGTCAACACGCCTTCCCACCCAATTTACCTACTGCCCATCAAGCCGCTTCTCGCTGATGTATCGCGCATCGGTCCACACGCTATAAAGCTTTAGCTGCCGGTCCATCAAACGGCGCATACCCTGGTTTTGCGGCGAGGTCTCGAACACCGAAATCGATTCACCGCCGAACAGCTCGGCCTGCCGCCGGCACACCTCCCACACGCCGCCGATCAACCAGCCTGCGCGCCGCACCGAAGGCACGGCGTAGCCCGAACTGTAATGGTAGGTATTGGCCGCAAGCCCGCGCGCGCCGATGATCCAGCCGGCGATTTGCCCATCACGCCGCAACAGCACCGACAACTCTGGGACCACCAACGCCTGAAAATCCTCGTTTTGCTTGAACGGATCGAAGGCGCGGCCCGCTTCGTCGGTGCTGGATTCAACAACTTTCCTGATCTCCTCCCGGTCCGCCTCGGTCATTTCCGTCCAAGCGGATACGGAAAACCCGCGCTTGCCAAGCCGCGCAAGAAATGGCGCCCAATCACCCTGTGCTTGAACTGCCCAGCTTGCCTTGCCCGCGAGCCGGTACTCCAATTCCTTGGGCGCATCCCAACCTGCCTTACGCAACAATGCTTCGAATGCGGCGAACGCCTGCATTTGACTGGAATGGATGGTGGTGATTTTTTTCGCACCGAGTTCCCGTGCCAGGTTCTCACCTTGCGCGAATAGACGCGTCGCAATGCCTTGCCGCCGCATCAATGGCGACACCATCACTGAGAGTAGGCGCCGGTTTTTCTCCTCGCCAAAGGACCGGGAATAAAACGCCAAACCCACGGGGGTCTCCCCCAGCCACGCGCCTAACGCAAAGCGTTCCTGCGTGGTTTCGGGTGTTTCCGTTCCCAACAACAAGCCGCGATAGCGCGGAAAGGTGAATTTCTCGAATCCCGGCGCGGGAAGCGGTAACGGCGCGACACGGACTTGCGTTGCTATGACTCCATTGGCCATCAAAGATGAGTCCGGGCCTTGGCGGCCTCTGCTTCCATAGCCGGCGTGTGTTTCACCCGGTAGTAAACCCACAACACCAACGGCGGTAGCGCCACCAGCACCGCGACTAAACCTGTCATGGGTAAACCTGAATATTCGAGAATCGGCCCGGTCACCAGCGCCATGACGACCGCCACTGCCCCCGAGGCGGATTCGTTCACGCCAATGGCGCGGCCCCGCACCTGGGTTTCGGTAAGATCGGCGATCATGGCGGTGGCGGCAACATTGGCCGCCGCCCAGCCCAGACCGACTAGAAAAGTTCCCAGCGTCACCGACCAATAAGGCGTGGTGAACGCCACCAGGCTCGCGCCAATCAACGCCACGGCCACCCCGGGATACATCACCCGCTCGCGGCCAAAACGATCCGCCAGTTTCCCCATGGGAATGGTGAAGGCAAACATGCCCGATGAATGAAACATATGCGACACCGCGATCGCGGAGAGCGAATGCCCGTGGTGATGTAAGACCAATGAGGTCAACACCATGACGATGGACATATTGCCCTGCGCCGCGCAATTGGCAACGATGGCCAAGCGCGTGCGCACGTTGCGCATCAGGCTCCAGCCATCGAAATACATGTCGTCCTTGCCATCGGTGCGGCGAGGCGGTGGCGTGTAGCCAGGATAGTACTTGCCAAGATTCATCCCGATTTCCTTCGGGTCCGGTCGCACGAAATAAATCAGGCACATCCCCGCGATGATAAATACGGGCAGAAAAAACCACGGTAACGCAAGCGGTTGCAGACCCTCGCGTATCGCGTACTTTTCGGTGTAGGTAATGATGATGGGGCCGACCACCAAACCCACGATGGAACCCATGGCGATATACCCAAGCGCCTGCGCGCGATGCGAGGGCGGAAACATGTCGGTGGCCGCGACGCGTAACTGCTGCGCGCCGTTCATGCCGGCGCTAAATACCAGCATGGCCAATACCAACGCGATAAAATTTTCCGCGAGCATCGCTGCGCCCACCCCCAATCCGCCCACCAAACCCAGCGCCAGCCCGAACAAGATGCCTGGTTTGCGTCCATAGGTATCGGTGATCTTGCCCATGGGGTAAGACACCAGGAAGCGCGAAAAACCGATCAGCCCCACCGTTAATCCGGTGAGCGTATTGGAACCGGTGAGGGAGAGCACCATCAGCGGCCCAAGACCAAAGGCGAATTGCATGCCCGCGCCGGTGAAGGACTGCGACAACGCGAATAGCGTGGTGTTCTTCTTGATGAGCGGTGGAATAACAAACGGTGCGCCGCTATTGGCGAGTGACATGCGATTGCTTTCAATATTGCGGCGTCACGCCGGGAAGAGTCGCCAGTTGGGTTGGGTTCTACTTCGTCATTTGAGCGTCGGCCTTGGGGTATTCACCATCAAGGCCGGATCGGGTCTGACTCGGTAATACGCCCATAAGAGCAGCGGCGGCAACGCCACCGCCACCGCCACCGCGCCGGTCATCGGCAATCCCCACCATTGCAGAATCGGCCCGGTGACCAGGGCCATCAACACATTGACCGCGCCGGCGCAGCTTTCATTCACGCCAATGGCGCGGCCGCGTTGATGCACCTCGACATGGTCGGCGATCATCGCGGTGGCGGCCACGTTGCCAGCCGCCCAGCCCAGACCAACGAGAAACGTCCCCAGCGTCACCAGCCAATACGAACCATCGGTGAACGCCACCAGCGCCGCGCCCACCAGCGACACGAACACGCCGGGGTACATGACCTTTTCGCGGCCAAAACGATCAGCGAGTTTTCCGAGCGGAATAGTGAAGGCAAACATCCCGGCGGAATGGAACACATGCGAAAAAGCGATGGAGGCCAGGGAACTGCCATGGTGCGCGAGCACGAGTGACGTTAACACCATGACGATCGACATATTGCCCTGGCCCGCGGTGTTGGCGACGATGGCTTGGCGAATGTGAACGTTCTTCAACAATTCACGCGCGCTGAAGTGCTTGTCGTTGCTGCCCTTGGGTCTGGGGGGCGGCACGTAGCCAGGGTAGTAGTGCGAGAGATTCATACCGATTTCCTTGGGATCGGGACGCACGAAATAAACGAACCCCATGCCGGTGACAATCAGAATTGGTAGACAAAACCAAGGCAAGGCGAGCGGCTCGTAACCGTTGGCCAGGGCATATTTTTCGGTGCCGGCGACGATCAAGGGGCTAAATAGCAGTCCGATCAGGGAACCCATGGCGAGATAACCCAGCGCCTGCGCGCGGTGAAAATGCGGATACATATCAGTGGCCGCGACGCGCAGTTGCTGTACGCCGCTCATGCCCATGCCAAACACCGTCATACCGATGATGTAGACCCAGATGCTGGCGAAATACATTGAGGTTCCGCAGATCACGCCCCCCAGCATGGCCAAGCTCAAGCCGAAAACGACACCGGGCTTACGGCCATAGGTATCGGTAATCTTGCCAACCGGGTAAGAGGCGAGAAAGCGAGAAAGACCAACCAGGCCCACCGACAACCCCGCCAAAGCCGCCGAACCGGTGAGCGCCAATACCATCAAGGGCCCCAGGCCATACGCGAATTGCATGCCGGCGCCGGAGAAGGATTGTGCCAACGCGAACAAAATGGTGTTGCGTTTGATGAGCGGCGGAATGACGAAGTTTTCGGCGGTCATCGCGGGTGTGGACATTATTAGCTTTCGATGAAATCGTTGACGTCGCTCGATATGCGGCGTGCGGGCACGGCGAAAGGCGCAATCATCCTATAAAGGCGTAAGGCCAGCCATGGCAATTTGTTCGTCAATCTCGGGCGTGGGACCGCCCGAAATGCCGACACCGCCCACGCACTGCCCTTGATACATAACAGGTACACCGCCTTGTAGCGGCACAAAGCCCGATACCGCGAGGAAACCCATGCGGTTCTTCAGACGATCCTCGGAAACCTTGCTCGAAGTACGCGTGAGCGCCGCAGTGCGCGCCTTGCCGGTGGCCACTTCCACGCTCATCGGACCGGGACCATCCATGCGCTCTAGATACAGAAGATTGCCGGTTTCATCGACCACCGCGATAGTGGCGGCGCATTGACATTGCGCCACTTTCAACTTGCAGGCGGCGACGATTTTTTGCACGTCCTCCGAGGTAAGAAAAAATTTGCTGCGCATACGACGCTCTCCGGCAGGTAATTTGGGGAAACAGACAGGAAATTGACGAGACGGGAAATTGACCGGACATGAAATTGATTCAGGCCCGGCGCGATATCATAGGCGACATTCGAAATGAGAGACACCATCCATGGAACGCGAACGTACTAAAGAAGCCGACCCGCTGCAAAACACCGTCTACGAAAAAGTCATTGCCTATTATAAAAAGGCAAGCGAACGCGAAAAAACCGGCAAGGTTCTGATCCGCGGCGACGACCTGGAGTATCAACAATCGCGCCAGGGGTTCCTAAAGTATTACCTAGTGCCCTTTATCGAGGACACGGCGCTGAGCTCCTGGGCGGTGTTCGAACATTTGATCAAGAACCAATCGGGCCGCCACCGCCATCAGGGCGGCATCATCATCTACGTGCTCGAGGGCACCGGCCGCACCGAGACCGACGATGTGATTCTCGAATGGAAGGCGGGAGATTTGCTACTTTTGCCGATCAAACCCGAGGGCTCTAGCCATCAACACTGGAATTTGGATCCAAATAAAGGATGCCGCTGGGTGGCGTTTCGCGACATGTTGGTGGCGCGGACCATCGCCAATACCGTCGATCAGGTGGCGGAAATGGGGAAAGGCGGCAGCAACACTACCGCACAGACCAGCGTGTTGAAGACAGAGTGGAAGGCCACTGTCGGTGTGGAACAGGTGCCGTTGGTGGGCTCGCCGGATGAGCTGGCGAGCGTCAATTTATTTGATCGCCTGGTGCAACTGCGCGATATCCAGAGAACGCGTCTCGCGCAAACCACCTTTCTGATTCGCGGCGACGAATTGCCCTGGGAGCTCAACGCCCACGGAAAAATGCAGTGGTATCTGCACCCGTGCATCGCTTATTCCGCAGTGCAAACGCAGCTTTTTTATCGCCAGGAGATTCCCGTGGGCAGTCGTTCAGGCGTGCAGCGTAATGGCGGCGATGTGGTGTTCTACATGCTCGAAGGCGAGGGCTACACCGAGTTAAATGGCGTACGCCACAACTGGAAGGCAGGCGATGTCATGACCTTGCCCACCTACCCGGGAGGCGCGGTATTTCGTCATGTCAATAGCGGCTCTATCCCGGTGCGGCTCATCTGCATGGAAAGGAATCTCGTTCACACCACCGGTGTCGATCGTCAATCGGGCTTCGAAGAACTACAGCCCTGCCCCGAGTACCGCGAAGCCCAAACCTCCTCCGCACGAGCCTGACATGATTCTTGAATTGACTGTCGCGCCTTCGCTGCGCGAATACGCGGCGAGCAGTGCTTCGCTTGCTGGTGTTGATCCCGCCTTCATGCTAAAGCACGCTATTAAGACTGGTGATGTGTTGCGTGTCGCTACCTTTCACCGCGAGATTCTGGTGCGAGTTGATGAAGCCAATGAGGAAGATCGCGGTACCGGCGAGATTCGCCTGGATCGCTTTCAACGCCAAGCCTTGGGCGCACGACTCTACGGCACGGTCGAATTATCCGTGGAGAAAACTGCGCCGATTAAAAAGCTGCGCCTACAACCGGCGGTGGATTTGGGCACGGCCTCGGCGCATCACGTCGAGGAACATTTAAAGGAAGAAATGTTGGAACAACGAAGCCCTATCGCCAAGGGGCAGTTGTTGTTCCTGCATTTCCATCACTCCGTCGCCGGCACCTTGTATCAAGTGGTGGATGTCCAGCCCGGAGCAGGCGTGGTGGATGCAGCCACCGACGTAATCCTCGACACCGCCCCCGATGGCTTCAAGGGCCATGTGGCGCTGGAGGTGAGCTTCGAGGAATTGGGGGGCCTGGATCGCGAGATCGCAATGGTGAAAGAGACCGTTCAATTGCCACTGCAATTCCCCGGCATCTACCGGCAGGTGGGTATTCCGCCAGTGCGTGGCGTGATTCTCTACGGCCCGCCCGGTACCGGTAAAACTTTACTCGCCCGCGCGACGGCCAACGAGGTCAATGCGCAGTTCTTCCATATCAATGGCCCGGAAATTGTTGGCACCACTTATGGCGAGAGCGAAGGCAATCTCAGACGCATCTTTGGCGAAGCGGTGCATCACGCGCCTTCGGTGATTTTTATCGACGAGCTGGATGCCATCGCCCCCAAGCGCGGCGAGAGCGGCTCACATGCCGACACGCGCCTGGTGACGCAACTGCTCTCGTTAATGGATGGCCTCAACAAAGTGGATGGCGTGGTGATTCTTGCCACCACCAATCGCATTGAAACCGTGGATACGGCCCTGCGCCGCCCAGGGCGCTTCGATTACGAAATTTATATCGGCCCACCGGGTGCTTCGGGGCGCGAGCAGATCTTGAAGATCCACACGCGTGAAATGCCCTTGGATAAGGGGGCAAAGGCCGCCTTGCCCGAAATTGCCGGCGACACGCCCGGTTTCGTCGGCGCCGACTTGATGGCGCTATGCCGCGAGGCAGGTATGCATGCGCTGCGCCGCCATCGTCCCGCGTCGGGCTCGCCTTCGCAGTGGCAACCGGAAACCTTGCGCGTGACACGCGACGATCTGATCGCGGCGCGGCAACGCTGCCGGCCCTCTGCCGCAAGAGCCACGCTGGTGGCCATTCCCGAAGAAGGTTTTGATCGCGTTGCCGGTCTGGATGCGATCAAATCGCGCTTGAAAACCTTGATCATCGATCCGCTGCGCGCAGCGCAAGCGCCCTTGGAAAACGTGCTGTTGCACGGTCCCTCGGGCACTGGCAAGTCGCTCCTGGCGCGCGCCGTGGCGAAGGAAGCGGGTGTCAACTTCATCATGGTGGGCGGGCCGGAGTTGTTCAGCAAATGGTTGGGCGAATCTGAAGAGGCCGTACGCCATGTGTTTAAGCTTGCGCGCGAGCTCTCACCCTGCGTGATTTTTTTCGATCAGCTCGATGCCGTGGCGCCGGTGCGTGGGCGCGGCTCGGGCACTTGGACCACCGAACGCGTAGTGCATCAGTTGCTCGCCGAGATCGACGATCTGGGCGGCGTGGCGCCGATCGCGGTGCTGGCGGCCACCAATCGTGTTGATCTGGTTGACGATTCGCTCCTGCAACCGGGCCGGCTTGGCGTGCAATTGCAACTGGGTCTGCCTGATGCGCCCATGCGCGGCGCAATTCTTACCATGGTGTTGGCGAAGAAAATTTCCCACGTTAATACCTTGTTGCTGTTGGCTAGATTGACCGAAGGCTGGAGCAGCGCACGGCTGGCGGCGCTGTCACGCACCCTGGATCGCGAGGAGCATCTGCCCAAGAACGACGCGGCATGGGAAACCCTAATACAACGCCTTGGCGGGCCCAGGATCGAGTCTGCTAAATGAAAAAACACTTGGTGGGTTCCCGTAATACCGCCGCGCTGTCGGCCGCGCTGTCGGCCGCGCTGTTGGCCACGCTTACCGCGGCGACATGCGCCGCGCAAACTTATCCCGCCAAACCGATACGCATCATCGTCGCGGTAACCGCGGGCGGCGCACCGGATCTTGCTGCGCGTTCGATCGCGACTCGTCTCTCGAAAACCATTGGCCAACCGATGGTGGTGGAAAATCGTGGCGGCGCTAACGGCAATGTCGCGGGGCAAGCCGTGGCGCAATCCCCCGCCGACGGCTACACCCTGTTGCTCGCCCCTGATAGCCTGGTGGTGATCAATCGATTTCTGTACAAGAGCCTGCCCTTCGATCCGGTAAAGGATCTCACGCCCATCGCCTCCATCATCCGCAATCAATTCGTGCTCGCGGTTCACCCTTCGGTGCCGGCGAAAACGCTGCCTGAATTTATCGATTTCGCACGCAAAGCCAAACCGCCGATTGCCTATGCCTCGGCCGGCAACGGCAGCCAGCATCAACTGTTCATGGAATTGCTCAAGGCGCGCGCTGGCGTGGATATGTTGCACGTACCGTATAAAGGCGGCGCGCCGGCGGTGGCCTCGGTGTTGGCCGGTGATACCTTGGCGGTGATTACCGGTGGCCCCTCCAGCACTGCTCACGTGCGTGCAGGCACCTTGCGCCTGGTCGCCGGCACCGGTGCGCAACGTTTCACCGTATTGCCGGATCTTCCCGCGGTGAACGAAACGTATCCCGGCTATGAGGGATTGGTGTGGAGCGGCATGTGGGCGCCCAGCGGAACGCCGGAGGCGATCACGCGACGCTTAAATAGCGAGGTCAATGCGGTACTCAAAGAAGAGGAAGTGCGCGATCTATTCAGGAAGAGCGGCGGTTCGGAATCGTTCGTCACCACCATTGGCGAATTTACCGAAGTGATCCGACGCGATAGCGAAAAGTATCAAAAGGTGATTATCGCGCTCAATATCACGGCGGAGAACTGATTGCCCGCGATCTAATTCAGATCGGTGAAGATCAACAACTGCACGAATAGCTGAATTTTCAAATTCGCCTCGGGGGGAATCGAGGTGAATTCCACGCCCAGTTGGGTGCGCCCATCCTTCGATTTTTTCCCCACCACCTTGGCATACACGTCGCGCACCTGGTACTCAACCAGCGGCAGTTCGAAACTCAGTTTCACCTCGGAGAAATTCGGCAGATCTTCCTCCACCTCGACAAGCACGCCGTGATAACCGATGTCGCGAATGCCCCCGGTGCGCACCTCGGGCAACACAATGCCGTGCTGGATACGTTGATAGGTAAAGGCAAGCTTCACCTCGACCCGATGGCTGCGGCGAATCTCCTGGCGCGGCACCTTCAATCCTAGACTTGGAATGGCGACCAACTCGCGCAGACTTACCGGCTGCGGCTTTCCCTTGACATGGATATCCATGGTGTCGCTGGTCTCGACGAAATCCTTACAGCGCTCGTAGGTGCTCTGGCTGATCAACACCTGCCCGCGCAGGCTGAACGCCTCGATACGCGAGGCGAGGTTCACCTCATCGCCGATCACCGTGTATTCGGAGTAGCGCTCCGAACCGAGCATCCCGGCCAGCACTTCACCGGTATTGATACCGATGCCCATGAACAATTCCGGCATGCCGCGATCCTTATGCGCGAGGTTCAAGGTGCTCATCGCCGTCTGCATCTCCACCGCACAGGCCAGCGCACGCGCCACATCGTCCTCGCTGCTGACCGGCGCGCCAAACAACACCATGATCGAATCGCCCATGAACTTGTCGATCGTCCCCTTGTGGCGGTAGATGATCTCGCTCATCTTGATCAAGCAAGGATTCAAAAGCGCAATCACCACCTCGGGCGGATGCGCCGCCGCAATCGCGGTAAAGCCGCGCAGATCAGCGAGAAGTATGGTTACCTCACGACTGAGAAACTCCTGACCAAACGCCGAAGGATAGGACTCCCCATCCAGATGGCGCAGCACGCCGTCGATTTCCGCGGCGCCCGCGTCGCTCAGGGGTTTAGCCGTATCGCGCAGCACAATCTCGCGAATACGCTGCACCAACTGGTCTCTGGGGGTGAGTTTCATGGGGGGATTGTAGTCTGGTCATGAACGAACCGCAGACGACGCTGGCACCGGCGATGTAGGTTGATCGATAGACTTAATTTCTATCGATCATATTCAGTAATATAATGATCGATAGAAAGGGCCGCCATCGATCATGAAATGGAACTGGCAACAAGCGGATTGGCCGGAATTTTCCTGGAAGCAGGCGCTGCTGCACAACGCGGAAGCGTTGTTTCTGGTTGAAGCAGGCGAATATGCCGGTGCGGCGAAGCACCTTGGCGCGCAGGACCGCGAACAACTCACCGTGGAGGCCATCAGCAGCGAAGCGCTGACCTCCTCGGCCATCGAGGGAGAAATTCTTGATCGCGCCAGCGTGCAATCATCAATCCGCCGACAGCTCGGCCTGCCGACAGAGCACCGCAAAGTCGCCGCCGCTGAACGCGGTGTCGCCGAGATGATGGTCGATCTGCATCGCACTTGGGCGGAACCTTTGTCCCGCGAGATGTTATTTCGCTGGCATCGCATGTTGTTGGCGGGACGCCGCGACCTCAACGTCGGTGGCTATCGAACCCATAGCGAGCCGATGCAGGTGGTGTCCGGCGCCATGCACGACCCAAAAGTTCACTTCGAGGCGCCACCTTCGGCATCGGTACCCGTTGAAATGTCGCGCTTCATCGTGTGGTTCAATCATTCGGCGCCGGAGGGCAGGCGGCCCCTGCCCGCATTGACGCGCGCGGGCATCGCGCATCAATATTTCATCTGCATCCATCCCTTCGAGGATGGCAATGGCCGCATCGGCCGGGCCATCGTCGAAAAATCACTCGCGCAAAACCTTGGGCGCCCGACGATGACGGCGTTGGCCGCGACTATTCTGGCTAGACGAAAAAACTATTACACGGCGCTTGAGGCGAACAATAAACGTCAGGAGATTACCCATTGGCTCACTTGGTTTGCCGCGACCACCATCGAAGCGCAACGCCGCTCGGTTGCACTGGTGGACTTTCTTATCGATAAGACGCGCTTCCTTGAGCGCCTGCACGATCAACTGAACGAGCGTCAGAAAAAAGCGCTGCTGCGCATGCTGCGCGAAGGCCCGCAAGGCTTTGAAGGAGCTTTGAGCGCGGGGCAATACGCAAATATCACCGGCGTATCGTCAGCCACCGCCACGCGGGATCTTGCGGATATGGTTGCAAAGGAGGCGCTAGTGCGCACGGGTACGCAGCGCCACGCGCGTTACCAGATCGCTATACCGCTGCGACCCGTGCTACCGGTGGTTATAGACGCACTGGGCAACATCAAATGAACACGATCCTGGCGGAGAGGGAGGGATTCGAACCCTCGATACACTTGCGCGTATTCCGGTTTTCGAGACCGGTACATTCAACCACTCTGCCACCTCTCCGGGGGCGCGTATTCTAACAAAACCGAGGCGGCGATTTACGCCAAGTTGACCACGATTTTTCCGCGCGCATGCCCGGTCTAAATCGCGAGATACGCGGCGGGCATCTCGGCATAAGCAAAGCGCTGCGTGATCTGCGCTTTAAGAATGCCCTTGGCCGCGAGTTCAAGTTGCGCGGCCATGCGCTCGCCTGAGCAGCGCACGTTGGCCAGCTCCGAGCGCACGTCCTCGCGCGGCGGTTTCGCCTCGACCGGTATCGCGTTGATGCGCACTTGCAGACCGCCGGACTTCAATGCGGCAAAGGCGCGTTTGTGGGTATCGCCGCCGACGGTGTCGAACACCACATCGCAGGGCGAGGCGATTTGAACGAAATCTTCCTTGCCATAGTCAATGACGCGGTGCGCGCCCAGAGACTTTACGTAATCGATATTTTTCGCACCGCATGTAGCGAACACTTCGGCGCCAAGGTGACGCGCCAGTTGTACGGCGATGCCGCCTACGCCACCCGCAGCAGCTTGCACCAGGATGCGCATGCCGGGTCCGAGCTTGGCTATTTCCACCAGCGGTATCCACGCGCTGGTGCCGGCTACGCCGAAGGCCAGTGCGTCCTCATCCGAAACGCTATCGGGAATCTTGGTGGAGAAATCCGCAGGAACACGCGCATAGGGCGCGTGCGCACCCTGAAAGCCGCGGCCCTGATCAGCCACTGCCAACACACGGTCACCGGGTTTAAATTCCGCCACGCCGCTCTCAAGCACCACACCTACGCAATCGCGCCCGAGGGTGGCGGGGAATTTGAGCTCATACATACGCCGATGGCCGCCTTCACGGATTTTCCAATCAACCGGGTTGACGCCGATTGCGGTGACCTTGAGAAGCAGAGACCCCGCGTCGACGCCTGGCACGGCTACGTCTTCGAGTACAAATTTATCGGCCTTGCCGTAGTCGTGTACGCACCAGGCGCGCATGGTGGCGGGGTGGCTCATTGTGTGGACTCCTTTATTGATTCGGTGTGATGAAAATTGATCTGCGTGGAGTACCAGGTATCAATCAGGGCTCTGGGTTCCTTGCAGCAGGCGTTGGCTAAACCGGTCGCAAAAACTCCAACCCACCCATGTAGGGTTTAAGTGCCGCCGGAACCACGATCGATCCATCTTCTTGTTGATAGTTTTCCATGACGGCGATCAAAGTCCGCCCCACGGCAAGCCCCGAACCGTTCAAGGTGTGCGCCAGTTCCGGCCGCCCTTTGTCATTGCGAAAGCGCGCCTGCATGCGCCGCGCCTGGAACGATTCGAAATTCGAGCAGGACGAAATTTCGCGATAGGCTTCTTGCCCCGGCAGCCACACTTCCAGATCGTAGGTCTTGGCCGAGGAGAAACCCATATCTCCGGTACACAGCGCCATGACGCGATAAGGAAGGTCAAGTTTTTTAAGGATGGCCTCGGCATGCGCGGTCAACTCCTCGTGTCCTTCATAGGATTTTTCCGGGTGAACGATCTGCACCAACTCCACCTTGTCGAATTGGTGTTGGCGGATCATGCCGCGGGTGTCTTTACCGTAGGAGCCGGCTTCGCTGCGAAAACACGGCGTGTGGCAGACGAACTTCAATGGCATTTTATCCAGCGGCACAATTTCATCGCGCACCAGGTTGGTGACCGGCACTTCCGCCGTGGGAACGAGATAAAACTTTTCCTCCTCGCCGCGCGGTATCGCGAACAGGTCCTGCTCAAATTTTGGCAGTTGCCCAGTGCCACGCATGCTCTCCGCATTCACGAGGTAAGGCACATAGACCTCGGTGTAGCCATGCTCAGCGGTATGCACATCCAACATGAATTGCGCCAGGGCGCGGTGTAAGCGTGCCAACGGCCCCTTCATCACCGCGAAGCGCGTGCCGGCGATTTTGGTGGCCGCCTCGAAATCAAGTTGGCCCAGGGCGGCGCCCAGGTCAACGTGGTCCTTGACGGCGAAGGAGAATTTTTTTGGCTCGCCAACGCGACGAACTTCAACGTTGTCATCGGCATTCTTACCCACGGGCACGGAGGCGTGCGGCAGATTGGGCACATCGAGCAAAAATTCGCGAAGCTTGGTCTGAATCTCCTGCAAGCGCATCTCAAGCCCCGAGAGATCGACATTGGCTTGGGTGGCCTCTGCCATCAGCGCGGTGACATCCTCGCCCTTGGCTTTGGCCTGGCCGATGCGTTTGGCGGAATTGTTTCGCAGCGATTGCAATTCCTGGGTGCGCGACTGCACCGCTTTGCGTTCGTCTTCCAGCGCGTTGAAGACGGCGGTATCCAGTATATAGGGCCGCGTAGCCAGGCGGCGCGCCACCGCTTCGATATCGCCGCGCATCAATTGGGGGTCAAGCATGGTTTTCTTCCGCAATTAAGAACATTTAAAAATTAACTACTTATCTGACGTACTTAATGACACATAATTAATTCAAATTTAGTATTTTTCGCCATGAATTTCACAACTTGGCGTCATCTGCGTTAACCCTTGCCGCGCGCCTTGCGGTCCAGCTCGCGAAGATGGGCGAGCTTCTCACCAATTCTTGCCTCCAGGCCACGATCTGTGGGCTGGTACCAACCCGGCCTTGCCATGCCTTCGGGGAAATAATTTTCTCCTGCGGCGTAGCCCTCGGCTTCATCGTGCGCGTAGCGGTATTCCTTGCCAAAGCCCATGTCCTTCATGAGCTTGGTCGGCGCATTGCGCAGGTGCGGCGGCACGGGCCGGGAGTCGTCTTTGCCGATGAAAGCGCGCGCTTGATTATAGGCGACGTAGGAAGCATTCGATTTCGCCGCGCAGGCAAGGTAGATCACACATTGCGCCAAGGCCAACTCCCCCTCCGGGCTACCCAATCGTTCGTAGGTCTCGCAAGCGTCCAGCGCCATGCGCAAGGCGCGCGGGTCGGCCAGGCCAATGTCTTCGGAGGCCATACGCACCATGCGCCGGCCCATGTACAAGGGATCGGCGCCACCATCGAGCATGCG
>JBJXEY010000539.1:0-2631 GCA_046153355.1 Burkholderiales bacterium
GCGCATTTTATGAGTGAGGTCTTACCCGCACCGTTTACCCCGGCGAGTCCGAAGAATTCGCCCGGACGCACCTCGAACGACACGGCGTCAAGGATCAGTGCTCCGCGTCCGTAGTTTTTGGAGACGCGATCAAATACGAGGGCAGGCACATTCATAGAGGGCGGACTATACCGCAGGACGCGCGAACGCCTGCTAGAATCAAGAGTTGTGGCAACTCCAAAGATGCATTCGCCGATGGGCTTGCCGCCCACCTTTGTTTAGCGGACCGCGCTACGGCTGCCCTTGGCCGCCAGTTGCCCCTGATTCCCCCCCCACCTCTGAACGCTTACCGTGCTGTCCGACACCGATTTTGTCGCCCTCGAAAATGTTTCGTTCGGTTATCCGCTCCTTTCAGGTGCCACCGGGAGGCTGATTCTGGATGGCGTAAACCTGAACCTGCGTAAGGGTTCTCTGGTGGCCTTGATGGGCGGCTCGGGAAGTGGAAAGACCACCATCCTGCGCCTGTTAGGCGGACAGATCAAACCACAGGCGGGCAGCGTGCGGGTGGCGGGCCTCGACGTGCCGGCGCTGCCGCACGCGGAGCTTTTTGCCTTGCGCCGCCGAATGGGCATGCTGTTCCAGTTCGGCGCCCTGTTTACCGACATGAGCGTGTTCGACAATGTTGCCTTTCCCTTGCGCGAACACACCCAATTGCCCGAGGATGCCATCCGGGACCTCACATTGCTGAAGTTGCATGCGGTGGGACTGCGCGGCGCGGCAGCCCTGATGCCGTCAGAGATTTCGGGTGGAATGGCACGACGCGTGGCTTTGGCGCGCGCCATCGCGCTCGACCCCGATCTGATCATGTACGACGAGCCGTTCGCCGGACTTGATCCGATCTCGCTAGGCGTTACTGCAAATCTGATTCGCCGCCTCAATGATGCCTTGGGCGCGACCTCGATTATCGTTACCCACGATGTCGAAGAGTCCTTGGCAATCGTCGATTACGTCTACTTTCTTGCAGAAGGAAAGATCGTCGCGCGTGGTACACCGGATGAAATCCGCGCGTCCGATCTGCCGTATGTACGTCAGTTTGTGTCAGGCGAGCCGGATGGTCCGGTGCGTTTCCACTATCCGGCACAGGAATACGCTGCGGATCTGGGTCTCGCATGTCCGCCCGCAAACGGCGCGCCGCAGGCGAGTGCGCGAACCAGCAAACCGGGGGCCGGGCCATGACGCAACTACTGCAGTCGCTGGGTCATGGCGTGATCGACGGCATTGCCAAACTTGGCTATGCCGCGCGCCTGTTTGCGCTACTGCTGGCGCACTCGGGCTTGTCATTCCGCCGCCTGCGTCTGACGATTGCGCAAGTGCATTTCATCGGCAACTATTCGCTGGTCATCATTGTCATATCTGGCCTCTTTGTCGGGTTTGTGCTTGGCTTGCAAGGGTATAACACGCTGCAGCGCTACGGCTCCGAGCAGGCACTCGGTCTGCTTGTGGCACTGTCGCTGGTGCGCGAACTGGGCCCGGTGATTACCGCCCTGCTATTCGCCGGGCGCGCCGGCACCTCGATTACCGCCGAGATCGGCCTGATGAAGGCTGGCGAGCAGTTGGCGGCGATGGACATGATGGCGGTGTCGCCGGTGGCGCGGGTACTGGCGCCGCGGTTCTGGGCCGGCGTCATTTCGATGCCGGCGCTCGCCGCAATGTTCTCTGCGGTAGGCGTGTTTGGCGGCTACATCGTCGGTGTCGTGATGATCGGTGTTGATGAGGGGGCATTCTGGAGCCAGATGCAAAATGGCGTCGACTGGCTCACCGATGTGGGAAACGGGGTGGTCAAAAGTGTTGTTTTTGGCGTCGCTGTCACTTTTATCGCAGTTTTTGAGGGTTATGACTGTCAGGCCACGCCAGAGGGTGTGTCGCGCGCAACAACGCGCACGGTAGTCTCTTCCTCGCTGGCGGTGTTGGGGTTAGACTTCATCCTCACTGCATTGATGTTTTCGTGAATCGCAAAAAGGCCGTGTGATGAACCGCAAATTGGTCGATGTCTGGGTGGGCTTGTTTGTTATTTTGGGCTTTGCGGCCATCCTCGTGCTGGCGCTCAAGGCCGGCAACCTTGCTTCATTTAATTTTTCAGAAACGTATGAGGTCAGGGCCAAGTTTGATAACATTGGCGGATTGAAGCCTCGAGCCCCCGTCAAGAGCGCCGGCGTGGTGGTGGGAAGAGTGGCTGCTATCACGTTTGACGACCAGACTTTTCAAGCTGTGGTGACGCTGGCAATGGACCGACGTTACGGATTTCCGAAAGATTCGGCAGCCAAGATTTTGACTTCGGGTTTGCTCGGTGAGCAATATATCGGGCTGACGGCGGGGGGCGATTCGGCCAAGCTGGAGCAGGGCAGCCGTATCAAGGATCGCAATACGCAGTCCGCAGTGGTACTCGAGGATTTGATCAGCCAGTTTTTGTACAGCAAGGCATCTGAAGGCAAGCCGGAAGAGTCAGGTGGCAGCAGCGGTGGTGGCGGGAATGCCAAGGGTGGCATTGATGGGGGAGCTAAGGACGCAAAATGAAATCAATCATGTTTAAGATCAAAGCGCTGTTATTTCCATTGGTGTTCGCGCTTGCAGCCGGCGGCTGTGCGTCATCCA
>JBJXEY010000542.1:0-8899 GCA_046153355.1 Burkholderiales bacterium
GGTACGCGAGGACGGCAAGCGCGAGATCCGTGTGTTTCCCGATCACCACTGCAACTGGCTGCAGATTCAGGAGAACACCGCCGACTCGACCCACACCTACTACCTGCACGGCGTGATGGATCGCGAACTGGGCCTCAATCACCCATTTGCCGCCTACTATCGCCGCCCCATTGAGGAAATGAAATTCGAATTCTGCGAATGGGGTCTGGACAAAACCATCATCTACGGCGGCGAAGTACCCGAGACTGAAATCCGCCCGCCACTGATATTCCCCAATATGCTGCGCATCCCTAATGGCCCGGTGGAAGTCATGCACTGGCGCGTACCCATCGATGATGAACACACACGCATACTGTTCGTTGCTTTCACACCGATGAAAAACGGCAGCGTGCGTACCCCAGAAGGTGCGACGGTTCCCTATGAATACGTGCCCGTGATGAAAACACCGGACGGTGAATACGACCTGCAAAGTTTTTTCAGTCAAGATCAGATGGCGCAGGAAACACAAGGCCTAATCTATGATCGCCGCAATGAACACCTGGGCACTTCGGATCGCGGTATCGTCATGTACCGGCGCATGCTGGCCGAGCAGATCGAGTTGGTCGAACAGGGCAAGGACCCGACCATCGCCGTGGTGCGCGACGCGGAGAAAAATCGCATCATCGACTTCCCCAATATCACCAGCCCGAACGACGCCATCGAATTGATACGCGCCAAGGAAAAAGCGGCTTGATAGTCGTGGCTGAGTTTCCCGCTGGCGAGCACCACCGATGAGACTCGTCGGCCGCGTAGCCATCGTTACCGGCGCGGCGCAGGGTATTGGCCTGGCGATCGCCACGAGATTTACCGCTGAAGGCGCCAAGGTGGTGATGGTGGATCGCAATGGCGACAAGGTGATCGCCGCTGCCGCGAATCTGGCAAGCACCGGTGCCAATGTCCTGGCCGTCCCCACCGACCTCACCTCTACCGCTGAAGTCAAAACCATGGTGCGTGCCGCGCTCGATGCCTATGGGCAAATCGATATTCTGGTGAACAACGCCGGCGGCAGCGGTGCCGTTACCGCCAACGAAATCGAAACCGTCAACGATGATGTGTGGATGGCGGTAATCGATGCCAACCTCAATGCGGCGTTTCGCTGCTGCCGCGAAGTAGTGCCGCACATGCGCGATCGTCAGTACGGGCGCATCGTCAACATTTCTTCAGGCATCGCCAAAGGCGTCGGCCCGGCAACCGGCACTGCCGGCGCGGTGTTGCCCTACGCCTCCGCCAAGGCCGGCATCCTGGGCTTGACCTTTACGCTGGCGAAAATGGTGGCCGCATCCAATATCACCGTCAATGCCATCGTTCCCGGATTCGTACTCACCGAGCCGGGCGCGAAAGTGCGCGAATGGTTCGACAAATTACCGCCCCAGGCGCAAACCGCGCTTACTACGCGCACTGCACGCGGACGAGTTGGCGAAGCAAGCGAGATTGCCAGCGCCGTGTTGTTTCTCGCCTCCGAGGAGGCTAGCTATGTGTCGGGCGCCGCGCTGGATGTCTCTGGGGCTTCGTAGTACCGCTGATTGCCGCGGCATCTGGTGATGCATCAGGCGAGTTCAGTCCGCCTTAATCCCGGCATCCGCAATAAGTTTTGACCATTTCGCAAATTCGCCGGCGATATGCCTGGCAAGTTCTTCCGGCGTACTCACGGTAATCTCGGCCATCTGCTTGGTGAAACCGTCCTGCACCTCCTTGGTGGCCATGGCCTTGAGGATTTCCTGATTGAGTCGGGTCACGATCGGTGCAGGCAATCCCGCTGGCCCCACCACGCTTGACCAACTCCCCACTTCGAATCCCGGCACGCCCGCCTCGGCGGCGGTAGGCACATCCGGTAGGAATGGTGTGCGTTTAGCGCTGGCGGTGGCCAGCGGGCGAATCGTTCCCCCTCGGATTTGCGAAATAAAAGAGGGCACCACTTCGATATTCAAATGGGCATCACCCGCCACCAGCGCGAGCACGCCTTTAGGAATGCTGCCAAAGGGCACTTGCACCATCGAAATACCGGTAGCCCTGCTCAACAACTCCGCCGACATATGCGGCGGGCTACCGTTCTGCGGCGTGGCGTAGTTATATTTTCCGGGGCTCGCCTTGATAAGAGCAATAAATTGCGCAAGGCTCTCCACCATGAGCGACGTTGGAACCGCGATGATGAAGGGCTGGTTACTCACCTGACTGATCGGCGAGAACGACTTTGTGGGCGAATACCCCGCATTGGAAAAAAGTATCGGCCCGAACACCAATGATGAACTGCTGCCCATCAACAGCGTATAGCCATCGGGCGTTGCCGTCGCCGCCGCGCGGCCGCCCACGGTACCGCCAGCGCCGCTGCGGTTCTCCACCACCACTGGTTGCCCAATGCTCTCGGCAATTTTCCCACCAACCAGTCGAGCGGATACATCGGGCGGTGCACCTGGCCCCAGCGGTACGATGATGCGTATCGGTTTCGCCGGATAGCCCTGAGCGTGCGCGATCTGCGCCACGCCCGCCAGAATGCCGCACACAACACCAACCAATCGGGAAGCCACAAACATACGCTTGAACATTTTCCCCTCCGAAGGACCAGCACCGGCTGGTGCCTGGGACGAAAGTATCGCCGAATCTAGAACCACGTGCCTTGTTGCAATGCCTGCCAATCGTCACTGAGTAAGCTATCCTGCCGCATCCAGGCGGCGAGCGGTGCGCTATGAACACCCCACCGATTGCCCAACTTCGAATCGAGCCGCGTGTGGCTGGTGCGCGATAAGTTGTGGGCAAACAGGAACTCAAATGACAATAACGGACAATTCAAGGCGTCGTTTCCTGCGGGGGACAGCGGCCAGCGCAGGTGCAGTGCTGCTGCCGCATGTAGCGCATTCGGCCAGCGCATTGGCGTACCAGCCCGCAGTATTCGAGGCGAGCGTAGATAGTGCCCTCCTGTGGATCGCCGGTGACGGCGAGGCAAGCCCGGTGATCGAACTGGGCACGGACGAAACATTTACTTCGGCGCGAAAGATTGCCCTCGGGCCGCTTGCGCGCTCAAGCGACTACCTGGCAACCCATCGCATCGATGGCCTGGAACCGGACAAGCTCTGGTTCTATCGGATCCTTGATGCGCAGAACGGCGCCGCGATGTCACGCGTGGGCCGATTCCGCACCGCGCCATCGACACCCCGGCCATTCACATTTGCCTGGTCCGCGGACATGGACGAAGCCTACAAACCGTTTCGGCTGTTCGACCAAATCAGCGCGCGCAATCCGGAATTCTTCCTGCATCTGGGCGACACCATATACGCCGACCTGCGGCGCAACCAGTTCAGTCCCTCGGTTTCGCACTACCGGCGCAAGCACGCTAGCAGCCGGCGCGATCCGCACCTGCAACAATTTCTGTTGCGGCATGCTGCCTATGCCATGTGGGACGATCACGAAACAGACAATAACTGCCATGCCGGGCATGCACATATCGCCGAAGGCAGGCAGGTTTTCCGCGAATTCTGGCCAAGCCGCGGCCCCGCGGCCGATGGGCTGTACCGCCAGTTCTCCTGGGCGGGCGTGGATTTCTACATGTTGGACACGCGCAGTTACCGATCGCCACAGACGGCGGCTGAAGGTCCTGAAAAGACCATGCTCGGGCCCGGCCAGAAACAATGGTTCCTCGATGCACTTGCCAAATCGAAATCGCCGTTCAAGTTCGTGATCACCTCGGTGCCATTCCAGGGAGGCGGCGTGGACACCTGGGGCTCCTACCGGACAGAGCGCAACGAGATTTCGGCGTTGATACGTAAAAACAAGATCGCGGGCGTGGTGTTTCTCACCGGCGATTACCATCTGGCCCGGGACTGGACCAATCCAAAGGCCGGCTTCCGGGAATTCATGGCCGGTCCCATCGGCTCCTTCGTCCACTACTTGCAAACCCCTTCGGCGCGCGACCGCTACGAAAAAAGCGGCACCTTTCATTATGGAGATGGCTACAACTTCGGATTGGTGCACGTCAATCCCTCGGCAGGGACGGCGCGTGTGGAGTTCGTCGACAAGGATGGCAAAACGCTGGCCGAGGTAGATTTCAGCGCCTGAGGAACGCGGCCTTGTGCACCATCACACCCCTACACCCGACGTGAGGTGCCGGAATCAAGTCCGAGTAGCAGCGGGCCCGTTCGCATTACCGCGCGCAGGTATACATTGGCCGACCTTGACCACCTTGTCCAAAAATGGGGTACGTCCCCATTTTAATTACAAGTCGTAAGGCGCGATGATTTCCAGTTGTTTGCCCAGGTCCGCGTTGCGAACCTCGTTAGGTTTGGCGCCCAGTTCCGTTTTATAGGAATCAAGATCGATGAATCCATCGTGGCCATCGCCCTTGCGAATCACGCCCAAGGGGTCCTTGCCTTGCTGCACCCGCTCAATCGATTCCTTCAGCATGCGCCGGTATTTCACGATGCCGATATCGCAGGTGGCCAGGTGTTCCTTGGTGCGATCCGCAACTCTGCCCTGACTATCGAGAATCGCGTCGTCCTGATCGCGCTCCCAGATATTCCACCAACCGTCCTTGACGCGTTTGTATTGATTGAATTCGGTCTTTTGATATTGCGCCGCCTTGATGGAACCTTTGCCGTCGGCAGCAGGTGAAGCGAGCATTTGATAAATGGTGGCGCTGTGGTCATCGCGCGGCACGCACCATTGAATAAATTGGTGCGGCACCTGGCCCGAGCGCGCCAATTGCAGGCGGTTGCCGGCGGGGAAAAAATGGTGGTGCTTGTCCTTAACCCCATTGGGATAGTCCAATTCCATCTCCACCCCATACCAGGTTTCGTTCCAATCGCAACGCGTAGGACGCACCAAAGCAAGTTCGGGGTAGATCGAGGCGTGCAACACCATCACATGCAGCGCATCGAGCATATTTTCCGCGCGCTGCACCCAGTTGGTATGCATGTCGCGGCCCTGCACCACCTTGTCCTGCCCCTCCATGAAGAGCAGGTCGTACTTGGGGAATTCCGGGACTGGTTGCGGGCCGATATAAGCAAAAACAAAACCCGAGATATCGCGCAGCGGATAAGAGCCCTGCTGTATGCGCGTGCGCGCCGTACTGTCAGGCGGCTCGCAGGGCTGATCGAGGCAGCGCCCTTCCACATCGTAGAGCCAGCCGTGGTAGGGACAACGCAGGCCATTTTGTTCAACGCGCCCGTATTCCAGCGAAGCGCCGCGATGCGAACACTGAAAATCGAGCATCCCCGGCTCGCCATTGGGCAGGCGAAACAAGACAAAGTCTTCCCCCAGCAGCTTGATCTTCTGCGGTTCCGCCACGAGATGATCAGATACCGCCACCGGCCACCAGTAGCGACGCAGCATTTCGCCGCCGGGAGTTCCCGTGCCGACTCGGGTCAACAATTCGTTTTCACTCTGATCCATGGTGTACTCCTACTGTGTTTCCTAGCCAACATACTACCGGATTCGCAAGCTTTGGCTTGGAACTTGCTGTCAAATCTCGCTGTCATATCGCATCGAAATGAAGCCCCGTATTGTCTTGACGTTCCCACCTCTCACCGAAGTAGCGAGCGTATCCGTCGTGACCCGCGTCGAGTGGCTATCGAGTAGCACAAGCGCCTACACCAACTCATATTCCAAGAGCACATTCGGCGCGCGGTACCAAGCGGAGCGGAAGCTTTTTTCGTCTTCATAGCTTGGTTCGGCAAGACGTTTGCCGCGCATTTGCACAGTAAGGCCGTGACGGTCGAAGGGAAACGGCTCGAAGGCCACCCTGCCCCCGCCAAGATTCTTCATGGATAAGCTCACGCTTGGCTCATCCGCGTAGCCGGTCGGCACCGGCTCGATGCGGTCCTCACCAGGTTCCTGGCAGCCGAAGAAAAGTCCGAGCAGGTCCCACACTTGAAGAAGGTGAAAGTTGATGCGCAAAACGCGCGCATCGAAACGCTGGCTGCTCGCCTTTTGCTCGGCTTCAGCGCGGTCTATAAAAATATCCACGTCCTCACCATGACGCCGGGCACCAGACATCGCCGGATGATCGATCGCGCCGTAACGGTTTTTCCACAGGCCGGTGCGATGCATGCTGACTAAAAGGCCCGAGTAGGCATCGATACTTGAAATCCAATCGATGCAGTGACGGTACGCAAGCAACCGACGTTCTCCCGCGGGCAATTTGCGGAACTCATAGGGCCGCCCGGTGGACGCGTCGAAAGGCACATCGGGCTCCCAGTCGAGATAACCGTAGTCGTGGTAGGTCGCGGCGCGGGCCACCGACTCGAAGGGCGCTGGCACGGCGAAGCGTTCATTGCCCCAGTGAGCGGCGAGTTGACCAACGAACTGGGAGTGTTCGGTCTGTGGGATGAGCAGCATCCCGCCGGGTTCATCGCGGATGATCATGGGCGTCGCTCCATGTTGATTAGAATGCCATCAAGTAGTATTCGACCGCTGTGATACTTATTAGACTGCTGTGATACTTATTCGCCAATTGTCTACTTATTCAACAATGGAAACCACCATGCCGCTTAGTCACCTCAAAGTCCTCGACCTCACCCGCGCGCGCGCGGGCCCCAATTGTGCGCGTGTGTTCGCCGACTGGGGCGCGCAAGTCACGAAAATTGAAGGGCCGGAGGATGGCATTACCGGCGCGCGCGATGGTTCGGATTTTCAAAACTTGCACCGCAATAAAAAGAGCCTCTCCTTAAATCTCAAGGAGCCCGAGGGATTGGAGATATTCAAGAAACTTGTCAAAGACGCGGACATTTTGCTTGAGAATTACCGCCCGGCAGTGAAGCACCGCCTAGGCATCGATTACGAGTCCATGCGCAAGATCAACCCGCGCCTCATCTACGGCAGCATGTCTGGCTTCGGCCAGGAGGGGCCCTACAGTGATCGCCCCGGGGTCGATCAGATTGCGCAAGGCATGGGCGGCCTCATGTCGGTGACCGGTTTTCCGGGCCAGGGGCCGGTGCGCGTTGGCGTAGCGATTGCCGATCTCACCTCGGGGATGAATTGTTGTATTGGCGTGCTCATTGCCCTAGCCGAGCGCGAGCGCTCGGGCGAGGGCCAGTGGGTGCAGACCTCGTTATTGCAATCGCAAATCGCCATGCTTGATTTTCAGGCTACGCGTTGGTTGATGGATGGCGAGGTTCCTAAACAAACCGGCAATGATCACCCTACTGGTATCGCGACCGGCACCAATGCCACCGCCGATGGGCACATCAATATTGGCGGCGCGGGCGGCATGATGTGGTCGCGTTTTTGCAAGGCAATCGGCGCCGAGCGGTTTCTCGAAGACCCGCGCTTTAAGAAGGAAGAGGAACGTCGCAACAACCGCGTGGAGTTGAATGGGGAAATTGCCATCATTATGAAAACCAAGCCCAGCGCCGAATGGATAGACATCCTCAATAAAGCCGGCGTCCCCTGCGGGCCGATTTACAGCATCGATCAGGTGTTCGCCGATCCGCAGGTTCAAGCACTCGGTATTGCGCAAACCGTGGTGCATCCCAAGTTGGGAAAACAAACTTTGGTTGGCCAACCAACCACCATGTCACGATCTAAAAGTAAATTGCGCACCGCGACACCCGAGCATGGACAGCATAACGAGGCAATATTGTCAGAATTAGGCTATGACAGCGCCACAATTGGCGTGCTTCGCGAACGCAAAGTTATTTAATAAAGGAATTTTCATGGCGACAGGCGACTTGCTCACAAAAAAAGAAGGCGCGGTGGGTTGGATAATTTTCAATCGTCCCGAGCGCCACAATGCGATATCGACCGAGATGTGGGCCGAATTGCCGGGCATTGTGGATGACTATGATGCAGACCCGGAAATCAGAGTCATGGTGGTCGCCGGAGCGGGTGGCCGGGCCTTTATCGCCGGGGCCGACATCACGCAGTTCGAACGCAACCGCGCCACGCCCGAAGATGCCGCGCGCAATATGGCGATTGGTGATCGCGGCCGCGCCTGCCTTGGCAAGGCCATCAAGCCCACCATTGCCATGATTCAAGGCTACTGCCTGGGCGGCGGCATGGCTGTCGCCTTGAGTTGCGATATGCGTATCGCATCCGACGATTCCCGCTTCGGCGTGCCGGCGGCCAAATTGGGCAATCCCTATGGATACGCCGGCGCGAAATTGATTTGCGATCGCATCGGCTCGGCTTTTGGCAAGGAGATGCTTTTCACCGGACGGCAATTCGACGCGCAACAAGCGCTGCGCATGGGCCTGGTCAACGCCATTGTTCCGGCGGCGGAACTGGAAGCGACAGTGCGCTCCTACACCGACGACATCGCGAAAAATGCGCCGCTCACCGTGGCCGCGGCAAAACTCGCCTTTAACGCCGCTGAACGCGACCCATCTGATCGCGATCTCGCCGCGTTGGAATTGGCCGCAGCAAAGTGCATCGCCAGCGAAGACGCCAAGGAAGGCCGGCGCGCTTTCGTGGAAAAACGCAAGCCGGTGTTTCGCGGCGTATAGCGAACATCACCGTTTCGATTCAAGGCGCCTCGCGCCTATCCAAACCCGCGCATCGCGAACCTCATTCGGGCTGAATACCGATTTCCCTAATGAAGGCGCCCCACTCCGCCCGGGCGCGTCGGATAAGCTCTGAGGTTCCCTGTGGCGTTCGTGCCCCATCCAAGTTGCGCCAGCGCAATTTCGCCAGATCCTGATTAAATTTCGGATTGGTAACCACCGAGGCCGATGCCTTGTTGATGCGATCGGTCAGATCGGCGGACATACCGGCAGGCCCAGTAAGAACAATGAACGCGGGTTGCCGGTAATCGGGATAAATACTCTGGAAGGTCGGAATCTGCGGGTAATCCTCCAGGCCGCGGGTCACCGCGAGCACACGTAATTTGCCTGCCTTGACATGCTGCTCCATGGAACCAAATGCATCGAGCATG
>JBJXEY010000001.1:0-2805 GCA_046153355.1 Burkholderiales bacterium
TTTGGCTCTCCAGGCAACGGTACGACCTCGCATCTCTATGGTGAGTTATTCAAAAAAACCATCGGCGCCGAGATGACGCACATCCCGTACAAGGGCGGCAATCAAGTGCGTGCCGATCTGATTGGTGGCACGCTCCAGTTGTCGTTCTCCACGCTGGTGGATGCGCAAAAGCTGGTGCAATCGGGGCAGTTAAAGGGAATCGCGGTGGTGGCGCAGCGGCGTGTGCCGGGATTGCCTAATCTGCCGACGTTCGCGGAACTGGGTCTTACGCGCTTCGATTCCGAGAATTGGTTTGGCATCATTACCACGGCGGGTGTGTCGCGAGACCTGGTGCAATTCTTAAATAAACGTATTGCCGATATTCAGGCTCGACCGGAGTACCGCGCGCGGCTCGCGCCCACGGGCCTGGATGCCGCGCTCACGCAATCGCCGGAGGAGTTCGCGCGTTTCATCGCCGATGACGCGAGGAAATGGGCGGTGATTGTCAAGGAACTCGGCGTGCAAGTGTTTTGAACATGGGTGCGTCCCGCATTGAGGTGTTGATGTTTAGTCTACGAAAGATCGTTTTGCTGGTGATGTGTTTGGCGCCGTTGCAAGAGGTCAATGCCCAAACCGGTAGTGCGCCCGCCTATCCGAATCGCGCGTTGAAACTGGTGGTGCCGCTCACTCCTGGTGGTCTGGTTGACACCTTTGGTCGAGCTATGTCTCAATACCTCGCCGAGAAGATGGGCCAGCCCATGGTGGTGGAGAACCGGCCCGGTGCGAGCCAGGCCATCGCGGTTGAAGCGGTCGCCAAAGCGGCGCCCGATGGCTATACCTTATTGCTCGGGCCACAATCGGGGGTGGTGTTGAACACGGTGTCGAGAAAATCCCTGCCCTACGATGTGTTGCGTGATCTGGCACCAATATCGATGTTGTTCGTGACGCCGGTGTTTTTGGTTGTGCATCCTTCGGTGCCTGCCAACTCGGTGCGCGAGTTGATTGCTTTAGCCAAGGCCAATCCCGGCAAATATGCGTTTGCCTCCATCGGGCGCGGCACCTCGGCACATCTGGCCGGTGAAACATTTAAGACCATGGCGCAAATAGATCTTTTGCACGTGCCCTACAAGGGTAGTCCACAGGCTTCCACGGCGTTGCTTGCTGGCGAAGTGCATTTGATGTTCGAGGGCGGCGTGTCGTCTTTGCCCTATGTGCGCTCGGGCAAAATGCGTGCGCTCGCTTCTACGGGCTTGAAGCGCGCCGAAGATGCCATGCCGAATTTGCCCACTATGAACGAGACGCTGCCCGGTTTCGATCGCACCTCGTGGTTTGCGTTGTTCGCACCGTCGGGTGTGCCGCGGCCCATCATCGACCGCTTGAATCGCGAGGTTGGTGACTATTTGCGCATGTCGGCAACACGTGAGAAATTTCTCCAAGCTGGCGTGGAGCTCTCACCCAGCACGCCCGAGGAATTGGGGGCGAGGGTGCGCGCGGATTTGCCCGCCTACGCGAAAACCTTGCGTGATGCGGGGATCAATCCGGAGTGATCGCGAGAAGGCGATGTTTTATATGAGGTCTGGTTTGTTTTTCATGAAAAGTGGCGATAGGCAATTCGGTGAGAGGAGGTTGCAATGAGCGCAGTAGCGTCGATCAGGTTTTCCTCGGACACCGAAGTCCCGGTGATCGACCTGGGTCCGTATCTCGCCGGTGAGTCTGGCGCGATGCAACGTACCGCCGCGCAACTGCGCGAGGCAAGCGAGGGTCTGGGTTTTTATTTCATTGCTAATCACGGCATCGCGCAGTCGCTAATTGACCGCACATTCGAAGCGGCGGCGCGTTTTCACAGCCTGCCGTTGGAGCGAAAGTTGCCTTTGCGCGTGGGGAAAACGCCGACTGGCTATCTGCCACTTGGCGGGCAAACCCAAGCGACCTCGGTGCACGGCAAGAGTGTGTATCCAGACCGCAGCACCTCCTTCTACATTCAAAATGAATTCGCGGCGGATCATCCAGACCGGCTGGCGGGAAACCCCTGGGTGATCGACAACAAATGGCCCGAAGATCTACCCGGTTTCAAGGAAACGGCGCTGGAGTACTATGAAGAAATATCGAAATTAGGATATAAAATACTGCCTCTACAGGCGTTAGCTCTAGATCTTGATGAGAAATTCTTCGTAAATCATGACGCGTTTAAACCCTCCAAGGGGACCTTGCGCCTATTGCACTACCCACCGCGCGATCCTGCGTTGGTGGGGCAATACGGCATTGGGCCGCATACCGATTACGGGTATTGCACCTTGCTCGCACAGGCCAAGGTGCCGGGATTGGAGATTTTGTCGCGCGGCGGCGAATGGATACCGGCACCGGCGTTGGATGGGCACATTCTGGTCAACAACTCGGATATGTGCCACCGCTGGACCAATGATCGTTTTCGTTCCGCGCCGCATCGCGTCATCAATAGCAGTGGGCAGGAGCGTTATTCGATTCCGTTTTTCTTTGGTGTGCGAAGTGATGTGCGACTCGAATGCCTGTCCACCTGTCAGAGCCCAGACAATCCAGCGAAATACCTGCCACTTTCCTACGGCGAATATTTCGCGGAGATTCGCAAGAAAAATTACGACATACCAAAAGAAAACTAGAGCGGAAAATTTGAACGCATCAGTGGCGGGCGCCTGCCTATCGATTGCGTGTTCGTTCGCTCAATTGCTCGAATACCGCTCCCCAGGCCCCGGCGACGGTCTCGATGGAAAAGGAGCGCTCCAGTCGCGACTGGGCGACGCCCAATCGCTTTATCACCTCTTCGACATGCTTTAGCGCCCAGTCAATACC
>JBJXEY010000004.1:0-16689 GCA_046153355.1 Burkholderiales bacterium
CGCCTTGGCCGAACGCAACATCATTTCAGTGGCGATATGCATGCCGCTGCCCGCGCCAGAGGAACCGAAATTAAGCTTACCCGGATTGGCGCGCGCCAGCGCCACCAGTTCGGCGACATTGCGCGCTGGCGAATCGGCGCGCACCACCAGCATGATGGTGGTGCGGATGGTGGGCGCGATGGCGTCCAGATCCTTGATGGTGTCGAAATTCGATTTATATAAATGCGGATTGATGGCAATGGTGCTGCCCGAGGTGTGCACCAGGGTGTAGCCATCGGGCGGAGATTTGACCACTGCATCCAGGCCAATGTACCCAGTAGCCCCTGGTCGGTTCTCAACCGGCACCGGCTGCGCCATTGACTCGGTGAGTTTAGGCGAGAGCGTGCGCGCCACCAGATCGGCGGCGGTACCTGGCGGCAGATTGACGATGAGACGAATCGGCTTTACCGGAAAATTTTGCGCCAAGCTAGACAAAGGCAATACGAATGCCAGTACGACGACGAAAAAACCATTGGCAACACTTTGCATTTCCCCTCCTTTACCATCAATCGTGACTAACGGAAAAGGGGCCAGGCTCGAATAACGAAATATTGGTTAATTATTCAATCTGGTCCCATCGTTCGTTGCAGCATTTAATTCGAGCCTGGCCCCTTTTTTCTATAGCGTCAACTTATCTACTGCGGCGAGATCCTCGGCGCTTAACGCCCATGATGCCGCTTTGACATTTGACTCTACTTGCTCCGGGGTGGTGGCCCCGGCGATAACGCTGCCAACGTGCGGTTGCGCCACCAGCCAGCTCATCGCCAGTTCCAGGATGGTATGACCGCGGCCTTCGGCAAAGGTTCGCAATGCTTCGACTTTTTTCATGGTTGCATCGTTCTGAAAGCGTGTCTCGAAGCGCGTGGGATTGGCAAAGCGCGAGCCCGGCGGCGGCGGCGTGCCCGGTTTGTATTTGCCGGTCAATAAGCCGCTCGCCAAGGGGTAGAAAGGCAGAATACAAATACCCACCGACTTGGCTGCGGGCACCAACTCTTCTTCGATGGCACGATTCACCAATGAATATTCATGTTGGTGCGAAATGAATTGCGTTAGCCCCAGGCTTTTCGCCGTCCAGTTGGCCGCGACAAACTGCCAAGCCTGAACACCGGAGCAACCGATGTACCGCACCTTGCCCTGGCGCACCAGGTCATCCAGGGCGCGCATGGTTTCCTCAATGGGCGTGAGCGGATCGGCGGCGTGCAGTTGGTATAAATCGATCCAATCAGTTTTCAGGCGCTTCAAGCTATCTTCCACGGCAGTGACGATGTAGCGGCGCGACGCGCCTTTAAGCTTACCTTCGTCATCCATGGCGTGGCCAAATTTGGTGGACAGCACGATGTCCTTACGGCGCGTGCCCAATGCATCGCCCAACACGATTTCCGCGGAGCCGGTCTTGCCGCCGCCACGCCGGCCATAGGCATCGGCAGAATCGTAAAAAGTGATGCCCATGTCGAGAGCTTTATGGACCACGGCGCGGGTTTCGGCGGCATTCAACCTTCCGCCAAAATTATTGCCGCCCAAGCCGACTGCTGAGACCAGCAGACCCGAATTCCCTAGAGTGCGTTGTTGCATTTTTTACTTCTCCTCATGTTGATCTTTACTGAGTCTAGCTCAGTAGGCGAGGTCATGTGTGTCTTGACGTAGCGAACCTCCTACCGTGCCCGACATACTTTTCCAATTCACCGATAATGCTTTTTTGCATTCGTCATCAGGACCAACGCCATGACAATCAAGCATCAAACCAAGGGGCCGTACAACATGATCATCGACAAGGATGTCGAGATCCCGATGCGTGACGGCGCGAAGCTTGTTGCCAATGTGTATCGCCCCGACGCACCCGAAAAGTTTCCCGCACTCACCGCCTGCGGCCCCTATGGCAAGGACGTGCACCTGAAAGACAACTTCCCGCTCACCTACGCGCATGTGGAAAAGTATCAACCGGAAATCCTGGCGAACTCGTCGGGTAAATTTTTACAACACGAAATGCCCGACATGGAGTGCCTGGTGCGCGAGGGTTACGTGGTGGTGCGCGGTGATATTCGCGGCACCGGCAAAACCCCCGGCGTGCAGGAGCCCAATTCGCCGCAGGAGTATCGCGATGGCTACGACGTGGTCGAGTGGGCGGCGGTGCAACCGTGGTGCACGGGCAAGGTTGGCATGGTTGGCATTTCCTATCACGCGGTTGGGCAATGGGTAGTCGCTGGACAAAAGCCGCCGCACCTCGCCTGTATTCTCCCCTGGCACGGCACCGCCGAATATTACGATTGCCGCAGCCGCCACGGCGGCATCTTCTGCGATGGCTTCACACGTGGCTGGTGGGAGCGGCAAAAGGTCAATCAACATGGCAGCCCCGACAGCCCTTACACCGATATCTTCAGCGGCGAGCGCCACACCGGCCCCGCATTGCTCCCTCAAGCCGAGCGCGACGCCAATCGACCAGACTATGTGGGCGACATCCTCCGCCATCCATTGCAGGACGATTGGTATCGCGAACGCATGCCCAATTACGACAACATCGATATCCCCGCGTTCGTGGTGGCCAACTGGGGCGGGTTGGGCTTGCATCTGCGCGGCACCATTGAAGCCTTCAACAAGATTGCCTCCAAAAACAAATGGCTGAAGGTGGAATCCGGCCCCTACTTCACCACGCCAATGCTGCCGCAGAACGTGGCGTTGCAATTGAAATTTTTCGACCGCTATCTGAAAGACATCGACAACGGATGGGAAAAAGAGCCGCGGGTGGAAGTGGCGATTCGTGGCCACGATGACTCGGTAGTAAGCTCAATGCCAGATAATAATTGGCCGGTAAGTAGCACTAGCTGGACACCTTTGCATCTTAATTTGTCTAAATTGTCTTTGGATAAGGCTCAACCGGCACAGGCACAGAGCGTCAGTTTCGAGACCACCGGCGAAGGCCTGGCGTTTCGCACCGCGCCCATGGAAAACGAAATGGTATTTGCCGGGCCAATCGTATTGCGCGTTTGGCTCTCCTCGACCACGGCAGACGCGGATCTGTTCGTCACCGTGCGCGCCTTCGACCCACAGGGAAAAGAAGCCACCTTTCTTACCGCCATAGAGCCCAAATCGCCGGTGTCGCAAGGCTGGTTGCGCGCTTCGCACCGCAAGACCGATGCAAAGAAGTCAACACAATGGCTGCCCGCGCATACGCACGACGAGGAGCAACTATTGAATCCGGGCGAAATCGCGCAGCTGGATGTACCGGTGTGGCCAGCAAGTCTTGCTTTGCCCAAAGGCCATGTGCTGGAGGTTATTGTCGCGGGCAAGGATTTCGAGCGTCCCTTGCCCCCTGGCGCGCCACCACATGCATTGCGTGGCTCCGGACTCACGCTACATAAAGACCCGATTGATCGGCCGGCGGCGCGTTTTGCCGGCACTTACACCTTGCATTCCGGCAATGGGCGCGAGTGTTATTTGCTGTTACCGGTGTTACCCAACACAATTTGAAACGCAACGACACGCCCACATCGCCAATCAATCGGTGGTGATTTTCGCGTCGCTAATCAATTTCGCCCAGCGCTGTACATCGGCCTTCATCTGCGCGCCCAATTCCTCGGGCGTGCTGCTCACCGCGGTTACGTCCTGGGTGGCAAGTTTCTCTTTCACATCCTGCAGTGCCATGATGCCGAGCAATTCGCGATTTAGGCGCGTTATGATGGCCGGAGAAGTTTTTGCTGGCGCCATCACCCCCCAGTATCCATCCACATCTTCGAGAAATTTGTATCCGAGTTCGGAATAGGTTGGAACGTTGGGCGCGATCGGCGAACGTTTCGACCCAGTTACCGCCAGAATGCGCAAGGAGCCTGCCTTGGCTTGCGGCAGCACTGAAGCGGTGGGCGCAAACATCATCGGCACGTGTGCACCCAATACGCTACCCAACGCAGAGCCCATATCCTTATGTGGCACGTGTAAGAGATCTAAGCCTACATTTTGCTTAATCAACTCCATGGCCAGATGGTGCGCCGTACCCTTGCCGGGAGAGGAGTAGGAATATTTTCCGGGGTTGGCTTTGACTAAGGCAATAAATTCGTTCAAGTCTTTCACCGGCATGGCCGACAAATTCACCACGAACGAATAGCCCGAGGTGGCCACGCGCGAAATCGGCGCGAAATCACCGAGCGTGTCGTAGGGAATGTTCTTGTAGAGCGAGGGCACCATGGTGAGTGAGTTGACCATCAGCATCAGCGTGTAGCCGTTGGGTGCGGATTTCGCCACCGCGTCCGCGCCGATCACACCGCTCGCGCCGACTTTGTTCTCTACCACCACCGGTTGTTTCAAGCGCTCGGCAAGTTTTGGGGCGATGGTGCGGCCCACCAGATCCGCGACCGTGCCGGGCGCCACGGTAACAACCAGCGATATCTGGCGGCTTGGCCAGACATCGGGCGCGCCCTGTGCCAGGACATTGCAGGACATAACCGTGCCAAGTAGCACACCCATTGCGTAACGAATTGAAATCATGGTGTTCCCTATGTGACTTGAATTAACACCGGCGAATTGATTTAATACCGGCGAATTGAATTTATACCGACAACTTGAAACTACGCGGCGCGAAAATCGACGCCACTATTATCAGGACTGCCGGTGACCATCATGAATTGCGCATCGGTGAACCCATCGTTTCTGAAGCGATGCGGCTGCCCTGGCGGGTTAAGGATCAGGTCACGAGGCCCGAGGCGCTTCCACACGGTTTCGCCTTTTTCTTCCCAGCCCACGGATACACAACCTTCCAACACCAGATATGCCTCTTCGACCGGCCGCTCGTAGGCGCGCACGCCCGCGCCGCGCGGCAGAAAAATCATGTCCTTGGAGAAAGTGCGCGGCGGCGCGCCGCCTTCGCCGATGTACGGGATACGCGCGAAGCCGGCGCTATGCCAACGGGGAATCTGCTGCGAAAAGCGCACGATGTGAGCCGCCATTTGCTGGTGGCGCGGATCCTTGCTATCGAAAGACAACATTTCGCTATGCCCGGGTTTCGCGCCGAAATTGCGTGACAGTTCCGGGTCGTGGGTGCTGGGGTGGTAGGCGTAGGCGGGAGGTTGCGGTTTACCTTTGCCCACCATGATGGACATCAATACCGGCACATTGCCCTCGTTGCGAAAGCCATGTGGACGATCACTTGCATGCAGGATCATGTCGCGCGGACCCAAGCGCGCCAGAATCACCTCACCATCCCATTCCCAGCCTGCGGTGAGCACGCCCTCCAGCACCAGAAACGATTCATCTACCTCATGCGCGTGCACCGCGCCGTAGTTACCCACGGGTTGGAACACCATGCTGAGCGTGAAATGCTCTGGCGGCAACGTACCGGGGTCATTCACCTTGGGTGAACCGCCGGCACCAATGTAGCGAATTTGCGAGCGAGACAGATCAGGGTAGCCACGACTGGCTGGAAATGCATCCCAATCTGGGATTTTGTTCGCGTGCCGGCCCAGGTTTTTTTCCATACGATGGGCAAGCGCCACCGCGGTGGTATGCAAGCCCGATTTTCCCGCACTGGGTTCCGATTGATCCATGGCAGTCTCCCGAATGGTTTGCTATTAACTTAGCGCGCCGGAATAGATTACCCCCAGCACGCTAGGTGCGATACCTATTTCAATTTAGCCTTGAAATGATCCCAGGTGCGTTGAAACAAGCTTTGTGTCCACAGTTTCTCCCTGCACAATGCCAGTTCACGTGCATCGAATTCATAAGGCTTGCCAATCTGCATGGCCATGTACTGCCGATAAGCATTCTCTTCCAGATAGTTGGCCAGCACAAAAGCCTCAACGATGTCCTTGCCAACAATGGCCGCGCCGTGCGCTTTCATTAGCGCTGCGGGGCGATCACCCAGCGTTGCCGCGAGCTTATCCGCCATGGGCTTATTGTTGATTGAATCGGGGGAGTCGAGCACCGGCACAGGATACAAGAGGGAACCTTGTGCATACACCGGCAAATACTTCGCGCCAACCATGGTGAGAAACGTCGTCCACTTGGAATGTGCATGCACCACGGCTTTAACATCGGATCGAACACGATAAATACCGCAATGCAGATGGCTCTCCAGCGGCGGGTTGGCGCGTCCTTCGATCATCTTGCCCTCCAGATCGACGGCGCAAATATCATCAACGGTCAATGCACTGCGCTGACACGAACCAATGTTGATGAGCACGCGGTTCTCACCGACACGGGCGCTCACATGGCCGTTGTAATCGATGATGTCCGCCTGTTCCAGCATGCGAACGCAATCGACGATCTGCTGTTTAATGATTTCTTCCGACATAAACCTATCCCCTGCATTCGCTGGTTATTCAAGCACCAATTCTTGCACAAGGCGCCGCACTTCAAACTGAAAATCGCAAACTGAAAATCGCAAGCTGAAAATCGTAATTTGAAAATCGAGCCTGGCCCCTTTTCTACCTTTTCTAGAGATAGCCGCGCGCGCGCCAGAAACGTTCGGCCGCCGGGTGCAAGGGAACATCGAGCGGTGTTTCGGGAGTGTCTTTACACATCCTCTCCACCGGCAATGGCCCTTTTTCCTGCCAGGGGATGTGATGCTTGCGTTCATCCAGGGCGGCGCAGATTTGCGTGACGCGTTCATCCGACAGATCGGCATGAACGAATATGGGCCAGCCGCTGAAGTCGATGCTCAAAATGTCCGTGGGCAATCGTTTGAAAGATGACTTGCGGATGATGCCGCGGCGATAGCCCATGGCTTCGAGTTTTTTCACCGTGGCCTCCGCAAGCGGGAGGATGGTCATGCCGGCGGCTATCGCATCATCAATCCAGACATCCGAAGCCTCGTCGAAAATGGCATTGATCTCACCGCGCGCCAAGGCTTGAAACTTTTCACCGCCTGGCCATGGCAGTGGACCGAAATGGCAGGCCTCGCCGCCCCAGGATTTCAACTCGTCCAGACGAAAACCCGCTGCCTCGGTGATGTGACCCATGATGGTATTCAGACCGTGCCGCGGGTCACCGCGCAAACCCACGCGCAACGCCGGCTTTTTCACCGCGATATCTTCGAAGGTATGCAGGCCAAATTCATTTTTTACCGCGAACACCATTTGGTCTAGCGACGGAATCACCGCAATGGTGCGCACCGGCAAAGGTTTGACGAAGGGCGCATGACCGCGATGCGCCAGCATCAACGCCGCGCAGGGGTTCGCGATGGCCATATCGGCTTCATGATTCATCACCGCGTCAATGCTCTCCATGGTGCCGGAACCGTACAGCGACAAGGCCCAATCTGGCTTGCCCTGCTCGCGAAGCAGCACCTTGGCTTGGCGCACGCCCACATCCGGCCCAGACACCAGGCCGGCAGCAATCTCAAGCATCACCATAGAGCGCGTGGTGACGGGGTTTGCCGCGGAGTGGTCATAGGCCATGGATCAACGCTCCGGTGAATCGAGGAAACGCGGCGATGCCAAATTTATTCACTCGCCCGCCCTTCTACCATTTCACCTGACTGCGCCACAGATCCCAGGCGCGCATGCCGGCGCCTTGATTGACGATATCGGAGAGGCGCCCCTCTTCCTCGCTCAACGCCGACATCGGCATGCCGCCGCCCAGTGCCATGGTGTAGTGCTGGATGCGCGCATTGACCTCCATATACACCGCGCGAAACACCGCGGTTTGCAGGGTCGGCCCGCAGGCGACGCTGCCATGCGCGCGCATCAGCACGATGTCTTTATTCCCCATGACTTCAATTAAGGCCTCGCCTTTTTCGATATTGCCCACCAACATGTCGGTGGCGCCAAATTTCTCGGCGATGTCGAACACCGGTATGCCGGCGGCAATGAACCCCGCGTTATGGAACATCGCCTGCATCGGCACACCCACCAAACCAAAGGGCACCACCGAGACCGAGTGGCTATGCACCACCGACATCACATCCGGCCGCGCTTTAAAAATCTCGCTATGAATAAAACGCTCAAGAAAACTGCCGCGTCCATTGGCATTGACCGGGTTGCTATCCAGGTCGTATTCGATGATGTCCTCGGGCGTGACGCGCGAGGGCGAAATCGATTTGGCCATCAGGTAGCGATCGGGCGCAGCGGGGTGACGTAACGACACATGGCCAAAGGCATCGACCACATTTTGCGCGGCGAGAATGCGGCTAGCGGCGGCGAGATCTTCGAGCACGCTGGCTGCAACTGGTCCGCCGGTGGTGGGGATTTTTTCGCTCATGGGAATTCCTTTTTAATTTACGCCGCGAGCGCGGCCAGGTAACTGATCATTGGCAATGCAATACAAAAAAACTTGGCGTTGTCAGCCGCGCTCAAAACCTCGCGATGCGCGCCGTTCGGCAGGTAGAAAAAAGTTCCCACCGGCCAAGTTTGTCCCCCATACCCCACTGAGCCTTCCAAGAGATAGCGAATCTCGGCCTCGGTCTGCACACCCTCTTCGATTACCGCGCCCGCGTTCAACCGCAACATGCCTATCTCGGTGCGCAATTCGCCAAAACTTCCCATATGGCGCATCTCGACACCCGGTCGCTTCAGGTCGCGCATCCAACCAAAACAATCGCTCAACATCATCACCGGGGCGCGATAACGCCCTCGAGGAAACACCAACTCGCGACCTTCATGCTCTTCCCAGATGGCTTCGTACGAATCCTTGTTGACCTTGGTACCGTTGGCGTTGATGCCGGTATAAACACCGTTCTCGAATTTGGCGCCCGCAGCGATCATCTTGTTGTAGGTCGCGTTCATTTCCTCGTTGGATAAAAAGCGATGCCCAGAGGGTCCTTGGAACTGCAACACCAGGCATTCGCAATCACCAACCTGTTTTTGCGGGCCGTAGTGCACGCCCTCGGGAAAATAACCGCATTCGCCGGCGGCAAGATCGCCATGCCCGGTGCTTTGCAGGCCCTTCAAGGTGTAGCGGATCTGATCAATATTATGGCGATGCGAGGGCGTGTAATAACCATCGGGCACGATCGAGTAGGAAAACTCCACATGCACGCCCGGAATACCGGTATCCACCGGCATGCGTTTGGCGCGAATCATATGTACGCGGCCGCGGCGGAATTCCTCCAACGGCAGCTTGCTGGTGTCGATTACTACCAATTCTCGGGACATGATTGTCTGTCCAGGTTTATTTCAAATCACCACCTTGGTCATCATGCCCTTGGGGAAAATCTCCTCAGGCGTGAACTGCCGATGCGCGATGCCTTGTTGGAAAGTGTACAAGGCCATCTGCTCCCAAGTGGCGCGATTTTCCTCGATGCCATAGGGAAAGGGATCACCGCCAAACAGATCGCGCATCTTGCGCGCGTAAGTCGGCATCCATGCCAGCGGATAACGCGATACGGCCGGATCGAGCAGGCGCTCGATGCTGCGCCGCTTGGATTCCTGAAAGGCGTTATATAAATTGCGTGCCACCCAGGGATGATCTTCGACCAAGGATTTTTTCATCGCGATAATGTGCATGATCGGCCACACCCGGGTTTTCGCGAAATACTTCTCTTCCATCTCCAGATAATCGGGGAAAAGGCGCACCACGTCGGGATGCCCTTGCAGAAAACAATCCGGTGGCCGCGCAATGATGGCGCAATCGATTTCACCCGAAGCGAGCATCTGACTCAAGGATTTATCGGCCACGCGCGTGAGTTTTAATCCCTTGGGGAGATTTAATTCCACTTTTTCTTCGCGCCCCGCCGCGTTGGCGCCCGCCTGGTACCAATGTACATCGGTCAATTTGACGCCCATGTCGTTGTGCATCCAACCACGCATGTAGACCGCAGCCGAGTGCGCCCACTCGGGCGAGCCCACCTTTTTGCCTTTTAAATCCTTCACGCTTTTAATCTTGCTCTTGCGATTGACATAGAAGGAACTAAAGCGAAACAGTCGTGAGCAGATCACCGGCAGACCGATGATGTCGCTGTTTTTACGCGTCACCTGCGTGGTGAATTTGGCAAACGATAGTTCTGAGAGATCGAATTCCCGGTTGGCGGTGAAGCGTGCGAAACATTCGTGGTGGCCAAGCGTCATCCAATTGAGCTCGATACCCTCGGGTTTCACCAACCCCATGCGCAGGTCGCGGAAATGGTCGTAGTCAGTAGTGGCGATGGATAGATTCAGTTGCGACATGGTGTTCCCAATATATTAATTTCGATATTCGCGGCCGCGCTTCTACCTGGATAACGCAATGCTTGTGATCGCAAGCTTGGCCGCGAATTTATTGGCGAATTTATTGTTCTACGTTCAAACCCCTTCGACTATGCGCATGTCGCGCTCGGCGGCGTCGCCCAATGCCTTTAACGCTGCTTGATAACCGGGGCTGTCGTGCGCGGCAACCGCCTGTGCCACTGAGTCGAATTCAATAATCACGGTGCGTTGCATCTGACCGACTTCATAGGTTTTCGCGGGCATGCCACGCACCAGGAATTTTCCGCCACCCTCCTGTATCGCGGGGCCGGCGAGCTGCGCGTACGCGATGAGCGCATCGGGATTTTTGATGGAACGATAAGCGGCGATCCAATAGGCTTTGGCCATGTTTTGCTCCTGAAAAATGAGTGATGTATGAGAGAGGTTGTTATCGTCGCCATAGCAACGAAGCGCGCGGACTTTAGCATTTTCGCGCCTCGAAGCAATGAAGAAGAATCGGGCCGACGCAAGCATTGATACTGGCTTTGATCGTGTTGACGAACTGGTCGGATAACAATAACCGCTCGACATTCCAGAGCAATCGCGTATAATCTCTTTGTGCATTGCAGCATCGCGTAATTACTTGATCTGCAAAGGCATTGAATCATCGTATCTGACCTCCCCTCTGACCTCTCCTTTCTCGATTGGTGTTGGCAGTTTTAATTGGTTGGCGCCGGTGACACGCGGATTTGGCATGGATTTTGTTCGCTAACCCGAACTAGCCAAACAAATCACCCGCCCCAACGATTGGCTGACTGACGCCTAGTAAGTGCTAATGGCGTACGCGCGGCTGCGTCGCGGCATCACTATGGCGACATCGCCATCGAAAAGGAAATGTTATGAGTTTTACCGAATTAGGTCTTAATCCCCAGTTATTGAAGGCCATCGAGGCCAGCGGTTACACGCAACCCACGCCGGTTCAGGCGCAATCGATTCCCGCGGCCCTGGCCGGCGGCGATCTGATGGTGTCCTCGCAAACCGGCAGCGGCAAGACCGCTTCGTTCATGCTGCCCTGCCTGCATCGCCTGGCCGCGGGCGCCAGCGCTCGTGCGCCACGTGTGCTGGTGCTCACCCCCACGCGTGAACTCGCTGCGCAGGTCACACGCGCGGCCGACACCTACGGCAAGTTCCTCAAACAACTGCGCTATATCAGCATCGTCGGCGGCACGCCGATGCATGTAGAGACGCGCCTGTTGCGCGGCGGTGTTGACGTGGTGGTGGCCACACCCGGCCGCTTGCTCGATCACCTGAATCGCCGCAGCATCGATTTATCGAAGATCGAGGTGCTGGTGTTGGATGAGGCTGATCGCATGCTCGACATGGGATTTATCGAAGATATCGAAACCATCATCAAGGGCACACCCGCCACGCGCCAGACGCTGCTTTTTTCCGCGACGCTGGAAGGCATTGTTGGCGGTCTGGCGCAACGCGTCACCCGCGATGCGCAGCGCATTCAAATCGCGCCCTCACGCGCCGAGCAGCCACGCATTGAACAAAAATTGATGTACGCGGATAACCGCAGCCACAAGTCGCGTCTGCTCGATAGCTTGCTTCGCGATGCCTCGGTACAACAGGCCCTGGTATTTACCTCGACAAAACGCGCCGCCGATGAAATTTCGACGGCATTGCGAATTGAGGGTTTCTCCGCGCAGGCGCTACACGGCGACATGAATCAAAGCGCGCGCAATCGCACTTTGCAGTCGATGCGTCAAGGGCGCATCAAAGTGCTGGTGGCCACCGACGTGGCGGCGCGCGGTTTGGATGTGTCGGGCATCAGCCACGTGATCAATTACGATCTGCCACGTCAAGCCGAAGATTACGTCCATCGTATCGGCCGTACCGGTCGCGCCGGACGCGAAGGCATCGCCATCAGCTTTGCGGCGCACGACGAAATTCGTCTGGTGCGCGGCATCGAGCGTTACACCACACAACAGATTGAAGTGAGCGTGATCGCGGGCCTCGAGCCCAAGAGCAAGCCGCTGCCGCGTCATGCCGCGCCCAAGGGCGCCCGGCCTACATCCAGCCGACCCTACGATAAGAGGCCAAATGACGGGCGGCCCAACGACGGACGGCCCAACGAACACCGCCCGCACAACGGTGAAGCCGCGCCGCGAAAATTCAGCAGCCCGGATAAACCCAAAGTTGGTTTTGGCAAGCGGCCGGCGCGCCCTTTGACGTCGGATCGCAGGCCCTGGCAGGGTTAAGAACGGTCAAAGACATCGGCTGAAATTGACCAGATCAGCCGATCGGTCGCTTTAGCCAATCGTTACGACATTAGCCAGTTACAGGATCAGCCGACAGTAGGGACATCAGCCGATAGCGACGCATCGGCAGCCATGGCCGCACGTGATTGCGGCGATTCCAGGCTAATTCTTCCCAGCGCGCCGCTGCGATAATCATGCAGCAGGATGAGCGCCGCCTTCTGATACTCGGTGCCTCCACCTTTGGAGCGTAGGCCGCGCTTATTTGCGATGGCCTCGATCAATCCGGGGCCATCCAATCCGGCGGGGTCGCAACCGTAGCGCGCTTTAATCAGCCCCGGATATCGGCTCAGCAATAGCTCACCCAAATACGCGGAGACTTCCTCGTCGATGTAGGCGTTCTCGCCTATGGCGTGACTTGCCGCCAACATCAATCCATCGCTCGGGTATTCGATCTTGGGCCACATCAATCCGGGCGTGTCGATAAGATCCATGCGCGAATTCAATTGGTGACGGCTTTGTTGTTTGGTCACCGCCGGTTGATCGCCAGTTTTGGCGACGCGGCGTTTTAAAAGCGCGTTGATCAGCGTGGACTTGCCCACGTTCGGTATGCCCATGATCATCAGACGCACCGGCTTATCGGGTCGATTGCGATGCGGCGCAAGCGAAGCGGCTTGCGCCGGAATCTTGGCCACATCGGCGGGACGTTTGCAGGAGATCGCGATGGCTTTGACATCGCTCTCGCCCCCGTATTCGCGAAGCCAAAGCGCGGTGACTTCCGGGTCGGCGGCATCCGCCTTATTGAGGCTTTTTAGGCTCGGCCGTTGCCGATGCCGGCGTAACTCGGCAATCATCGGATTGGTGCTGGCGCCGGGCAGGCGTGCATCGAGCACCTCGATAACCACATCGATCATTGCCATGGTTTCGGCGGCTTTTTTGCGCGCCGTCGCCATGTGGCCGGGAAACCAGCCTATAGACACCTAGAAGAAATTTACGATGCGGCGCCCGGCGTACCGGGCGTACCAGGCGGACCGCGGCGCTGCGAGCGATGGCGGAATTTCTTGCCCTGACCTTGGCGGCGCGCATTGTCGCCCCCACCGCCACCGCCACCTCCGCCACCACCGCCGGGTCGAGGCCCGCCACCGGGCGGATTGCCGGGGCCGCGGGCATTTTGCCCTTGGCCCTGCGGCGGCCGCTCGCGGTTGCCCGAGGCGAGCATGATTTCAAGTTCGTTCAACTCGTCCCATTGCTCGTCGCTACGCTGGCCATCGGGAATGGCGAGCAACTCCTGCATGCGGCGGCGTGGGTTAACGGGTTGGCTTTGTTGGCCAGTCTGACCAGTTTGGTTGGGTTGTGTATCGTCCATAGGTTGATTATCTCATTGTCGGTGAGCGCCGCGCAATTGGTTCACGCCCCTCATTTGGGCCAATACTGAGTGCCCTGGAGGGCGCTAGCGAGGCAGCGCCCCATTTTTTCCGCCAAACTTGACGGCTTCACAGCCAAATATATTTTTTGGCCTCGGGTTGCTCGTAAAACGGCGTGCCATCTTCGGGCACAAACACGGCGATTGGCCGCACCTTGTAAAGATCGCCTTTCATCGCTAACTCGGGTTCCTTGCCTTCCTGTAAGGCCTTTGCCTCGGCCAACAGACGCCTGCGCGCGCGTGCGATACCCAGGTCGGTCGCGCCCAAGGATTCCTGTGTTCGATCATAAATCGGCGTCGGCCCTTGGTTTTCGATGATCGCCGCATCCTGCGCATTGTTGCCCTTGATGCCCGAATAGGAATATTCGCGTTGCAGCATGCGGTCGATGAGGTAATCGTTGCGGCGATTGCGCACCGGCAAATAGGTGCCCGGTTGGTTTTGCACACTAAAGGGCATCAGGCCCGCGTTGTTAAATTCGTAAATCTCTTTATCGGAGATCGGTCGCCACGGGTTATATGAGACTCGATATACCCAGGTATGGTGATCATCGATTGGCACCCAGGCATCCCACAATAGGGTTTCGCCCGGCGGATTGGCAATGAAGGTATGCAGGGGCAGGCACCATTGGGTGATTCGCAGGTAGGAATTGGGATTGCCGGGGCGAATCGCCGCGAGCATGAAGCCAAAATCGGTGTCCTCGATTTCCATCTTCGGAATCACATTGCGCACTGAATCGGCGGCATCCGATTTGCCCAGCGAAATGCCGCCCACCGACGGCGCCCCATCGCGGCGCGCGCGAAAGCTGTGCAGAAAACCAATATGCGAAGAATCAAACTGGCCCTCCAATGCCTGCATGTAATTGCATTCGAGCAGGCTCTTGCGAATGAAAATTTGCTCTTTTGGCAAGGAGTTGAATTCCAATTGCGGGAATTGCACCGGCAGGTGCTTCGGCCCCAGGTAGGCCCAAACGATGCCGGCATACTCCTGGCAGGGATAGGTGGTGGCCTTTACCTCGGCGCGCAGGCGGCTATCGGCCGGTTCAGTGGGCATATCGAGGCAGTTGCCGTCGATATCGAATTTCCAGCCGTGATAGGCGCAACGCAAGCCACCCTCTTCATTGCGGCCGAAAAATAAATCCGCCTGTCGATGCCGACAGTATTCGGCCATCAGGCCCACCTTGCCGTTTGAGTCGCGAAACGCGATCAGCCGCTCGCCCATCATGGTCACGCGCACCGGCGGACAATCGGGCGCGGGGACTTCTTCGGAAAGTACGGCCGGCAACCAGAAGCGGCGAAAGTATTCGCCCATCGGCGTGCCTTGGCCGACGCGAACCAGGGTTTCGTTTTCTACAGCGGTAACCATATCGTCCTCACCCTTATTGCGATGTCACGCCCGCGGCCTTGATGGCGGCGTTCCACTTGGGCCAATCGGATTTCACCAGGGCGCGAAATTGTTCGATCGAATTGCTCGCCGGCTCCAAACCAATTTTTTCCATACCGTCTTGCGCATCCTTGGTTGACATAATGCGCACCACTTCGCTATTCAAACGGCGCAGCACCGGCTCCGGCGTACCCGCGACCGATACCAGGCCGATCCAGGATTCAATCGTGTAATCGGGCATGCCAGCTTCCGCCGCTGTGGGTACATTCGGCAACTCTTTTTTCCTCGTGGAACCAGTGACCAACAGGGGGATTGCCTTGCCCGCGCTAACCAGAGGCCCAATGGTCGGATAGGCATCGAAAATCATCTGTACGGTGCCACCGAGAAACGCCGCGCCGGCATCCGCCGAACCCTTGTAGGTCACACTCAGGATATCGACACCAGCTTGCGACTTAAACATCTCCGCGATGATGTGCGGCGGGCTGCCGGGGGTTGACGAGCCGTAACTCAATTTACCCGGATTCGCCTTGGCATAGGCGATCAGATCGCGCAGGTTCTTGATGGGAAGACTCGATTGCGCAACAGCGACAAAATTCGTCTTGGCGAACAGACTGACTGGATCAAACGACGTTATGGGATCGAACGCCGCCTTGGGGAATAAGGCCTTGGCGAACAACAACGAACCGAGCGTGCCGACGGCTAGCGTATAGCCATCGGCGGGCGCGCGCGCCGCGACCTCCATCGCAGTGGATGCGCCCGCGCCGGGACGATTCTCAACGATCACCGGTTGGCCAAGGTTTTCGCCCAACTTTGGCGCGACGATACGAATGGCGAAATCCGGCGTGCCGCCGGCGGCAAAGCCAATAATCACCCTGATGTTTTTTTGCGGCCAGGTCTGCGCAACAGCTTGATTCGCCGCCAAAATTGAACTGGCCAAACCAAACATATAGGGCAAGACATAGCGCCACTTAGCGCGATTACCGGTTGCTGTCGTTGACTTGGGCATTTGCATTGACCTCTCCTTGGGGTGAGTTCGTAAATCTGTATAGCCGTCCAAGCCCGAAATTTAGCGACCTAAGGACGGCAGCGCATTATAGGGGGGTGGCGCAATTCACATAGACCCCATACAACGATAGGCGTAACCTGCCGCACCGAGGGTTTTCCCCTCATTTATAGGAAAGCAAAAATGGCGCTATTTACTCTGCATAAAGACAAAACACCCTTTCTCCTGGGCGCGTTAGCTGGAGCAATTATCAGTGTTTGGACTGGTTTCGATGCCCTGGGTTGGAAAACCGCGAGTGCCTCGGAGACGCTAGTCAAGCGTGGCGCCGACAGCGCCGTGATCGCGGCCTATGCAAAAGTTTGCAGCGCGCAATTCAACGCGGCCAAGGATCTTCCGGCTCGTATCGCGACATTGCAAAAAACCGAGCGTTACTCGCGTGGCGACGCGGTCGGCAAGGCGGGTTTTGCCACCATGACGGGCGAGAAAGAAGCCACACA
>JBJXEY010000015.1:0-2891 GCA_046153355.1 Burkholderiales bacterium
GGAGATAACCCCAGCTGGAAATGAAATCTTTCAAGATTGCTTTACTGGTTTGTTTGGCACTTGGGGGGATTTTTTTCTTCAACATTTTTGCCCACGTCATTTTCACTTGGCTGAACACGCCGGGTTCTCATCTGGATTTGCCGCGTTTTTTTGAAATCAATTTCCTCATCAAAGTTTTTCGTTTTCCGGCGGCCATTACTTTAATTTTATTTGGGTTCATTGCGTTTGAATGCTGGAGGCTCGGTTATGCCAACAGCGCGCTAAAGCGCCTGCTGAATCAAGCGACAGATGCTTCCGCGCACGAGGACGTTGTGTATTTCTACATCACTGTTTCCGGCATTGGGCGGTTGTTGTCGTTATTGATGGGGCTTGGTATCGGCTATTGGCTAAACCGGCAGATCGAAATTTATTTCGGGTTGTCCTTGTTGCGCCAGGCACATCCAATCTTGCAGTTTGTGGCATTGGTTGTGGCGGACTCATTTTTTATGTATTGGGAACATCGACTGATGCACACGCGATTCTTATGGGAAATCCACAAAGTGCATCATGCCGCCACGGACTTTAACGGAATCAACAGTTTTCGTGTTCATCCGATTGAAGGCGTTGTCGGAATGCCGTTCCGAGCCATCCCAGCTGCGCTCCTCGGCATCAGGCCGGATGTTTTGGTTGCATTTAGCCTACTCAACACGGTCTATCAGATAGCCGTTCATTCGCGTTTGGACTGGGGGCGGGGATGGTTGGGAAGATATCTGATTATCAATCCATCAAGACATCAAATCCATCATTCATCTGAACAGCGATATTGGGACAAGAATTTCAGCGTGCTAACAATCTACGATCGGCTATTCGGGACCTGGCAGGATTTGGATGCTAATTCGGCGAAAACCCCCGTTGGGTTTGACGACGATCATCTTCACAACAGGCGGAAGCCGGTGCAAGCGATGTTTTTGATCTGCATCCGATGGATCAAGGGTTTGCTCGGTCGAACTCCTTGATTGAATTGGTGAAGCTACTCAAAACTCTTCCCGTTCTTCCCATCGGACTTTGCAGGTTTGTCGAAGTGGCTAGGTGTGAAATTCCGGCGTGGCACCGCCGGCGGCGGCAACCAACTCCGCCAGCCCTACGCGCGGAAGTGGGTCGGCGAGCGCGAGTTCGAAAAATATCCCCACGTGGACCACGTCCACTTCCACGGCTGGTATATCGGCAACTATCCCGACCTCGACCCGGCGCGTATCCCGGGACTGTGCGAGCTGCTCAACAGTCTGTAAGCGGTGCGCCGGGCATTGCTCGGCATAAGTAAACCATTGGAACCTCCCTTGAGCTTTGGATTTAGGCTTTGAGCTTCGCTCCCGGCCCCGGCGAATTCACCAGCAATCCCCGCCACCGCTTCGTCAGCGGATACATCCACAACGTCCGCCAGATCATCGCGCGCACAGCGTCACGCGACACCTTGATGCGGTTCTCCGGGTCGAGCACGCGGCCCCGTCGTAGTTTGTGGAGCGTGTCCATGCCGAGCAGCACGGGCCACGCGCACGCCAGCCGCACGCGCACGTGGCGGAACGGCAGAGAATTCGTGTATTCCCACCCCGCCGTCAGGTGCGACTCCGCGCGGTGCAAGTAATCCTCGTAGAGCGGCTTGAGCTTCGCCTCGTTCTCCGGCAGCAGCAAATCTTCGGGTGTAAGGCCGGTTTCCACGAGCCGCTCCATCGGCAGATAACACCGCCCTGCGCGCAAATCGGCCGGAAGATCGCGGAGAATGTTCACCATTTGCAGCCCCTTGCCGAAGCGCACACCGTTCGCCAGCAATTCGACATCCTTCAATGGCGCATGCGGGAACAGATGCCCCCGGCACATCTTCGTCCAAAACTCCCCAACGCAGCCAGCCACGCGATACGTGTAATCATCCAGTTCCGCGTCAGTCGCCAGCGCGGTCATTGCGCCGTTCTTGTGAGAAAAACGCCGCAAGTCCAATTCCTGCCCGCTGATGATGATGTCCAGCACCTCGCGCACGCGCTGCTGGTCGGAATAGGATAACGATTGGAGCACCACCAGCGCCTCCTCGAAGCGCTCCAGCAACACCTGTTCGCCGACGGAACGCTGCCGTCCCGCCAGCGCACGGAAATCCAGCGGCTTCTCGCTACGGGCCCGCACCCGCTCGCGCAACGCCTGCAACGCCTCGAGCCGCGCCGACGCCGGGACGATTTTCGTGTCCGCAATCGTGTCCGACGTGCGGGCCAGCAGGTAGGCGAGACTGATTTGCGGGCGAATGTCGCCGGGCAGCACGCGCATCGTGAGATAGAACGAGCGCGACACCCTCCGCAGCAAATCCGTGAGCAGATCTTTCGGCGCGTGTGCCATGGTCGGGACGATTGAAGCAAAAATGGTGGAGCGTGTCAGTAAATCGTTCCGCAATGCAGCAGCACTTTGTGCAACTGAAGTGGCACGAGTGATGCGACTCTCCAACGAAGCCTATGAATCAGACTAGAATCATGGTTCTCCCGCGTGAAGGAAACGCTAGATGCGCCGGATTCACGCACTACGTCCTCTTTCACCGTCAACCCCATGGAGGCAATTATGAATTCGGAAACTACTTCCCCGCTCCTTCCCCTGCCCGAAACCAAGACCAAGTCCAACGAAACAATCTCCACTCTAGATTGGCGCCACTGGATGCGCCGACTGCTGGTCTGCAATCCATTCTTTCTTTGCAGCGCCGCCTTTCTGTTGTTTGGGGTGGATAAGCTTTCCGGTGATCCCGGATTTCTCAACGGCGATGAAACGCGTAAATTGCTATTCGCCTTCTTCGCACTACAAGTCTACGAGTTGATAGTCGTGGGCACCGCACTGGCGTTGGCCCGCCGCCAAATCTGGTATGACTCGGCGCTGCTGACAGT
>JBJXEY010000023.1:0-15128 GCA_046153355.1 Burkholderiales bacterium
GCATGGCTTGGGTGGTGGACGGATTATTTGCCATGAGATCCACCTCGCTTCGATTCGTCCCGCATTAATTTATCCCAATGCACCCAGAACGCGCGCAGATGCAGCTCGTCGGTGTTGAGTTGTTCACCGTCCTTGGCCATGCCGCGCGACATCACCGAATACGGCACTTCGCGCCAGGTGGAGGAGATACCCCGCTGCACCATCTCCAGCGCCTCAACGTCATCGGGCGTGGCGAATCCGCCGGGGCCGTAGAAGGTGAGAAACGCATCCAGGCGAATGGCGCGCGCCTCGGGCGACTCTTCCTTCGGCCCAACCGCCCAGGCGGTGACGCGCATGCGCTCGGGGCCAAGCGGGTGAAAGGTACGGATGGTGACCGAGGAGCCATCGGCAATCAACAAATTGGGAAAGATGATGAGATTGCGGTTGGTGTCCGCGACGCGCGCGGCGCGCGCTTCGCCCAGGCGCGTGACCAGTTCCTCGCGGGTGCGCTCGATCTCTGGCTTGGCTGCTTCACCATAGATGGGAATCCACTTCGCCACGGGCCGGCCGCGAAAGTTGACGTTGTCGGTGGTAGCGTGCCCGTTGCCTAGGTCAATACCCTTGCCATGCGAGGGCAGCAATTGACCACGCTCGGGGCGTTTCATTTCCACGCCGGCATTTTTCAAATAATTGAGCCAGGTAGAGTGGGTGGTGAGGAGGTGGTAGTCATCGAAACTATTCTCCACCAACAACTTCCAATTGGCGCGCATTTCATAATCCTGCGTGCCTTGAATAACTTCCATTTGCCCTGAGGGGGACTGATCGAGCACGAGGTCGATGTATTCGGTGGCTTTGCCTAAATATTCTTTCAACGTTACCGCGTTCTTATCGAAATTGAGAAACACGAAACCGCGATAACTATCGACGCGCGGCACCTCAGTCAAGCCGTATTCGTTGCGATCGAATGATTGCGGATACGCGTCGTTGCCCGGAATACCATCCAGTTCTCCATCGCGGTTGTAACTCCAGCCGTGATAAAAACAAGTGTAGGACTTGGCATTGCCCTCGGGCTCGCGCGCCACGATCGCGCCGCGATGGCGGCAGGTGTTGAGGAACACGCGAATCTTGTTCTGACTGTCGCGACAGAAAATCACCGGGCGGCCACAAAGCGTACGCGTCTTGAAATCACCGGGTGAGCGAACTTCCGATTCGTGCCCGGCGTAAATCCAGCAGCGATCAAAAATATTGCGCTGCTCGCGCTCAAGGATTGCCGCGTCCACCATGGTGGATCGATGTACCAGGAACTGCTGGGTCTTTGGGTCGTTGATGACCAGAGAATCGATACTCATCGCCAGAAACCTTTGTCTATCTTCGATGCAGGAACGCGAGGCGCGTGAAATAATCCGCGCCTTCATTCGCGAGCCGCGTTTTGTGAACGCTGGAGTACGCCGTGTCGCGAATGCCAATGATAGCTTTAGTTCACCCGCGCGGGCCACGCTAAAAAAGGAAAGTTCATGAGTCAGATTGAAGATCTTGTCGCCGCCTATCGAATCCTCGCCGAACATGGCGTTATCGACGCCTACGGGCACGTGAGCGTGCGTTCGGAGAAAAATCCCCAGCATTATTTTCTGGCGAAGTCGATTGCTCCGGAGAAGGTGCACGAGACCGATATCATCGAATACGACCTGGAGAGCACGCCGCTGGATGCCAATGGGCGCGAGTCGGTGAGGGAGCGCTTCATTCATGGCGAGATTTACAAGTCGCGGCCCGACATCGTCTCGGTGGTGCACAACCACTCGCCTTCGGTGGTGCCTTTCAGTCTTACCAATGTGCCGATGCGCGCGGTTTTTCACATGGCGGCGTTCGTCGGTAATGGCTTACCCAATTTTGAGATCCGCGACGCGCAAAAAGGCACGGATCTTTTGGTGAAAACGCCTTACCTGGGCGAGGCGTTGGCGAAAGTCTTGGGCAAACATCCCGCTGCGTTGATGCGCGGGCACGGCTCGGTCACGGTAGGCGAGACGCTGGAGCGCGCCGTGGGTCGAAGTGTTTACTTGGAGTTGAGCGCGCGCATGCAAATGCAGGCGATGATGATTGCCGGGCCCGGTGGAAAAATTGCTTATATCGACGACGCGGAGCAGGCCGCTTCCGTGCCGGCGCAGGAGTACAACCGCGCCTGGCCTATGTGGCGCGAAAAGGCGCTCGCACAAGTTCGCGCGGAGAAAAAATAATGGATATGCCAAGAAACGAATTCAAACATGCACTGGCCGCCGGCAAGGCGCAAATTGGCCTTTGGTCGAGTCTTGCCAATAGTTACTGCGTCGAAGTGATTGCCGGCGCCGGTTATGACTGGATATTGATCGACACCGAACATTCGCCCGCCGATCTGGAAAATGTACTGCATCAATTGCAGGCTGCCGCGCCGTACGCCACGGAGTCGGTGGTGCGCGTGCCGTGGAACGACATGGTCACCATCAAGCGCACCTTGGATATTGGCGCGCGTTCGATCCTGATTCCCTATATTCAAACCGAGGAAGAGGCGCGTAATGCCGTGGCCTATACGCGTTATCCGCCACAGGGTGTGCGCGGCGTGGCGGGCACCACGCGCGCGACGCGTTTCGGGCGTATCAAGGGTTATCCCAAAGCGGTTCACGGTGAACTATGCGTTCTCTTGCAAATCGAGACTGAATTGGGTCTTAAGAACCTCGAGGCCATCGCCAATGTCGAAGGCGTCGATGGCGTGTTCGTCGGCCCCGGCGATTTGCACGCGTCGTTGGGTTACGTCGGAGAGACCAACAATCCCAAGGTGATGCCCATCATCGATGACGCCATTCGCCGCATCCGTAAGTGCGGCAAGGCACCGGGTATCCTGACCGGTGTCGAGGCCGATGCCAAACGTTGGCTGGATGTCGGCGCCTTGTTCGTTGCCGTAGGCGCCGATGTCGGCATCCTCGCGCGCGAAAGCGAAAAACTCCTGGCCAAATTCAAATAGAAAAAGGGGCCAGGCTCGATTTAATTTTTCGGAGGCCTGGCTTTTGATCGGATGAAAATCGAGCCTGGCCCCTTTTGGGTGTTGTTAAAATAAATAACACCATATGGCAATTAGGTACGTAGGTACTTGGTTCCGGCTAAATAAAGTTAAACATTTATGAGACCTTTCATGTGGAGTTACCGATGCCAATGACCCTGCTGCCCACCACAGTAGTGGGCAGCTACCCGCAACCCGAATGGCTGGTGGATCGCGCCCTGCTCACCTCGAAAATGCCGCCGCGGGTGCGCGCCAAGGAAATCTGGCGCATTCCTGAGCAGTTTCTTGAACAAGCGCAGGACGACGCCACCATCCTCGCCATTCGCGACATGGAGCGCGCCGGTATCGACATCATCACCGACGGGGAAATTCGCCGCGAGAGTTATTCGAATCGTTTCGCCACGGCCTTGGAGGGCATTGACCTGGAACGCCCAGGCGAAACTGTGGCGCGCACCGGCAACAAATCGATTGTGCCGCGTGTGGTGGGCAAGATTCGACGCAAACACGCAGTGGAAATGCGCGATGTTGAGTTCCTGCGTAAGAACACCAACCGCACCATCAAGATCACCGTGCCAGGCCCCTTCACCATGGCGCAACAGACGCAAAACGATTTCTACAAAGACGAAGAAGAAATGGCGTTCGATTACGCCATTGCCTTGAACGAGGAGTTGCGCGACCTCAAAGCGGCGGGGGCCGATGTGTTGCAAATCGACGACCCGTGGCTGCAGGCGCGTCCCGAGGCCGCCAATCGTTATGGCGTCAAAGTGATCAACCGTGCGTTGCAAGGCATCCCAGGGCCCACCGTGGTGCATCTTTGTTTTGGCTACGCGTACGTTGTCTTCAATAAGCCGGCGGGTTATACCTTTCTCGCGCAGCTCGCCGATTGCAGCGTCGAACAGATTTCCATCGAAGCCGCGCAGCCCAACGTGGATTTTGGCGTGTTGAAGGCATTGAGCAACAAAAAAATGGTGCTGGGGATGATCAGCCTCGGGGACAACCGCATCGAATCCGCGGATGAAGTCGCGGCGCGGGTGCGCAATGCCCTGAAACACATCCCTGCCGAAAGGCTGATTCTCGCGCCGGATTGCGGTATGAAATATCTCGCGCGCGATGTGGCGTTCGGCAAATTGAAGGCACTTGCCGACGGCGCGGCCATCGTGCGACGGGAACTTTAAATTGGTTTGAACTGCGGTAGGGTGATTTCGGGGCCGTCTTCGAATAGGGTCCTCGACCCGCATGCCGATCCGCGCCTCCTCGAGCGCGCAGTGACGCAGATTGCCGACGATGCGCACGCAATCTTCGTGGCATCCATCGGGAACTACTTGCACCACGATATAGGGCTCGGTGAACCCGGGGACCATCAGCCGGTGATCGACGATGAAGCTGTAGACCGTACCCAGGCGAGGTACCTCTTTCCACTGAAACGTAGAGTCTGCGCATTGCGGGCATTTCTCGCGCGGCGGATGAATCGCAACACCACAGTGTGGGCAATGTTGCAGGTGTAGGGAATGCGCTCGCGCGGCATCCCAAAACGGCCGTGTGAGATCGTCCGGCAGCGGCAAGGGTTTCACGCCCATGCGCTTTAATTGATCCTGGCCCTCACGGGTATTGATATTGACGGGGTCTGCCATGTTCAGTGCCACTCCCGAGCCAATATACCTGCCGCGCCGATGGCATCCGGAATCACTGAGGAGATGATCGCGGTATTTCTTGGTGAAGTTTGCCGCGGGCCGGCGGTGCCGCGAAGTTGCTGCACTGCCTCAAGTATCCCGCCATGGCCATGCAGGCGCCCCTCCGACAATTGCCCACCATGCGGGTTGAGCGGGTGTTCGCCATCGATGGCAATTCTTTTGCCGCCATCAATGTATGCGCCGGCCTCGCCGCGTGGTACCAGGCCCAGATTTTCCATCCACCACAGCACAAAAAAACTAAAGCCGTCGTACATGAACTAGAGATCCATTTCGGCAGGGCTCATGCGTGCGTCTGCATAGAGCTGTTTTGCAAAATCAACCATGTGGCGCACGCGCTCTTCGGGGTTGAGCAGCTCTCGCGAATTAACTGTGGTGCCGGTGACCTTGTCGTTATCGCCAAAGCGCAACCGGCGCCGGCCCTCCACCATCCAGTAGCGCGTCGGCGGACGCTTGGGGTCGGGATTGGCCGGCTAAACGCAGGTCGGCTTGTATTTCGCGACGCTTGCCGCATCCATGAATTCCCAGGTGTCCTCGGTTTCGTAGACATGCGTGTCGGCATCGACGGTGGGCATCGGATTCTCCTAATTCGATATATTGTCCGTGTGAATAGCTTCTATCTAGCGCGGTGGGGTGTTTTTCTTTCGCATTAGAACTTCGCGTGGCAACAAACGGCGAACTTCCTTCCTCGCCCGCCGTGCCATCGCCACGGCGTACTTGGCTTCGGCATACGGAATTTCGCCCGATCCGGGATACCGAGCCCCGGTCGCGTACTCCGTCAATCTCGCCTCTTCACCAGCGGTAATGCCGACCTTGGTCCCAGCCGGTAACATCGATGCGAGCTTCTCCAGATCATGGGTCCTGGGGAAATCCATCCCGCGTAAGACCAACAAGGCCTTCAAATACTTTTCGACGCATTGTTGCGCGTGATAACAAATCGTATCTGTTGGCCCAAGGGCACCAAGCTTGAGCGTATGAACCGCGTTCGTAAGATCGTTTTCGGCCTTCCCAACCCATTCGCGAACGACGCTAGGCGTGCGTTCAGATTCGCGCATAGACGACTTGCCCTTCGCGCGACGCAGGCCGTTCGATCGTCCCGGGAATTTTCCTGCGCCACTCGAAATCTTCGGGCGTAGTAACGATGATGTCCTTCGGCACATTAAACTCGTGCAATGTCATACGAACTTCGAGCTGTTTCGCGCGTCTCGATCCAGCTACTGGCATGACCACTAGCAGGTCCACGTCGCTATCTGGTCCAGCCGTCCCTCGCGCGTGCGAACCGAAAAGAATCACTTGGTCAGGATGAAATTTCTCGACAATCCGTCGCACCATTTGCTTGACGGTTCTTCGTAGTTCTCTTTTATCCATTAGCGAGCCCATTCGAGCATATTTTGAACAGTCTGCTCGTCCGGCAGACTGTATTAAATTGCCATTATGGTACCTCACGACTGGTTCACCGTCCGTAGCTGGCGGCCGACGCGAACGGAACGCGGCTCGAGACCGGCTGATTCACTTCGGCTTGCCGTACTCAAGTTCAAGCGTTCATCGAACGTTAATATTTCGATTGACCGGCTCTCTGGATCACAATGCAGGGTATAGCCACTTTGAAAGCCATTCATGAATAGTCACCCGCCCCGCACCGGCCTGCAACTGCGCTCCCTGGTTAAACCGGGCGAGTTGGAACTATCCCTCCGCAGCACGCCGGTGCGCGAACCTGCGGCCGACGAAGTGCTGCTGCGAATCGATGCATCGCCGATCAATCCTTCGGACATCGGGCTGTTGTTTGGCGCAGCCGACATGAGCACCGCCAAGCTAAGTGGTAGCGCCGAGCAGCCGGTGATCACGGCCAGCATTCCAGAGCGGTTGATGAATAGCATGGCGGGCCGGCTCGGGCAGTCGTTGCCGCTGGGTAACGAAGGCGCCGGCGTAGTCATCGCCGCCGGTACCTCCGCTGCCGCGCAGGCGCTGCTGGGCCAGACCGTGGCCGCACTCGGCGGCGGCATGTATGCCCAGTACCGCACGCTCAAGGTGGAGCAATGCCTCGCCCTCCCGCCGGGAACGCAGGCTGTCGAGGCAGCCTCCTGCTTCATCAACCCGCTGACAGCGCTTGGCATGGTGGAAACCATGCGGCGCGAAGGCCATACGGCGCTGGTGCACACCGCGGCGGCCTCGAACCTGGGCCAGATACTGAACCGGATCTGCATCAAGGATGGCGTTGCGTTGGTGAACATCGTGCGCAAACCCGAACAGGAAGCCATCCTTCGCTCGCTCGGCGCGACCCACGTGTACAACTCGTCGGCGCCGAACTTCATCGAAGATCTGACCAATGCCCTCGTCGCCACCGGCGCCACCATTGCCTTCGATGCCACCGGCGGCGGCAAATTGGGCGGACAGATCCTGGGTTGCATGGAAGCAGCGCTGAACCGCAACGCCAAGGAATACAGCCGCTACGGCTCCACCACCCACAAGCAGGTCTACCTATACGGCAGCCTGGACACCACGCCCACCGAATTCGTGCGCACCTTCGGCATGGCCTGGGGCATGGGCGGTTGGCTCTTGACCCCGTTCCTTGCGCGCATCGGGCCGCAGGCCGTACAGGCGCTCAAAGCGCGGATCGCCGCTGAGCTGAATACCACCTTTGCGAGCAGCTACTCGAAGATCGTATCTTTATCGGAAGCCCTGCAGCCGAGCGCCATTGCTGTCTATGGGCAGCGGGCCACTGGTTCCAAGTACGTGATTAATCCGGGCAAGGGTTTGGCCTAGGACGGGGCCGCGAGGGCGTCAGCAGGAACGGCTGGCGCGCGAAGAAAGTCATACCTGGACGACACCGGGGTCATCGCCGAGCCCGTTACTTCTGTGGCGTTCACTAAAACCAAATGGCTTCCACGAAACGAAGGGCGATTCACAGTCGCCTAAGCGGTGGCCATAGAGTCAGCCTGAGTTTTGCCGACCGCATTCTCCGGCGCCGCCAATTGGGAAAGCATGGGCAGCGAAATAGTAAAAAACGTTGCTTCGTTTGTTGCGCGCAAATTCTCGACATCGGCGCCGCAGGGTAGATAGAAATACGTTCCCTTGCCGCAGCGTCTGTCGCCATAGGTCACTTCTCCGTCCAACAGATAACGGATTTCGGCATCGCCCTGTTTGCCGCCGGGCAGTGTTGCGTTGGCGGCCATGCGCAGGTACGCGACGCCGGTTCGCAGTTCCGTGAAGGTACCCAGATGCTTCATGGCGATGCCGGGCTGGCTGCGGTCGGCAATCCAGCGGAAGCGCTCGGGTTGCATCATCACCGGATCGCGGTAGCGCGGCTTCGGATACTCGAGTTTACGATCCAGCCGATGTTCCCAGATGGCGCGAAACGAATCCTTGTTGTCCGGCCGTCCATCCTGCTTTTTTCCCCGGTAGACGCCATCCTCGAAGACGGCACCCTCATTCACCATTTGGGCATGGGTCTCGTTGATTTCCGGATTGCTTAAGAAACGTTCGCCGTTGGCCCCCTGAAATTGCAGAATTAGGATGATGGCGTCGCCCTTTTGCTGCTGCGGCCCGTAATAAACGCCCTCGGAGTAGTAGCCGCAGTCGCCCGGCCCGAGATCGATGCCCTTGATGCAGAAAACACCATCCAGCCCGAGGCGGATTTGATCGAAGCTGTGCCGGTGACGCGGCGTGAAATATCCATCCGGAATAAGCGCATAGGAAAACTCGAGCACGACGCCGGGAATGCCGCTGTCGAGCGGAAACTGCTTGGTGCGCACGGCGTTCACACGCCCGCGCTGAACTTTGCCCCATTCCAGTTCGTCGACATTGATAACCACTGGCATAACTACGGGCGAGATCGGCATATCGCTTCTCCTAATCGATGGGCTTGATGTTCGCCGCCTTGACGATCCTGCCAACCAGGTCGATCTGTCGCCGGATGAGCACGGCAAATTAATCCGGGGTATTGCCGATCACTTCGAATCCTGCTTCGGCCATCTTGGCTTTTATAGCCGGTTGATGCACTGCTTTCGCGGAATCGTTGCCGATACGCCGCAGCACTTCCGATGGCAGGTTCGCAGGTCCGAAAAGTCCGGTCCAGGATGGCGGCGCTTCGAAACCGGGCGCCAGCTCCGACATAGCGGGGACATTGGGCAATGCGTCGTAGCGGCGTGTGCCGACGCGCGCCAGCGGAAACACTTTGCCGGAGCGCAGGTGAGGGCCGATGGACCCAAGGATGGCGTAGCTCACCGGAATCTGGTCCGAGACCAGACCGGTAACAGCATCGGCGCCGGTCGATTCTCGATGATTAAAGGCTGTCCCAATGATTCCGCGATACCCGGCTGCACGGCTCGCAGGAGCAGATCTCCGCCACTGCCGGCGCCAAACTCCGCGATGAGGCGCACAGGTTTGGATGGGTAGGACTGCGCCTGTGCCAGACTGCCGGTAGCGGCGAGAACCAAGCAGAACAATGCCTGATTTAGGTGTGGGGCCATATATCTCTCCTGTTTCAATTTAGACTTTCTCGCGAGCCAGTCGTTCATCTGTGCGCGCCTTTTCGTCATCGATGTCACGCATGCCGGTTGTCAGGTCGAACCGGTTGCCGTCGATGTCCTTCGAGGCATCTTCGACGAATGGCCTGACGGTGGTCGAATTGCCGCGCGGGTCGGCGGGCGGCAGGCCCATTTGCGTGAGCTTGGCATACACGGCTTCCTTTTCCGACGGCTCCAGTTCGATGCCGAAGTGATTGATGCCGATTGCTGGTGATGCGCTACTTTTGCGCTGAAGCAACGCGAAGTTCATGTAGCCGTCAGTGACCCACATATCCCCTTGAGTGCCGGGCGTTACTGTCATGCCGAACACCTCCGCATAGAAGGCGGCCAGTTTCGGAGCATCTTCCGAAAATATTGCGATGTGCTTGATACGTGCCATGTTTGATCTCCTTTAATCCTAAAAACATTATTTGACGCCAGGCATTTTGGCGCAGATTCAGGCAGGTTGCGGTATTCGATGAATAGTAGGCAGTCACCCGATGGGTGAGGCGAACTTGTTTGAAATCGCGGTGCTCTCCGCGTTTGCGTCGTCTCGAAATTGGGCCGAAAAGTTTTCGGCGGCAATTGCGATGCAATCGAGTGAATCCGAAAAATATTGTTAAAAAGACCCGTGCGATACATTTTGCTGACCAAGCATTCGCCGTCCGTGGATATACTGGCATTGCGCATGCTTGCCTGCCCTATCGGTTTTATCGGTTCGGATTAGCGACTTCGCGATTAACCCACCAACGACAGGACAATCATGATTAAAACCGACTGGAAATTGATGACGCTTACCGCGTTCGCTGTAGCCTTTTTTTCGAACGCGCATGCGGCGGGCAATGTCACCGGTATCGAACCCAGCGTCGCCACGGCAGTGTTGCAGAATGGCAAGGCCACCATAAAGTTCACGGTATCCGGCACCGCCGATGAAGGCGACAACTGTGGCCTTTACATCGAATATGGCGATGGCGACAGCCCGGACACGCGCATCATCAATCAAAAGGAAGGTATGTTCCCGCGCACCTTCGAGCACAACTTTACCAAGCCGGGTACGTTTTCGGTCAAGGCAATCGGTCAGCGCGTGCGGCAAACTTTTGGCTGCAATGGCAAAGCCGCGACTTCGGTCACTATTACTGCGGCGGCAGCCGCTCCGGTAGTTGATGCCAAGGCGGATGCCAAAGCGGCGGCAGGCGCCAAGGGCGCGCCCGCAGTGCCCGCATGCCCGGATGGCTGGCAATTGGTTGCGAATTCCGTGAATAAGAACACCGGGGAGTTCTCCTGTGGCGTCAAACCGCCAGCGAGCAAAATGGCTTGCGGCCCAGGACTTGTGTACTTCGAAAAAGGTAATGTCCTCGGCTGCCGCCGCGCCGGTAAATAAACGCGCCAATGGGTTGGTTTGTAAGCGACGAATCGACCGCTTGCAAGAAGATCTACGAACCGGTTCGCGAGCGCGACCCGGACATCGACGATTGGGGTGCCAGGACGTATTCCGAACGCGGGGTGCTGTCCAAACAGGCAAATACTCTTGGGCGGTGCCACGCGCTAGCTCAAGGCGGCGAGATCGCCGCGAGCTATGCAAATAAAACCTCCCAATGTCGAACTTCACGCTTTTCAAAGCGCTATCGCCCAAGCCCCCGGCGGTGCAGGGGTAGAGGAAATCAAGGTTGCATTGCCAGCCATGCCACGCAGAACTTTGCAGCGTCGCCTCGCAGCGCTGGTCGCCGGCGGGCGGTTGTTTGTGGAGGGACGGGGCCGAGCAAGCCGATATCGACTATCCGGTATAACCGCGAACTCAAATTTGACCGAGGCCGCGGACACTCAGATTGCCACGGCAGAAACCTAATTTGTCGTGGAACTCCAGTCGTCTGGAGGGCAATACCTATTCGCTATTGGAGACCGAGCGATCGCTGGAATTGGGCGAGTCCGCGGAAGGCAAGAACGCCAAGGAAGCGCAAATGATTTTGAATCACAAGTCCGCCATCGAGTTTTTGGCCGCCGATGCCGGGGAACTGGGGTTCACTCGTTACACCATCTTGAGCCTGCACGCGCTGCTCGCGGACAACTTGCTCGATGCGCGAGCCTGCGGTCGCTTGCGGGCGATCCCCGTCTGTATTGCTCGAACCGTGTATCACCCTTTGGAAGTCCCGCATCAAATCGAAGAATATTTTCAGCAGCTTCTCGATACCGCCGCCGCGATCGACGATCCCATCGAACAAGCTTTTTTCGCCATGGTGCAACTGCCATATTTGCAGCTCTTCGAGGATGTCAACAAACGCGTATCGCGTCTCGCGGCAAACGTATCCTTAATTCGCGCGAATGTGTGCCCGCTAGCGTTCGTGGATGTTCCGGAACGCGCCTACATCGACGGCATTCTGGCGGTGTACGAATTGAATCGAATCGAATTGCTGCGCGACGTGTTTGTCTGGGCTAATCGGCGCTCGTGCGCGCGCTACTCGGCGGTGCGTCAATCGCTTGGCGAGCCAGATCCATTTCGCTTGCGGCACCGAACACTCTTGGCCGAATCCATTGCTCACGTGGTTCGCGAGGGCATGACTAAAAAAGCGGCGATAGCGTTCATTAGGGCTTGCGCGGCGGAAAAATTTTCCTTGGAGTCACGTGCCCGATTTGTCGAGGTGGCGGAGACTGAATTGATGAGTCTGCACGAGGGCAATATCGCGCGTTATCGGCTGAGGCCATCGGAGTATTTGGCTTGGAGAAAGTCGTGGCAGTAAAGTTTGCTCAGCGGGCCCCGCGTTATGTCTGAAATTTCTCTGCTCATGGCCTTTGCCGCGCTCATCTGGTTCTGGTTCGATAGTCTCAAGGTGCGCGAGCGCGCCCTCGTGGTGGGGCCGCGCGCTTGCGAACGCAGCGGCCTGCAGTTTCTCGATCAGACGGTGGAGTGCGTGTCGTTGAAACTCGCGCGCAACGACGAAGGGCGCATCGTCATCCGCCGCGTGTATCGATTTGAATTTACCGATAACGGCGAGAGCCGGCGGGCGGGGTCTATTGTGATGATGGGCAGCGAGGTCGCGTCGCTTTATATGGAGCCTTATCTGCTGCAATAGCGTGGGGAGCTCCGCACTCGCACTCCGCAAGGCCGACTGAACGCGCTACCATTCGCGAATGAAATCGAAAATCTACATTGAGACCAGCGTGATCAGTTATCTCACCGCTCGACCGGGCCGTGATGTGGTGGCGCTAGGACGCCAGGAGGTAACGCGTCATTGGTGGGAGACGCAACGACAACGTTTTTCTTTATTGGTGTCGCCGGTCGTAATCGAAGAAGCGCGGCAAGGCGATGCGGGCCTGGCGCGGTCCCGCATGGACGCGCTGGCCGGAATCCCGTCCGTGCAAGTATCGAAAGAGGCACGTGAGATTGCGGCGGCTTTGTTGAAGGATAAAGCGCTACCCGCGAAAGCGGCGGTCGATGCGTTGCACATAGCGATCGCCGGTGTTAGTGAGGCGCAATATTTGCTCACCTGGAATTTTCGACATATCGCCAACGCACAAATGCGAATTAAGATAGATAGCGTACTGAAGCGTTTTGGAATCAATCCGCCGCTGCTATGCACGCCGGACCAATTGTCGGGAGAAGACTCATGAATGCAAAGTCAAAAAAAGGCGAAGCTATATTCGATCCAATACTTGCCGAGGTCTATCGCGTACGCGATGCCTATGCTCGCAAATTTAACTTCAATATCGATGCGATTTGCGACGCTTTGCATGCCACGCGGCCACAGCGCCGCACTGCGCCTGTCTTGGCACCTCGTGCCATCGCAATTCCACAAGGCATTTCTCGCGTAAAAAATCGACCTGCCGGCTTGGTGCGCAAATAGGCTGTGCCCGAATTATTTTCGGAGCATTAGATGTGGAATAAATTCCCGAATACGCGCGTCAGATATAGCGTTTCGCGGTTTCTACGCTCAACCAACCGCAATTCTTGGAATGATCGAAAGGTCAGCGCTTGGGCTCGGCGCCCTTCGTCGCAGCTACCCCCTACTGCCGCTCAATCTTCGCCACCTCGACCACCTGCTTCCACTTGCCGATTTCTCCCGCTACATGCGCGCGCATTTCGGCGGGGGTGCTCGAGCGCGCATCGGCGCCCAGCCCCGCGAGGCGTTCGCGCATCTCAGGTGACGCCACCGCACGCAGCACTTCGCGATTGAGGCGCTCAAGTAATGGTGCGGGGAGTTTGGGTGGCGCGGCGATGCCCATCCAGGAGGTGACTTCGTAATTGGTCACGGTGTCCGCGATGGGCGCGAGTTCCGGAAGAATGTTGGAGCGCGCGAGCGAGGTGACGCCCAGCGCGCGCAGTTTGCCTGCTTTGATTTGCGGCAGGGTCGGGGTGAAGGTTTCGAACATCATGCTCACTCGCCCCGCCATGACATCGGTAACCGGCGCGGTGCCGCCACGATAGGGCACATGGATCATGTCGATGCCTGCCATGGATTTGAATAATTCGCCGGCCAGGTGTTGCGTGGTGCCGGTGCCTGCCGAGGTAAAGGAAAGCGAGCCGGGTGCTTTCTTCGAGATGGCAATCACATCGGACATGGTTTTCAAGGGCGAATCCGGCGCGGTGGCGGCGACGAACGCGAACTGCGAAATCAACGACACCATGGAGAAGTCATCGACCGGATCGAATGGCAGTTGCTTGTAGAGCGCAGCCGATACGGCGTGTCCGCCGGTGAGCAAGATGATGGTGTAGCCATCGGCCGGCGACTTGGCGACGAAATCTGCGGCGAGGTTGCCGCCTTGGCCGGTGCGGCCTTCGACGATCAACGGTTGGCCCAAGGGGCCAGTGATGTTCTGCGCCACCAGTCGCGCGATGATGTCGCCGTTGCCGCCGGCGGCGAACCCTTGGATCAGCTTAAGCGGTTTGTTTGGCCAGGACTGGGCGAGAGCGAAAGGCATGGCCGCTGCGCATACGGCCAAGGTGGTGGTGAATGCGGTGGCAATTGCTGCAAGTCGAGGTGGGGCGTGTGTGGTTTGCACGATGTTCTCCAATATCGTTATTGCGGCTGAATCTTCGCCAGCTTCACGTATTCGCCCCATTCCTGTATCGATTGCAGGAAACGTTTTTGCCCCGCCTCGGGCGTGGCGATGTACGGGTCACCGCCAAAGCTATTGAGGAACTTTTTCGTCTCGGGCGAGCTCACCATCTGCACGAACCAGGAGTTGATTTTGTCGACCACCGGTTTGGGCGTGGCAGCAGGCACCATCGCCGCCCACCAGCCGGTGAGATCCATGGCGACGCCCGATTCGGCCATGGTGGGAAGATTCGGGCTTGCTTCAAGACGTTTGCCCGAGCTCACCGCCAATATGCGAAGCCTGTTTTCGCGCTGTTGTGCCAGTGACAGTACCGGATCGAGCATGGCGTAGTCGAGCTTACCGCTGGCAATTTCATTTAACGAATCGGCGCCGGTGCGGTAGTTCACTTCCACTGCCTGGATGCCGGTGATGGTTTTGTAGATTTCGCCCATCACCGTGCCATTGGGCGCGGAGGTCGCGTAGGTTGCCGCTTTGCCTTTTTTCTTCATTGCGGCAGTGAGTTCGCCTACTGCTTGATATGGACTCTTGACATCCACCACCAGCATGAACGGCTGCACATTGATAGTGCCGGCGATCTGTATGGCTTTGGCCACATCCACCGGTGGTTTTTTGAACAAATGCATATTGGCTGCTACGCCGCTGCCGCCGGAGAGATACATGGTGTAGCCATCGGGCTTGGCGCGCGCCAAGTATTCGGTGGCGATATTGCCGCCGGCGCCAGGGCGGTTTTCCACCACAACCGTACGGTTGATGAGGGGTCGAAGCTTCTCGGCGAAATGGCGCACCAACACATCGGCGCCGCTACCGGCGGGGAAGGCGCAGATGAAGTGGATGTCGCGGCTGGGCAAGGGGAGCTAAACGCAAGACCGAGATCCG
>JBJXEY010000025.1:0-2533 GCA_046153355.1 Burkholderiales bacterium
ACCAGCATCATGATCGCCACCGAAGTCACCGGCTTGGTCATCGAGGCGATGCGGAAAATCGCATCCGGCGGCATGGCCACACCGCGCGCCACATCCTGCTTGCCGGCGGCGCCTTCGTACAGAATACCCTCGCGATTGACGATCATCGTCACCACACCGGGCACATCGCCGCGCTCGGTTGCAACCGTGGCCACTTGCGATATCGCGGCCTTGCCGGCATCCGACAACACGGATTGCGCGGCAATGGCTACATTAACCTGCGCCGTCAGCATGGCTGACGCTGCAATAAAACACGTGCCTATAAATTTCATGATGTCTTCTCCCGGTGAAAGTTGCACTGCGCATAGTACGCTAAACGCTGACGAAACTATTCAACGACTACTTGGTATGCTCTTCCAACTCCACCAAGGCCCCAAGAAAATCCTTGGGATGCACGAAGGCGATACGTTCGCCATGCACATTGAATTGCGGTTTGCCGTCGCCCAGCACTTGCGCGCCTTTGCTGGTGAGGTCGGCGCGCGTGGCATCGACATTGTCCACACCGACGCAAAAGTGATGAATGCCGCCCCTGGGGTTGCGCTCGAGAAACTTCGCCACCGGCGAATCGGCGCGCGAGGGTTCCATCAGTTCGATTTTGGCGTTGCCCAGATCAACGTAGGCCATGCGCACGCCCTGTTGTTCGTTGACGTTGATCTCGCCGATTGTGAGGCCGTAGGTTTCTTGCAGACGCTTGGCGGCGGCGTCCAGGCTGGGGACTACGATTGAAACGTGGGAAAGGTTATTGATCACATCGAACCCCTTTTTTTGACTTTGCGGTTCAAATAATCTTCTGCGCCCGCAACTCAGCAATCCGCTCCGCCGACAACCCCAGCTCATCCCCCAGCACCTGCTCGGTATGCTGCCCAAGCGTAGGTGGCGCGCGACGTATCGACGGCGGTGTATCGCTGAAACGAAACGGCATACCCAGCACTTTGACCTCACCCGCAGTCGGGTGCGTCACCGTTTCCACCATCTTGCGCGCGGTGGTATGCGGCGCGGCGAGCGCTTGTGCCACGCTATTGATACGCCCGCAGGGAATGCCCGCTTGCGTCAGCTTTGCCGTCAGCGACTCGGCATCTTCGGTCGTGAGCGCCTCGATGATCAAGGCATCGATGGCTTCACGGTTCACCACGCGATCCTGGTTGCGCACAAAGCGCGTGTCGGTGGCCCACTCAGTATGACCCAGCACCGACGCAAATTTGACAAACTGTCCATCGTTGCCCACTGCCACGGCGATCATGCCGTCCTTCACCGGATACGCGGTGTAGGGCACGATGTTCGGGTGACCGTTGCCGAAGCGGCGCGCGTCTTTGCCGGACACCAAGTGGTTCGACGCCACGTTCGCCAGCATGAACAAGCCCGATTCATACAACGACACTTCAACATGCTGGCCGCGCCCGGTGCGGTGGCGCGCGTTGAGCGCTGCCAATATTGAATTGCACGCCAGCAAGCCGGTGGTGATATCGACGATGGCCACGCCATACTTCATCGGATCGCCATCGGTTTCGCCGGTGATGCTCATCAGGCCCGATTCGGCTTGCAGGATGAAATCGTAGCCCGGTAGCCCGCCTTTGGGGCCGTCGGTGCCGTAACCGGTGATGGAGCAACGAATCACGCGCGGGGCGTTTTTTTCCAACCACGCGTTGGTAAAACCCCATTTTTACAGCGTGCCGGCTTTGAAGTTTTCGACCAGCACATCGCATTGCTTAATCAACTGCGCCAGAATTTCCTGGCCCGGCTTGGCGGCCATGTTGAGCGTGATCGAACGCTTGTTGCGGTTGATGCCGAGAAAATACGCCGACTCTTCACCGGCGAACGGCGGGCCCCAGGAACGCGTATCGTCGCCCGCGCCGGGGGGCTCGACCTTAATCACCTCCGCGCCCATGTCGCCCAGCGTTTGTGCGCATAGCGGGCCGGCTAAGATGCGGGTTAGGTCGAGGACTTTGGTGCCAGTTAAGGCACCTTCAGCGCCTTGGAGTTTTGACGAAGACATCGATTTGTAAGCCTTTGAGGATTCTCGACGTATGCCAATCTGTGGCGGCGTGGTGAGAAACTCCTCCCCCTTCAAGGGGGAGGCTGGGAGGGGGATGGGGTAATCGCAACCGCTGCACCCCATCCCCACCCTTACCCTTACCCTCCCCTTGAAGGGGAGGGAATGTTTCGTAAACTTATTTCTTCTTGCGCATCGACGGCGGCGCATTCAAATCCCGCGCATTGCCATCCAGGTACTCCGCCAGCATTTTCTTATCGCGCATGCGGAATTTCTGGAAGTTCGGTTTGCGCTTCTGCAGGAAGGCGTTCATGCCTTCGGCGGCTTCTTCCGAGCCCCACACGTGCGCGAGCAGCTCCATGCCTTGCTGCCATGAGGCATACAGCATGTCGGATTCGGAGTTGAGCGACTTCTTGGTCATGCGGATGGTCAGTGCGCTATGGCCCTTCATGGTTTCGCACCACTTGAGCGTTTCCTTCCGCAGGTCGCGCTGCGGCACGCATT
>JBJXEY010000031.1:0-4451 GCA_046153355.1 Burkholderiales bacterium
AGTGTGCCGCCCTTGAGCAGGTCGTTCATCTGCGGAAAGATGGCCTCGACCATCGACACCTGAGAGGGCTGCACACCTTTATCCAACAGCCACTTTTGCAGCACCACATGCATCATGCTGTTGAAACCCGGCACGCCGATTTTTTTACCGCGCAGATCGGCGGGAGAATCAATCTTGACGCCGGTGCGCCCTACTAGACTGACGATATTGCTTTGCTTGGTGACGCGCGACATACCGCCCACCGCGATCAGACCGAGCCCCGCCTCGTTGGTCTGCAGGAGCATAGGCACCGTGCCCATACCAATCTGCACGCTGTTGGCCATGATGGCGGCGGGAATGTTGGAGGCTAGAGCAATAGGGGTGAGCGTCACATCGAGTTTGTATTTGTCGAAGAAACCGCGCTCCTTGGCGATGCGCATCGGCATTGAATCGGCGGTCTGCACATAGCCAACATTGATCTTCATCTGCGCAATCGCACCCGAAGACATCGCCAGCGCCGCAGCCGCGCCCAAAACCAATGTTGCCAACTTAGCTTTAAGACTATTCATTTGCTTCTCCCCTTGATTGCGACGCCCGCTTTTGTAGCCAAGCTAATCGATGTGCAACCTTATCACCACCTGCTCGAAACCTGTTACCAGCGTTCTTGTACCCAGCAATTTTGCGGGAACCAGCTTGTCCGGTTTTGCGCAACGCGATAACCTTGCACTTCGACTATAGCGGTCGTCCCGTCGAACGGCTCGAACCCTCGAAGCAACCATTTGCCCTGCAACGGCAACCTAGATTCGGAGAAATTTCATGGCGTACCAAGTCACACTCCAACCCAGCGGACACACCTTTCAAGTCGAGGAAGGCAAGCGCATTCTCGACGCGGGCCTGGCCGCAGGCCACGCCATGCCCTATAGCTGCCGCGCCGGCACCTGCCGCACCTGCCGCGGCAAAATCATCGAAGGGTCGGTGAGCTACGGCACCAACATGGTGAGCGATGCCTACCTGCCACCCGAACACCGCGCCATGGGTTTAGCGCTACTGTGTTCGGCGGTACCCGAGAGCGATCTGGTTATTGAATTGAAGGAACTGTCGCTGGTCGGCATCAAACCGAAAATCGTTCCCTGCCGCGTGAAGCAAGTGCAAAAGCCGGTGGCCGATGTTGCCATCCTCGATGTCAAACTGCCGATGAACGAAAACTTCATGTTTTCCGCCGGGCAGTACATCGATATTTTATTGAAGGACGGCAAGCGCCGCAGCTATTCGATTGCCACCGCGCCCAGCGTCGAAGGCACCACCGATTTGCAATTGCATCTGCGCCACACGCCGGGCGGCTTGTTTACCGATCACGTGTTTAGCGCCATGAAAGAACGCGAATTGTTGCGCTTTGAAGGTCCCTTGGGCACGTTTTATCTGCGCGAGGACAGCGACAAACCGATGATCCTATTAGCCAGCGGCACCGGTTTTGCGCCGATCAAATCGATTGTCGAATATGCCTTACGCCGAAAAATTAACCGCCCCATGACCCTGTATTGGGGCTGCCGCGCCAAGGCCGATTTGTACATGCTCGATCTGCCACGACAATGGGAAGCCGAGAACCCCGGCTTCAAATTCATCCCCGTGCTCTCGGATGCCACGCCCGCCGATGCCTGGACCGGACGCACAGGCTTCGTGCATCGCGCCGTGATGCAGGATTTCCCCGATCTCTCCGCCTATCAGGTCTATGCTTGCGGCGCCCCGGTGATGGTGGATTCCGCACGCAAAGATTTCACCGAACAGTGCAAGCTGCCCGAGGACGAATTCTTGGCCGATTCATTTTTAACCGAGGCCGATCGGGCCGGCGCGCCTGCGGCGTAGGGAGTTAGGTACACAGACCGTTTGACCAGTTTTTCAATGCAGTCCTGTTCAAAACCAACCTCAAGGAGGATTTGAAATGCAAATCACCGATGCAGCGTTCGAACCGAACAACAAAAATTCCGTGGTTAAGCCCTATGTCATGTCGCACGGCACCATGGAGTGTTACAGCCTGAAGGATTCGCGAAAATTTTACGAAGAGTTTCTTGGCATGGAATGCGTGCGCCACGCCAAGCCCGCCATGGCGGTTCGCTGTGGCATGAAATTTCACATCGTCTGCGTCGAGGTGGGCGCTGCGGTGCATCCTTGCAACGTGCTCAATCACTGGGGATTAGATGTGGGCAGCCGCGCGGAAGTCGACCGCGTTCACCGCGACGCCATTGCCAACAAGGACAAATTCAAAATCAAGCAGGTGCTTGATGTGGTCGATCAACACGGCGTGTATTCGTTCTACCTGGAAGATCTTGACCACAACTGGTGGGAGATCCAGAGCTACGACGGCTTCCAGCACGACGACATGTATGACTTTGGTGATCGCTTCTCGATGGATGAGGACTCGGATCTGCACAACTTGAAGGAACTGCAGATACAGTCTTCGACATAGATTTGGGAGAGGCACTCCACAAAAGGCTACGCGCGCAAGCGCGGCACCAATTGATGGGGGAAACAAGCCCTTACTGAGGTTTTGTCATCGAAAGATCCAACACAGCAACATGCAGGCGACAGCGCAAATCTTCGGGAACCAATGAAATCAATGCTTCTCGAAGTTCCTGCGCTGTGCGCAGCTTCTTACCTTCCGGCGTCGGTTTAGGACTTTGCCCGAACCAGAGAGCCAAATAGATTCCGACGCCCTCGGCGTCAGGATCGAGCATATAGGCGGATAACTGGGTCCGCCAAGCAGACCAAAGCTCGCGATGATTTTCTTTCTTGACCTCGATCGGCACAACAATCCGTCGTCCCTTTTTTATGTATTCGGCGCGCAAGTCGCTTCTCGTGTCCTCTGCCGCCTGCCCTTCCTTTTCAAGACCAATACCCAGGCTTTTGAGCCTATCGGCCATGCGGAATTTCAAAATGTCGCGGCATTCGTTCTCCGACTTTGACGTAACGCGGTCCTCTCGGCGAAAAAGCCTCATCCCATTCGTATTGTCGCCACGCAGTTCCTGCTCCACGATCGACAGATGATCGAGAAATAACGCCGCTAGATCCTGTGCATTCGCGGGAGAACGCGAAGACAGTACGTTTGCAACGTCTTCCATGCTTGGCTGATGAAAACTCATCTCTCGTTTCGCCCTCGACTGATCGAACACGGCATCATCAATCGCTGACTTCCAATTAGACAACTTTGCGCTATTGGCAAGCCGCTTAAGCTCAGTCGTTGCATCGCTCGAAGCGTCCGCTGCAAGCTGCTTAATGAAATGATCGACCCACTCGCGCCGCTGGGCCGCGTCGCCAACTGAATACACACCGCTAGGTCGGCGAGGCGGGGCAAAAGGAGCGATCATTTCGATCAAATTGGCGAGGACGGCGGTAGGCAGGAGTGACATGCCCACGTTTCGAGTTCCTTGCCATTCGAATGCGCGACCAAGATGGGCCGCCATCGACTCGCTCGTTCCTACCAAACGCACAAGCTCGCGCGAAAATTTCTCACCCTCGTTGGGTAACCCGGCGACGAGGTAGGCGATGCGTTGCGGGATATCCAGACTCTTAAGCGCCAGCCGCTCGGCGAGTATTGCGCCGACTTCCATAGTGGTTAAGTGTCGAGCAGCCGCTGGGAGTAGCTCCCCATTCAAGATCCGCAAATGCCGCTCTTTCGCTCGCGCCGGAAACCGGCGTAGCAGTGTAGGAATTACGAGTCTGGCAAGCTCGGCAAACCGGTCTTCTTGTGCCAAATACCAAAGGCCCGGGATTTGCGTATCTGTACCCTTTTTTAATCGTTGGATGCCGAATCGTTCCAACACTGGCGCAATCACAGACGCCCGCTGCGATGCCAGGGCAAGAAACCAATCGGGCTCGTTGCCGACGCCCTCAGTTAATCGAAATGCAACAAGGTCTTTGACCAATTCGTCAGCCCAGATTGCGATCACGTTTGGATCGCGTTGAAAAGCGAGGGTTGCTGCCAAAAGACATGCCGGGCGAATGTAATGCGAGCGGCCTTCAATATCGATTTTCAAAATTTCATCGAAATTTGGAAGGTCCGGTCGTTTTAGCGCTTCCTCCAGACCAGCAACGGCGGCTACAGCTTCATCCCGCGTTCCGGCAAGAAACTCCTGAACACGCTCGATGGGCGTATCACCCCGGATATCGGAATATCGGCCCTGGTAAGCCAGTGCCACTTGACCCACAAGCCCGGCTGGCGCGGTTCCGTCATAGATGGATGAAAGGTGTTTCAACAAACTCTCGCGGCGTTTCTGCCGCGTTGCCAGCAGATCGCGATTCCAATTCTGTTTTTTTCGCGCTTGCTCGCCCGCCCAGTGGTCCACGGGAACGCTCCAGGCAGTTTGCAACCAATCGGTAGCCTCTGGCCACTTCCGGCAATTTTTTTCTACCCAATTTTCGAGAGCCTCCAACGTCATCTCGAAGTCCTGACGGGGATTAATAGCAATATGGGCGGC
>JBJXEY010000038.1:0-2616 GCA_046153355.1 Burkholderiales bacterium
CTTGGCGCCAGCTGCGGCCAAGCGCCGCGCGGTTTGCTCGCCCAAACCGGAGGCGCCACCGGTTACCCACGCCGCATTCCCTTGCACTTGCATTTACTTCACCTCCACTTTCCCCGCGCGTTTCTCCAGGACATCGCGCACCCGCGCCTTGGCTTCGGGGGCCGATTGCGCGATCGATGCAGCCAGCGACTCCATCATCAAACCGGCCTCCTGACTGACATCGGCGATACGCGGCCACACGGGCATTAACGCGTAATTAGTCATTTTCGCGTTGCCGGCAATTTTCTTCGCCAATTCGATGGCAGTAGGCAAACCCTGATCCGGTTCAACCACGTATTGCGAAAACCCCAAGGGCTTACCTTCCTCCGCCTTTATCACGCGGCCAGTCATCATCATGTCCAGCATCAATGCCACGCCAACCAAACGAGGAATCCGCGCCGAGCCACCACCGCCGACAAAAATACCGCGTTGGCCCTCGGGAAGTGCGTAGAAGGCCGAGGTTTCCGCCACGCGTATATGTGCAGCAGATGCCAACTCCAAGCCACCACCAATCACCGCGCCACGCAAGGCCGCAACCACCGGCACCTTGCCAAATTGAATCTTCTCCAGAACCCGATGCCAGAAGCGAGAATGCATCACCCCCTCCACCGCATCGCGCTCGGTGAGTTCAGATAAATCCAACCCCGCGCTGAAATTCGCACCTTCACCATGCAACACCACGGCGCCCACGCTGTCCGGGATGGCATCAAAAACTCGTTCGATGGCCTCCATCAAACCATCGTTGATCGCATTGCGCTTGGCCGGTCGCGAAAGGCGCACAAGCAAAACATTTTCGCGTTGCTCCACGACCAACGTTTCGGGCAATGGGGTTTGGCTCACCGGGGATTCTCAAATATTAGGAAGCGGCAATGTAACAGCGCCGCCCCTGCGCTGGCAACGAGCGCGGATTAGAATCAAAGCTTACCAACAAGGAGCACTCCCATGGACAGCGTGGAACGCATCAAACCGATGGATAAATACGTCAGCGTCGATGGCTTGAAGTTGCGCTACATCGAAGAAGGCACCGGTCCCTCGGTACTGTTTCTGCATGGCGCCTCGCTGGGCTCCTCGGCGGACGTGTTTCTACGCAATCTTCCGCCTTTCGCCAAGGCCGGTTTTCGCGCGGTGGCCTTCGATATTCCGGGGTTTGGTCTCTCAGAAATACCCGCCAAGCAATCCTTGCCGCAACAACGTAACTCAATCCCCAAATTTATTGATGCAGCAGACCTGGGGAAAACAGCGCTGATCGCCCATTCGCGCTCGGGCGGCTTTGCCATTCAACTGGCGTTGGACGATCCCAGCCGCTACTCGCATGTGATTATTCTTGGCACCGGCACCCTGTTGCCGCCGCAGACCGAAGCTCAAGTGGGCAAATACGAAGCGGTGCAAGCGCGTGTGGACAAGGACATGGCGCAAAAAGAGCCGACGCTTGATGACGCACGCAAGCTCTTGCAAGCGGATACCTTCAATCACGCCTTGATTTCCGATGACGATGTGGCGATTCGCCATAGCCGCATGACCGGCCGCAACTTCGCCGCGCACCAGGAGCGTCAGGCGCCGGACGCCCCCGCCGGCGCCGCCGCGCCGGCCAAACCCCTGTGGGATCGGCTCACCGATTTGCAAATTCCGCTATTGATGATTTTTGGCCGCGAAGATCGCGCGCATACGGGCGAGCGCGCCGAATTGTTGAAGAGCATGCGGCCCAATATTAATTTACATATCGTCAATGGCTGCAAACACATGGTGCATTGGGATGCCTTCGACGACCTCTTGCGATTGGGCGTGCCCTTCTTGAAGAGCTAATAAGGACGCGGGTTTTCAGCCCACTGTGCGATATCGGCAGCACGCGATATCGGCAGCGACGGATACCCGCAGTAACCGATACGCAGTAACCAATACGCATTAACTACTGCGGCTTGATATTGCCGCGTTTAATGATCTCCGACCAGCGCGCGATATCGCGCTGCACGGTCTGCCCGAACTCCTCGGGCGTGCCGCCCACCGGTTCAACGCCAAGTTTGGCCATCGCCTCGCGCGTCTCCGCGGTTTGCAAAATGCGATTGGACTCGTTGTTCAGCCGCTGCACGATCGGCGCCGGCAATCCCGCCGGCCCCCACATTCCCTGATAAGTGCTGCCGGATTGAAATCCGATTAACCCTGCCTCTACGTAAGTTGGCACCTCGGGCAAGGTCGCCGAGCGCTTCGCGCCGTTGATCGCCAAAGCGCGCAGCTTGCCGCCTTGCACTAAAGGCGTGGCGGAGGTGATCGAATCCACCATGAAAGTAATTTGGCCGGAGAGAATATCCGGCACCGCCAGCGCCGTACCCTTGTACGGCACATGCACCACCTGCAATCCGGCCTGCTGCACGAACGACTCGTTGTTTAAATGCGCAATGGTGCCGATGCCTGCGGAGGCGTAATTGGCCTGGCCCGGACGCGCTTTGACGTACGCGACCAAATCCAGCAAATTCTTCCAGGGTGAACTGGCCGCCACGATCAGCACCGAGCGGCCTTCGCCAAAATTGACAAGAGGCGTGAAATCACGCGCCGTGTCGTACGGTAATTTCGGGTCCATGG